>DATDOS010000227.1:0-36182 GCA_035293125.1 Gaiellaceae bacterium | reverse complement strand
ACGGGAAGGCTCTGGCAGGGAGATCGTCACGTGGCAGAGCGCATCCAGCCGCTCTGTCACGGAGACGGATCAGGCGACCTGCTCGTGAAGCTCTTGGAGCTCGCGCTCGATCGAGAGGCGCTCGAGCGCCTCCGTTTCGATCTGCCGTACCCGCTCACGAGTGATCCCGAGTCGCCTTCCGATGTCGGCGAGGCTGAGCGGCTCGCCCTCGAGCCCGTAGCGCAGCAGGATGATCTCACGCTCGCGGTCCGGCAGCCGGGCAACGGCCGACCGCAGCGCCTCGAGGTGGAGCGGAACCTCGACGTCCTCGAACGTCTCCAGCTCTGGTGCCGGGATGAGCTCGTGCAACGGGACACCGTCGTTCAATCCGACCGGGCGATCGAGGCTCGTCACGGTACGCGGGGCCTCCCGAACCGAGCGAACCTGCGCGACGGGGACATCGAGCTCCCGCGCGATCTCCCGATCCTCTGGAGGGCGACCGAGCGACGTCGCCAGCCTGTCCTCGGCGCGACGGATCCTCCGCTCCTGGTCGAGGACGTGCACGGGCACGCGAATCGTGCGTGCCTTGTTCGCAACACCCCGCTGAACCGCCTGGCGGATCCACCACGTGGCGTAGGTCGAGAACTTGTAGCCCCGGCGCCAGTCGAACTTCTCGACCGCGCGGATCAGCCCGAGGATGCCCTCCTGGATGAGGTCGAGCAGCGCGAGATCGTGGCCCTGGTACCGCTTCGCGATGGAGACGACGAGGCGGAGGTTCGAGTTGATCATCCGGTCCTTGGCCTGCCGGTCTCCGCGCTCGATCCGCTTGGCGAGCTCGATCTCCTCCCTCGCCGTCAGCAGTGGATAGCGGGACATCTCGTTGAGGAAGAGCTGAAGGGAGTCGGCGGTCGCCGCCGCAAGGTCGCCGTTCGCGTACGTGACCTCGCCTGGCTCCTCCCGACCGTAGTCGTCACGCACTTCGATCGCGTATGCGTCGAGCTGCGCGTAGAGGGCTTCGACCTCCTCCGGATCCAGCTCGCCGGCGACGAGCTCGATCTCTGACAGCGGAAGGTATCCCTGCTCCTCGCCGCGCCCGATAAGTGCTTCGATCGATTCTGTTGTCATCGACGCCTCTCTTCCCGCGCCCGGTGCGGGCGGCCGTCGGTCTCGGCCTCGGGCTCCGCGAATGCCCGAAGCCGCTCGGCGTAGTCCGAGAGGCGCGCCGCGACGAGACCGTGCACGCTGTCGGGTGGATAGGAGCCGTCCGACCGGCGACGGCCGGCTCGACCACCGGTGAGGAGCTCGATCCCCTCGTCGATCGTCCGCACGGCCCAGACATGGAACATCCCGCTGCGCACGGCGTCGACGACCTCCTCGTCGAGCATGAGGTTGTGGACGTTCGCCGCCGGGATGATGACGCCCTGAGCCCCCGTCAAGCCCTGCGCTTTGCAGGTGGCGTAGAACCCTTCGATCTTCCGCGTCACCCCGCCGACCGCCTGGACCTGTCCGTTCTGGTCGACGGAGCCGGTGACCGCGATGCCCTGCGCGAGGGGGAGCTCCGACAGCGCCGAGAGAAGCGCGTAGAGCTCGGTCGACGAGGCGGAGTCGCCCTCTATCTCGTCGTACGACTGCTCGAAGGTGAGTGTCGCGGAGACGGCGAGCGGCCAGTCCTGCGCGTACGTCGCCGCGAGGTAGCCGGAGAGGATCATGAAGCCCTTCGAGTGGATCGGTCCCGAGAGCTCGATCTCTCGCTCGATGCTCTCGATACCGCCTCGCCCCAGCGACACGCGGGCGCTCACCCGGCTCGGACGACCGAACGAGTAGTCCCCCTGGTCGAGGATCGCGATTCCGTTCACCTGGCCGATGCGCTCGCCGTCCGTCGCAATCACGATCGTGCCGTCTCGGATGAGCTCGCGGACGCGTTCCTCGAGCAGGTTCGAGCGGTACTCCTTCTTGCGGATCGCGAGGTCGACGTCGGCGGCCTGTACGAGCGGATGGCCCTGCTTCTCGGCCCAGAAGCTCGCCTCCGAGACGAGATCGGAGATCTCGATCAGGCGCGCCGACAGCTTGCGCTGGCTCTCGCGGAGCCGCGCTCCCTGCTCGATCAGCTTCGCGATCGCCGCCCGGTCGAAGTGGCGGAGGCCGTTGTCGCGCACCCACCGGCTGACGAAGGCGGCGTAGTTGCGGTGGTGCTCGCCGGTCCAGTCGAGCTCGGGCGAGAAATCCGCCTTCACCTTGAAGAGCTCACGGAAGTCTTCGTCGAGCTGGTAGAGGAGGAGGTACAGGAGCGGCGAGCCGAGGAGGACGACCTTCAGGTCGAGCGGGATCGGCTCCGGACGTAGGGTGGCGATCGGCACCGCGCTGAACTCCTCGCCGAGACTCTCGATGCGCATCTCGGCGCTTCGCAACGCCCGCTTCAGCGCCTCCCAGGCAAACGGGTGGCGGAGCACATCGAGAACGTCGAGCACGAGGAAACCGCCGTTCGCCCGGTGGAGCGCTCCCGCCTTTATCTCGCGGAAGTCGGTCACCATCGCGCCGAAGGACGCCCGGTACTCGATCCGCCCGAGCAGGTTGTAGTAGGTGGGATTCCGCTCGACGACGATCGGTGCGCCCTCGGTGGCGCCGTTGCCGACGAGGACGTTCACGCGGTAGCGGGTGAAGTCCCTCTTGTGTGCTCCGAGCCCGAAGGGGAGTTGCGCCTCCTCGTCGTGGCGAAAGTCGCCGAGGTTCACCAACAGGTCGGTCCTGACCCCGTCCAGGTACGCGAGCACCTCCGGCTGGTCGCCGTAGCGCTCCTCGAGGTCGCGTAAGAGCGGCTCCGCCGCGTAGAGGGCGACTTCGCGCTCGAGCTCCTGCACGCGACGAACTGCATCTTTCTCGAGCTGGTGCACCTGGCGGATGTAGCCCGCCGCCCGCTCCTCGACCTCGGCAGTCGCTCTGGCTATCCGCGCACGCTGCTCGTCGGGCAGCTGCTCGAAGCGTTCGCGGGTGATGGGCTTTCCGTCGACGAGCGGCACGGACGCGACGCCGACGAGAGTCGTCTTGAGGGCGATGTCCCGCTCGGCGGCGAAGCGCGTCAGCTCTTCCTCCTCGTGCTCGCGCTCCTGGGCGATCTCGGCGACGATCTCGCGCTGGCGCCGGTCGTACTCCTCGCTCTCGAAGGCGCGCGGTATCTCGCGCCGCGCCGCCTCGACGAACTCGTCCATCGCCCGAGCGAACTCGGCCCCGCGTCCCGCCGGCATCCCGATGGCGTTCGGCCGGTCGGGGTTCCCGAAGTCGTAGACGTAGATCCAGTCGGCAGGCACCGGCTTCGCGAGAGCGAGAGTGCGAAGGTAGTCGAGCACGGTGGTCAGCCGGCCGGAGCCGGGCAGGCCCGAGACGAAGAGGTTGAACCCGCGCGTCTCGACCGCGAGCCCGTACTCGAGCGCATCGAGTGCTCGCGGCTGGCCGATGGTTCCGACGAGCGGCTCGACCTCAGCGGTGGACGCGAAGTGGAGCCGGCTCGGGTCGAGGTGGCGCCGCAGCTCCTCCGGTCGCAGCTCCAGGCGGCGCCTGCCGGATCGCGATCGCTCGGGACGGGCCTTGCTGGCCATGAGCAATCTTTCGCGCGCGTACGTTCCGGGCGCATCGGTACAGGCACCTATGTGGGCTACGGCTAACCCGAAGGTGCCTTCGTGGCCGCGAGGAGGTTCCCTCGAGCCTGTCGCTCGTCAGATGCGGATCGCCACTCGACGACGAGGCGACCGGAGGCCTCGGTGACGGGCGTCCCGAACTCGCTGCAGGCGCGGGTGAATCGCTGTCGTATCCACGCCGCTTCGTCTCCGTCGGCAAGCCGTGTGTGGCAGTAGTCGAGCTTCAGCGGGAGCGCCTCGAGCCGGATCGGGCCCTCGTGGTCGAGAGTCAGCAGGAAGAGCAGGCCGAGGTCGTTGCGCAGGGCGGGGTGCGTCGCGTAGTCGTCCAGGAAGTCCCCGAGGTCGTAGAGCACCGGGCCCTCGACTCCGTGGAAGACGTGCGCGGAGTGCCCCGCGATCACGGTCGCACCTGCCTCGAGGAGCCGCCGGGCCGCGGCCTGGATCTCCGGCAGGGGCCGCTCGACCATGTTCGGCCCCCAGTGCGGCGTGACGAGGACAGCGTCGACGTCGAGGCGCGAGATCGCCTCGGAGAGCCAGTTCGGGACGCCCTGGTCGAGTCGAGCGAACGCCACGCCGGGCGTGTCGCGCCCCGCCGCGAAATCCGGCGGATGATCCGTCACGCCGATGACTCCGAGCCGCAGGCCGTTCGCTTCGAGCACGGCGGCACGCCGGGCCTCGTCGGCATCGGCTCCGGCACCCACGGTCGCGATTCCGGCGGCACGGAGGTAGTCCAAGGTGTCCGCGAGTGCGACGGGGCCGAAGTCGAGAGCGTGGTTGTTCGCGAGCGTGACGCAGTCCACGCCGAGCTCTCCGAGAGCCTCGACGGCGGCCCGTGGAGCGCGGAAGAAGAACGGCTTCCAGGGATCTGCCCACCGCTCTCCACGCGTCGAGATGCAGCACTCGAGATTGAGGAGGACGAGATCCGCCTCGCGAGCGGCGGCGACGACTTCGGGTGCGAGCAACGACGTGGGTGGCGCCGACTCGAGCACCGTGGCGACGCCGCGCCCGAGCATCGTGTCGCCGATGAGTGCGATCGTCAGCTCGGCCCGCCGCCCGCGCTCGTCGCTCCGAGCCATGTCGCTCAGTCCTTGTAGCCGAGTCGGCGCAGAAGCGCTTTGCGCTCGAAGACGTCCTCTGTCGTCTCGACACCCTTCGGCGAGCTTCCATCGACGACGCCGAGAATCGCTCTGCCCTGGGCAGTCTTCGCGACGACGACCTCGACGGGGTTTGCCGTCGCGCAGTAGATCCGGCAAACCTCCGGAACCTGCTTCAGCGCGTTCAGGACGTTGACCGGAAAACCCTCGCGTAGGAAGACGACGAGCGAATGGCCTGCTCCCACAGCCAGCGCGTTCTGGACGGCGAGCGCAGCGAGCTCGTCGTCGTTCCCGGCGCGCCGGACGAGACACGGCCCCGACGACTCGCAGAAGGCGAGGCCGAAGCGCAGGTGCGGCGAGCTGCTTGCAAGGGCCTCGTAGACGTCGTCGACGGTCTTGATGAAGTGCGATTGGCCGAGGATCAGGTTGACGTCGGCGGGCTTCTCGATCGGAACGGTCTCGAGCTCCATCGGATCGTCACCAGCGGAGAAGTGCGGCGATGCCGCCGCAGCTCCCGAGATGTTCGGCCGCAGCTCCGGGCACCGGGATCACACCGGCACCGGTCGACAGGGCTCGCGAGACGATCAGGTCGGTGAGATCGACTGCTCGCTTGGCTCGGTCGGCCGCGCGCAGGATCTCGCCGGCTTCGACGAGGCCGACGTACGTGCGACTCGGGTCGATCAGCAAGCAAGCGACGCGGGCCTCGTTGAGGGCAGCGAGCACGCGTGTGAGCCCGCAGGCTCCCTTCGCGTCGGCCGCAGCCTCCCCCAGGACGAGGCGAATGCGTTCCAGCGACTTCTGCGCGGCCAGTGTCTCGAGAGCAGTCTCGAGCCGTCCGAGCGCCTCTTCCGTCCGCAGGCCTTCGAGGTTGGCGCCGATGGTGATCGTGATCAGCCCGGTGTTCCGGAGCACTTCGTCCAGGGCGTCGACCGTGCGTGGATCGCCCGCGAGCACAGCGCGTGCCCAGCATCGTTCCCGGGCGAGCGCGCCGAGCGTTACGGAGGTCTCGTCGAGGGTGTGGCGATAGGCCACAGCGATCCGGTGCGCGTAACGATCTCTCTGCGAAACGGTCTGCTGCCCCCGCAGCGGGTTTGCCCTGGCGGGCCCCTTCATCTCGGGCCACCAGTCGCCGACCCAGGGCTCGAGCTCGATGCGATCGACCTCGGTCACCTTTTCGAGCTCGGATTCCCAGAGCGAGATCGAGTCCCTCGACGCCATGATGAGGCCGGTCGGTGTGCCCTCGTCGAGCGCCTCGAGGAGCGGAAGCACGTGTGCGACCGGGCCCAGTCGAGCGCCCGTCGGTAGCGCTCTCCGGAGCGTCACCTCATGGAACCCTCCCGACCCGAGGGCGACGTACAACGCGCGACCCCTGCCGGTCGACGTCGGATCGAGGAGCTCCGCGAGACGCGCGTACGTCTCTTCGAGTCCCCTCTTCGTGGCGAGCCCGAGAGACCCGTCGCGGCGGAGCTGTGCGAGGTCGTTCTCGAGGGCGATCTCCCACGCGGGGGTTCCACCGGTCGTCGCACCCGGTTCGATCCCGATCGTGATCGAGAGCACCCCGACCGGGTCCCGTAGCTCGGCGACAGAGCCAACGAAGTCCCGCAAGTCGCTTGCTCGCTCCATCAGCATCGGTGCCATCGACATAAGGCTCGCGCGGGAGACGCCGTCTGGCATCGGGGAGAGCACTGATCGCCGGTTTCTCTACGGTACGGAGTTCCCCCGATGCGGGGCAGTTCGCGACGATCGACCATTGAGATGTGGAGACGTCGTCTCGATATGAGCCTAACCAGGTCTTGGGCTTCGCCAACCGGCGCAAAGCTGGAAGGTTGCTTGCGCGGGAGCTGGATGAGGCCGGCGCTCTCGACGTGTCCGATGGGCGCATCGTCGTCATCGGTCTCGCGCGCGGCGGAGTCGAAGTCGCCGCCGAGGTGGCAGCGGCCCTGCACGCGCCGTTGGATGCTCTCGCCGTCCGGAAGGTCGGCCACCCGTGGCATCCCGAGTACGGCATCGGCGCAGTCGCCCCAGGCGGCATCGAGTACATCCGCGCGCACGACGGCCTGACGGACGCGGAGGTCGCCGAGGCTGTCCGGATAGCAGCGACGAAGGCCGGAACTCTCGACGCGAGGCTGCACGCGGGTCACGCACCAGTCGACGTCGAAGGCGCAACGTGCATCCTCGTCGACGACGGCCTGGCGACGGGAGGCACGATGGTCGCGGCTGTTCGCTGGGCGCGGGCGCGAGGAGCCCGCCGTGTCGTCGTGGGTGTGCCGGTCGGCGCCGCCGCGACTGCGCGGAGCTTCGAGCTCGACCCCGACGTCGACTCGGTCGTCTGTCTCGTCACGCCGATCGATTTCGGGGCGGTCGGCATGTGGTACGACGACTTCCACCAGGTTTCGGACGAGGACGTCGTGGCGTTGCTCTCGGCGTCGCACGAGGGTGATCTCGTCCGGTCGCGAGCGGAGATCGCGGTCGGCGACGTGCGACTGGCCGCTGATCTGACCATTCCGGCGAGGCCGTCCGGCTGGGTCGTGTTCGCACACGGGAGCGGCTCGAGCCGCCGCAGCCCACGCAATGTCAGCGTGGCCGAGGTTCTCAATCGAGCCGGGATCGCAACCCTGCTCTTCGACTTGCTGACGCAGGAGGAGGAGCTCGACCGGCGGAACGTATTCGACATCGAGCTGCTCACGAAGCGATTGGTGGCCGCGACGCGTTGGCTCTCCGCTCAACCCTCCGCGCGCGGTCTGCCGATCGCCTACTTCGGCGCGAGCACGGGCGCCGCGGCTGCGCTCCTCGCCGCGTCCGAGCTGGGTGACGAGATCTCCGCCGTCGTCTCGAGGGGCGGTCGCCCCGATCTCGCCTGGGACGGCCTGGCCGCGGTGAGGGCTCCGACGCTTCTCATCGTCGGTGGTGCCGATCGAGTCGTCCTCGACCTGAACCAGGACGCAGCGGCACATCTCACGTGCCCGAACGAGCTCGCGGTCGTCCAAGGCGCCACGCACCTCTTCGAGGAGCCCGGAGCGCTCGAGCAGGTTGCGTCGCTCGCAACCGCATGGTTCACGACGCAGTTCAACTCGGCCCGGCACCGTGTGCCGGCCGCATCACGAGAAGGGGGTCCCGATGGCCGCTGAGACGCAGATCTCGCTGGGCATGAGCGAGCAGGAGATCCGTGACGCCCTCACCGAGGAGCTCGCCCTCTCGGTTCGAGCAGAGGGCGACACGGTCACGATTCACGGGATCGCGCACTCGATCGCCCGAGTGATGGAGCTCGACCACCTGCGCATCGCAGACCAGCTCGACAGAGCCGGCGTGAAGCTGGAACCGCCGGAGGAGTCATCCGGCTGAGCAGATCTCGGAGCGGCTTCGTCGTGCGCCGACGATGCCGTCATCGTCGGTGATGTAGGCAGTTTCCCGCAGCTCGAGATCCGTCCCAACACCGATGCCGGCGGGTCCGCGTTGCGCGACCATGGTAGTGAGAAAGGAGGGAAGGATGGCCACGATCGTCAAGTGGGCGCCTTTCCAGGATCTCGACGTCCTCGAGCGTCGCATGCGGCGGATGCTTGAGGACTTCGGGGTCGCGCCTGCCCCGCTTCCGGCCGCCGACATGTACGAGACCGAGAAGGAGCTCGTCGTCGAGCTCGACGTGCCGGGCTTCGAAGAGAAGGAGCTCGCGCTCGAGGTCTCGGACTCCACGCTCACCATCAAGGGTGAGCGGATGAAGGAGAGGGAGGAGAAGGACAAGAGCTTCTACCTCCACGAGCGGCTCGAGAAGCACTTCGAGCGTCGCTTCAAGATGCCGCCCGAGGCGGACCTCGACCATGTCGAGGCGAAGTTCCACACGGGCGTCCTCGAAGTGCACGTCCCGAAGATCGAGCAGGTGAAGGCCCGCAAGATCGAGATCACGGCGTAGCCCACCGTACAACCGAACCGCGGCGCCCGGCTCGACGAGTCGGGCGCGCGGCGTCTTCGCTTACCTCAGCTGGATCCATATGGCCTTGCGGTCCGTGAACTTCTCCATCGCATGCAAGGACTTGTCGCGGCCGAAGCCGGACTGCTTGAAGCCGCCGAACGGGGACGAGATGTCGCCTGCGTCGAATGTGTTCACCCACACGATGCCCGCGCGGATCGCTCGCGCCGCCCGGTGCGCCCGGTTGACGTCGCTCGTCCACACCGCCGCCGCCAGCCCGTAGACGGTGTCGTTCACGATCCGGATCGCCTCCTCTTCGTCCGTGAACGTGATCGCGGAGAGCACCGGCCCGAAGATCTCTTCGCGGGCAATCCGCATGTCGTTCGAGACGGCGTCGAAGATCGTCGGCTCCACGAAGTAGCCACCCGTCTCCTCGAGTACGCGCGAGCCTCCGAGGTGGAGCGCTGCTCCCTCCTCTTTGCCCGTGTCGATGTATCCGAGCACGCGGTCGAGCTGGGTCTCGTCGACGATCGCTCCCATTCTCGTCTTCGGGTCGAGCGGATCGCCGGGGCGGATGCGCTCCGCGACACCGACGATGCGCTCGAGCAGCGCGTCCTTGACATCCTCGTGCATCAGCAGGCGCGAGGCGGCGTTGCACACCTCACCCTGGTTGTAGAAGACGCCCCAGGCTGCGGCCGTCGCCGCCGCGTCGAGGTCATCGCAGTCGGGGAAGACAACGAACGGCGACTTGCCGCCGCACTCGAGCGCGAGCCGCTTCATGTTCGACTCGCCCGAGTAGCGGAGGAAGTACTTGCCGACCTCGGTGGAACCGGTGAACGTGATCATGTCGACGTCCATGTGCCGCCCGAGCGCCTGGCCGGCGGTCTCGCCGAAGCCGGGCACGACCTGGAGCACGCCGGCGGGCACGCCGGCCTCGGCCGCGAGCTCCGCCAGGCGGAGGGCGGTGAGTGGGGACTGCTCTGCGGGCTTGAGGATCAGGCTGTTGCCCGTCGCGAGCGCCGGCCCGAGCTTCCATGTGGCCATCAACAGCGGGAAGTTCCAGGGCACGACTGCGCCGACCACGCCGAGCGGCTCGCGCACCACCATCACGACCTTCCCCGGGTCGGTGGGGGCGACCTCGTCGTACACCTTGTCGATCGCCTCGCCGTAGTACGCGATGCACTCGGCTGCGCTCGGGATATCGACCCGCCGCGCGTCGCGAATGGGCTTGCCCATGTCGAGCGTCTCGAGTAGCGCGAGTTCGTCCGCGTGCTCCTCTATGAGCGCTGCCAGGCGCAGCAACACCTTCTTGCGCTTCTTCGGGCCGGCGTCGCGCCACACGCCGGACTCGAAGGCCGTGCGGGCTCCGCGGACGGCGCGATCCACGTCCTGGCTGTCGCAGGCTGCGACGCGGGTGATCTCCATCCCGGTCGCGGGGTTGATCCGCGCGAATGTCTCGCCGCTCGCCGCATCCACGTACTCGCCGTCGATGAACGCCTTCGTGCGGATGTCGAGATCCTCCGCGAGGCGGCGCACGTCGCGCGCCTCGGGGGCCTCGAGGTCGGTCATGGTGGTCATGAGAGGCTCCTTGTCAGCTCAGGGGGCGCCTGGCTAACTTGGCGTCGACGACGAGAACTGTACGCACCCCTCGCGTTATAGTGCCCGGTTCACGAACCGCGGTCGACCGACGTCCACGGACACATCTCAGCGGCCGAACCGCCGAGAGGTCGTTGAACGAACGTTTGCTGTGAGTGATCTCGCCTCCAAGACACGGATTGCAGCCGAGCTCGACCGGGCGCGCCGAGGAACGGATTCCTTGCTCGCGCCCCTCTCCGACGCGGAGCTGCGCCGGCAGGTGTCGCCGCTTCAGTCGCCACTCGTGTGGGACTACGCACACATCGCGTACTTCGAGGAGCTGTGGCTGCTGCGCAGGCTCGGCGGTGCGGGGCCTCTCGTCGAGGCGCACGACGATCTTTACGACGCGTTTCGCCATGCGCGGGACGAGCGTGCGGGCCTCCCGATTCTCGAGCCGTCTGCTGCGCGTGCGTACGCGGCCGACGTGCGTGAGTGCGTGCTCGACATGCTTGACCGAGTGGAGCTGGACGGCGACGATCCGCTCCGCAGGGACGGCTTCGTCTTTGGGATGGTGCTTCAGCACGAGCTCCAGCATCAGGAGACGATGCTGCAGACGCTCCAGTTGCGCGACGAGCCGTACCCGCTTCCCGACCGGGACGAAGTTACGGCGAACGGGAACGGCGAGGTGTTCGTTTCCGCGGGATCCTTCAGCGTCGGCACGTCGACGGAGCCGTGGGCCTACGACAACGAGCGGCGGGCGCATGAGCTCGAGCTGCAGCCGTTCCGTATCGACAGCACACCTGTGACGAACGCGCGCTTCCTCGAGTTCGTCGAGCGCGGCGGCTACGAAGATCAGCGCCTCTGGGGGAAGAGCGGCTGGGCCTGGCGCCAGGCGGAAGCCGTCACGCTCCCGCTTCATTGGCAGCGTTCCGGAGAGGGCATGACGCGCACCAGGCTGGGCCATCGCGAGCCACTGCCGGCGGACGAGCCGGTGCATCACGTGTCCTGGTACGAGGCCGACGCGTTCGCCCGCTGGACAGGCGCGCGCCTCCCGACCGAGTACGAGTGGGAGACCGCCGCCCGCGGGGGCGCGCTTCAGTTGACACGTGCCGTGTGGGAATGGACGTCGTCGCACTTTCTCCCCTATCCCGGCTTCGCGGCATTCCCCTACGCCGAGTACTCCGAGGTGTTCTTCGGCGACGGATACCGCGTGCTCCGCGGCGGATCGTGGGCCACCGATCCGCTCGTTGCACGCACGACCTTTCGTAACTGGGACTTTCCGCAGCGCCGACAGATCTTCTCGGGCTTCAGGTGCGCTCGCGATGCCTGACCGGCTTGCGACCGAGCCGAGGATCCGCGTCGACGTGCTCCTCGACGACTCCGATCGCCGCTCGGGACTGCTCGACGAGACGTTCTGGAGCCTGCGCGAGCAGCCGAAGCAGATCTCCGCCACGTGGCTATACGACGAGCACGGTTCGCGCCTCTTCGACCGGATCACCCGGCTGCCCGAGTACTACCTGACACGCAGCGAGCGCGGGATTCTGCAAGCTCACGCGTCCGAGATCGCTGCCGTGACGGCCGCCGACACGCTCGTCGAGCTCGGTTCGGGGACTTCGGAGAAGACGAGGCTGCTGCTCGATGCGCTCCGGAATGAGGGAACGCTCGCGCTGTTCGCGCCGCTCGACGTCAGTCGCGAGATCCTGCTCTCGAGCGCCGAGGCAGTGGCCGCTCACTACCCGGGAGTCGGCGTGCACGCAGTGGTGGGCGACTTCGAGCGGCACCTCGGCTCGGTGCCCGCTGGTTCACCCCGGCTCCTCGCCTTTCTCGGCAGCACGATCGGCAACCTCGTCCCCGAGCGGCGCGGGCGCTTCTTGCGCGAGGTCGCCGAGACGCTCGAGGCCGACGATCGCTTTCTGTTGGGCATCGACCTGGTCAAGTCTCCCGATCGCATCGAAGCCGCCTACAACGACTCCGAAGGTCTTACCGAGGCGTTCATTCGCAATGCGCTGACCGCCCTGGACCGGGAGCTCGGCTCGCGATTCGACCAGGCTGGGTTCGCTTTCGAAGCGAGATGGGACGCCGCGCACGAGTGGGTCGACATCGGCCTCCGCTCGCTGCGTGAGCAAACGATCGCGCTGCCGTTGCTCGAGGTCGACGTCTCGTTCGCCGAGCGGGAGCCCTTGCGGCTCGAGGTGAGCGCGAAGTTCCGTCGCGATGGCATCGAGGCCGAGCTCGCCGCCGCCGGTCTCGACGTGGAGCGCTGGTGGACAGACACCGCGGGCGACTTCGCGCTCCTGCTCGCCCGGCGTGCCGGCTGAGACGCGGCGCGACCGCCTCCCTTACCCCGGTTGCTCCCGCGGCGCAGCGTACGGCGTCCATGAGGTCGCGGCCACCCAGAGCCCGCTGGCCGCGGTGAGGGCCGCAACGACGGCGATCGCCTCACTCGCTCCCAGTGCGTCGGCGACGAGACCGCTGATGAGCGCTCCCGCGACGAAGCCGAAGTCGCGCCAGAACCGGTAGACCCCTACAGCGGGCGCGCGATCGGCGGGCTGCACCGCATCCGACACCGCCGCGATGAGCGTCGGATACACGAGGGCGGTGCCGACCCCGAGCAGCGCCGCTGCGACGACGGCCGGCACGAAGG
The DNA here is from genome assembly GCA_035293125.1 of Gaiellaceae bacterium. Lineage (GTDB taxonomy): Bacteria > Actinomycetota > Thermoleophilia > Gaiellales > Gaiellaceae > GMQP-bins7. The sequence goes on along the minus strand of DATDOS010000227.1, from coordinate 23,354 downwards.
CTCCACCGCCTGCGACGAGGAGTAGGAGCGCGCCCGCCTGCACGAGCATGCCGGCGACGATGAGGGGCTTCCTGCCGACGTGATCAGACAGCCAGCCGGTGAAGAGCTGCCCCGCACCCCAGACGCCCGGGTAGACACCCGCGACGACACCCACCTCGGCGATGCTCGCACCGTTCGCGGCCAGATAGAGGGGAGCGAGGCCCCACGCTAGCGCGTCGTTGAGGTTGTTCACCAGTCCCGCTTGCGAGCAGGCGCGCAGCACCGGGTCTCGCGTCGTGCCGCGGGCGAACGCTGCGCTGAGGGAATGAGCCTGCGCCCGCCCGTGCGAGCGTTGCTCCTCCGACACGTGCGCGCCGGTGTCGCGAACGAAGAAGACCGACGTGGCGAGCCCCACGGTCGCGACCACCAGACCCCCGACCCAGATCACGGTGCGCGGCGCGTAGGTTGCGGCCAGGGCGCCGGAGGCGAGCGCCGCGAGCGCGACCCCGAGGTACCCGGCGGACTCGTTGAACCCGAGGGCAAGGCCGCGCCGCCTGGGCCCGACGAGATCGATCTTCATCACGACTGTCATCGACCACGCGAAGCCCTGGCTGGCTCCGAGGAACAGGTTCGCGACGACGACGAAGCTCCAGGTCGGAGCGAGGGCGATGAGCACCGGAACGGGCAGCGCGAGCAGCCACCCGAGGATCAGGAGCCGCCGACGTCCGACTCGATCCGCGAGACCCCCGGCGACGAGGTTCGCGAGCGCCTTCGCGACTCCGAAGGCGACGACGAACGCGAGGATCGCGCTCGTGGAGGTGAGGCCGAAATCGGCCTCACCGACGAGCGGGAGAACGCTGCGCTCGAGCCCGACCATGGCTCCGACCAGCGCGTTGAGCGCGACGAGCAGCGTGAACTGGGCCGCGTTTGCGCGCAGGCCCAGTTGGACGGTCATGCCGATGCGACGACCTTGTCCGAGGAATGCGGCTGGCAGTCCTCGCAGGCGCCGCGAAGGACGACGTCGTGGGCTTGGACCGCGTAGCCGCGTCCATCTGCGACGCGCTCGATCACTGCTTCGAGCGTCGGATCCTCGAACGGCTCGACCTTGCCGCAGTCGTCGCAGACGAGGTGGTGGTGATGGTCGCCGCCGGGATGTGCGGGCTCGAAGCGTGCGATCCCGTCGCCGAGGTCGACACGCTGGACGAGCCCGAGCTCGGCGAGCCCCTCGAGGGCCCGGTAGACGCTCGCGATCCCGACGCGTGGGCCCGCGGCGCGTAGACGCTCGTGGATCTCCTGTGCCGACAGGCAACAGCCCTGGCGTCCGAGGAGCTCGACGACCGCGCGGCGGGCGCTTCCGCTCCTCCCACTCGATTCACGCAGGCGCGCGAGGGCTCCCTCGGTCCATGTCGCCGCTGACATCGACGATAATGATACCCGTTCTCATGGACGTGCTACCGTCAGCTCGGTGAAGAGGCTGCTCGTTCTCGCATGCACGGTGCTCGCCGTCGCCGGGTGCGGCGGCTCGCAGCCGAGCGCGGGCGCGGAGGCGACGGTTGTCGCCGCCTTCTATCCGCTCGCGTGGGCGGCCGAGCAGATCGGTGGCGACGGCGTCGAGGTCGTGAACCTCACGCAGGCCGGCGTCGAGCCGCACGATCTCGAGCTCTCCCCTCGAGACGTCGAGACGATTCGAGACGCGGACCTGGTCATCTACGCCGGCGGGGGATTCCAGCCGGCCGTCGAAGACGCGGTCGCAGAGCGGGACGGCGCTTCGCTGGACGTCCTCGGCGACGAGCGGGATCCGCACGTCTGGCTCGACCCGGTGCGTTTCTCCCGGGTCGCAACGGCAATCGGCAGAGCGCTCCGCCGCGAGGCGGCAGCCACAGAGCTCGCGGGCGAGCTCGAGCAGCTCGACGGCACGTTGCGCGCCGGCCTCGAGAGCTGCTCGAGACGAACGCTCGTCACGACTCATGCGGCGTTCGGCCGGCTCGCGGCGCGCTACGGGCTGATCGAGCTCTCGCTCGCCGGACGCTCTCCCGAGGCCGAGCCGAGCCCGCGGGAGCTCGAACGTCTCATCGCGAACGTTCGCGCCTCTGATGCGACGACTGTGTTCTCGGAGCCGCTCGGCTCGAGTCGGCTCGCCGAGACGGTCGCCCGCGAGGCGGGAGCCGACGTGGCCGTCCTCGACCCTGTCGAGGGCTTGAGCGAGGAGCGCCTTGCCGCCGGCGAGGACTACATCTCGGTCATGGAAGCCAATCTCGTGACGCTCCGGAAGGCGCTCGGATGCCGGTAGCGGTAGACCTCACCGGGGTGGCCTTCGGGTACCGCCCCGGCCAGCGCGTGCTCGAGGACGTCGACCTGCAGCTCAGCGAGGGTGAGTTCGTCGCGGTCGCCGGTCCGAACGGCGGCGGCAAGACCACGCTCGTCAGGATCGTCCTCGGCCTCGAGCGACCGTCGGAGGGGAAGGCGCTCCTCTACGGCGAGCCGGCGCACCGCTTCTCGCGGCGCCGCACGCTCGGCTATCTCGCGCAGCGCTCGATCCTCGGTGGAGACGCGCCGGCGACGGTGCGCGAGGTCGTCTCCGCCGGACGACTCGCCGCGGGAGGGCTGATCGGGCCGATGCGCCGCCGCGACCGTGAGCTCGTCGCGGAGGCGATCGAGCGAGTCGGGCTCGCGGAGCATGCGGACGCTCCCGTGCGGACGCTCTCGGGCGGGATGCAGCAGCGTGCGTTCATCGCGAAGGCGCTCGCGGGTGAACCGTCCCTGCTCGTCCTCGACGAGCCGACGACGGGGGTCGACGCGGAGTCACAGGAGTCACTGGCCGTGCTCCTCGACCGGCTCCACTCCGACCTCGGGGTGACGATCGTCTACGTCTCGCACGAGTTCGGGGCCGTCGAGCACTTCGTGCAGCGACTCGTCCTCGTGCGCCGCACGATCGTGTTCGACGGCTCGCCGAGCGAGCTCCCGGGCGTGTGGCACGACCCCTCGCACGTCCATGCTTGAGTCCGAGTTCATGCGGCTCGCTCTCGGGGCGGGCGCGGTCGTCGGGGTTCTTGCTCCTGCCGTCGGGTTCTTCCTCGTGCAACGGCGGCAATCGCTCACCGGGGACGGGATCGGCCACGTGGCGTTCGCAGGCGTCGCCGCGGGGATCCTGCTCGACGTTGCGCCTGTGCTGACCGCGCTCGTCTTCGCGGTCGTCGGCGGCATCGCGATCGAGCTCCTCCGCTCACGGGGCGGGGCGGCAGGAGATCAGGCGCTCGCGCTCGTCTTCTATACGGGGATCGCGCTCGGCGTCGTGCTCGTCTCCTCGGCGGGTGCGCTGAACGTCGATCTCTTCCAGTACCTCTTCGGCTCGATCCTCACCGTCACCCGCGCCGATCTCGTGATCATCGCGGCGCTCGGCGCCGTCGGGCTGGCGACGGTCGGTCTTCTCTACCGGCCCCTCGCCGGCGTGGTGCTGGACGAGGAGGGCGCACGCGTTGCCGGAGTTCCCATCGGTGCGCTCAATGTCGCTGTCGCCACGCTTGCTGCCGTGACGGTCGCGCTGTCCATGCGCGTGGTCGGGATCCTGCTCGTCGCCGCGCTCATGGTGCTCCCGGTGAGCGCTGCCGGCCGCATCGCATGGAGTATGCGCTCGACCCTCGTGCTATCGATGGTCATCGGCCTCGGCTCAGCGCTCGCAGGTCTCACCGTCTCGTACTACGCGGACCTCCCGCCCGGTGGCACGATCGTTCTCGTCGCGGCCGCCGCGTTCGGAGCATGCGCGCTGGCGGGTGCGCTTCGCGGTCGTTAGGCGCGATCAGGTAGTGCCACGAGCAGTTCGTTTGGCGATCGCTGCGACCACGCGGCAGAAGTGCGATGCCTGATTTGAGCGGTTATGCGGCGACGAGCGCGGCGTCGGCGCCGCGCTCGTGGCAGCCGCGGCAACGGGCCTCGTACTGCTCTGCTGCGCCGACCAGCACTGTCTCGCCCGAGTACGGAGCGGGGCGTCCGTCGACGAGGCGCTGCGTCGTCGTCGCCGGGCCGCCGCAGCGGTGACAGACGGCCTGGAGCTTGTCCACGAACTCTGCGTGCGAGAGGAGCTCCGGCATGGGCCCGAACGGCAGTCTCCGGAAGTCCTGGTCGAGCCCCGCCGCGATCACCCGTGCGCCCCGGTCGGCAAGCTCAAGCGCAGCTTCAGCCACGCTCGGGTCGAAGAACTGCACCTCGTCGATGCCGACGACCTCGAACCCAGGCGCGCGGGCGACGAGCTCCGAGACCGAGGAGACGGGCACCGCTCGCATTCGCGCTCCCGCGTGGCTGACGACGTCTGCGGCGTCGTAACGGTCGTCGATGCGCGGCTTGAAGATCACGACGCGCTGCCCGGCGATCTCCGCGCGGCGCAGGCGGCGGATCATCTCCTCGCTCTTGCCGCTGAACATCGGGCCGCAGATAACCTCGAGCCAGCCGCCTCGCTGCGGGGGGATCCGGATCACGGCGGCGATCCTAGTGCGACGATCGGAGGACAGTGGAATCCGCTGCGACTGCGGCCGCTCGCGGCCACACTTCAGGGATCTTCGCCGACCGGAGAGTCCGCACGAGCGGATCTCCGGTCTGCGCGTGGTGGAAGAGCACCCTTGCTACACTCTTGCCCGCGCGGCGGCGTAGCTCAGTTGGTTAGAGCAGCGGAATCATAATCCGCGTGTCGCAGGTTCGAGTCCTGCCGCCGCTACTCGAACTATCTCTTTCTCGTCCCACCCAAGAAGAAGAAGAACGAACAATGGCAACCGGAGTCCGAGTCGCGATCACGCTCGCCTGCACCGAGTGCAAGCGGCGCAACTACCAATCCCAGAAGTCCAAGCGCAACTCGCCCGACCGCGTCGAGTTCAAGAAGTACTGCCGCTGGTGCGGACGGCACACGCCGCATCGGGAGACCAGGTAGAGAGCGCATGGCACGCGAGACACGTAGGCAGCGGCGTGCGGCACGGGCCGCCACCGGTGATGGCGCTGCGACCTCCCGCCGTGGCCGCGCCGCCCAGGTCCGGCCGGCGCAGCAGCCCGTCAAGCAGCAGACCGGGCGCCGTGCCGAGCATCCGCGCGGGCAGTTCATTCGCGAGTCGTACGCCGAGCTCAAGAAGGTCGACTGGCCGAGCCGCCGCCAGACCTTCCAGGGCGTCGTCGTCGTCATCATCGCGTGCGCGATCGTCGGCGCCTACCTCTGGGGCCTCGACCAGGTCATCCGCCCCGTCGTCGACCGCGTGCTTCTCTAGGAGAGCCTCGATGTTCCTCTGGTACGTGATCAACACCTACTCCGGGCACGAGAACAAGGTGAAGACCAATCTCGAGCACCGGATCGTCTCGATGAACCAGCAGCCGGCGTTCCGGCGTGTCGTCGTCCCCACGGAGCAGGTAATCGAGACGAAGGACGGCCAGAAGGTGCAGATCGAGAAGCGCGTTCTTCCCGGCTACGTGCTCGTGAACATGAACATGTCGGACGAGTCGTGGACGGTCGTCAAGGGAACGCCCGGCGTGACCGGGTTCGTCGGCGCCGGAGCGAAGCCGGTGCCTCTTTCCCAGCCCGAGGTCGACCGGATCCTCCACCACGGTGCGCCAGCCGGTGCCCAGGCGCAGAAGGCCCAGGTCGAGTTCTCGCTCGGTGAGTCGGTGAAGGTGACCTCCGGCCCGCTCTCCGACTTCGACGGCGAGATCGTCGACGTCAACCCCGACCAGCAGAAGCTGAAGGTGCTCGTCGACATCTTCGAGCGCCAGGTTCCCGTTGAGCTCAGCTTCGACCAGGTGAAGAAGATCGACTGATGGCCAAGAAGATTCTGACGCTCATCAAGCTCCAGATCCCGGGCGGCCAAGCGAACCCGGCGCCTCCGGTCGGCCCCGCTCTCGGCCAGCACGGGGTCAACATCATGGAGTTCTGCAAGGCCTACAACGCGCAGACGGCACACGAGAACGGGCGCATCATTCCCGTGGAGATCACGGTCTTCGAGGATCGCTCGTTCACGTTCATCACGAAGACGCCGCCCGCCGCCGTCCTGATCAAAGAGGCGCTGGGGCTCGAGTCGGGCTCGGGGGAGCCGAATCGGAACAAGGTCGGCCGACTGACGCAGGCGCAGCTCCGGTCGATAGCCGAGACGAAGATGCCCGACCTGAATGCCCGCGACGTCGACGAGGCGATGAAAGTCATCGCCGGGACGGCGAGGTCGATGGGCGTGGAGACGGACGCGTGAGCGGGCGGCTCCACGACCGGGGAAGGGTCATGGGAAACCGGGAGGTTTCCCATGCCGCCGACTGCGCGAGCAGCGCAGTCGGCGAGAAGGGGGCACACGGGGGAAACAGGGTTTCCCCCGTGATCGCGCGGCTAAGCCGCGCGATGGGCGTGGAGACGGACGCGTGAGCGCGCACGGGAAGCGATACCGGGCGGCACGCGAGTCGATCGACCGCGAGCAGTCCTACGCGCCGCTCGCGGCCGTGCGCCTGCTGAAGGAGATCGAGGGCGCCAAGTTCGACGAGACGGTGGAGGCCCACTTCCGTCTCGGCCTGAACGTTCGGCATGCCGACCAGCAGCTTCGCGGCACGATCATGCTCCCCCATGGGATCGGCAGGGACGTTCGCGTGGCTGTCTTTGCGGAGGGAGAGAAGGCGCGCGAAGCAGAGGACGCAGGCGCCGACGTCGTCGGCTCAGCCGACCTCGCGTCCAAGATCGAAGAGGGCTTTCTCGACTTCGACGTCGCGATCGCAACACCGGATCAGATGAGCGTCGTCGGGAAGCTCGGTCGCGTGCTCGGACCGCGCGGCCTCATGCCGAACCCGAAGACCGGAACGGTGACGATGGACGTCGGCAAGGCCGTGTCCGACGCCAAGGCCGGCAAGCTCGAGTATCGGACCGACCGCGGCGGGAACGTGCACCTTCCGATCGGGAAGCGGAGCTTCGACGAGCGCGCGTTACTCGAGAACTACGCGGCTCTCGTGGAGGAGATCGTGCGCGCGAAGCCCTCGGCCGCGAAGGGGCGCTACATCAGGCAGATCACGCTGACGACGACCATGGGTCCCGGGATTCACGTCGATTCGACGAAGACCCGCGACATCACCGAGGAGCTGGAGGAAGCTACAGTCTCGGCCTAACCACCGTCGTCTCCCGCCGAAGACAGCCGGCAGCCCGCCGCGAAGGTGGGCAGAGGTCCGGCCGAGGCAGGTTCCATCCGCACGCTCTGCGTCCGATCGAACCCGCCTCGCGCGGGTTTCGTCGTTCCAGGAGGACATGACGTGCTGAAAACGGACAAGGAACGGATCGTCTCCGAGCTTGCTGCAGAGCTCGGGTCGGCGGACACGCTGCTCGTCGCCGACTACCGCGGGTTGACGAACAAGCAACTCGAGGCTTTGCGAGACGAGCTGCTCGAGCACGGCGCTCGGTTCCGCATCGTCAAGAACACCTTGGCGCGGCGCGCCGCCGAGCAGGCCGGCGCGGAATCGCTGCTCGTGATGCTCGAGGGCCCGACGGCGGTCGCCTTCATCGAGTCCTCGGGGGATCCCGCGGCGGTCGCAAAGGCGCTCGCCGCGACGGCGAAGGAAAGCAACGTCCTCGAGCTTCGAGGCGGAGTGCTCGAAGGAAGGACGCTGTCCGGCGAGGAGGTCAACGAGCTCGCGACACTGCCGCCGGTCGACGTTCTGCGAGCGCAGCTCGTCGGCGCCATCGTCGCGCCGCTCACGCAGCTCGTTGCGCTCTTCTCGGCCTCGCTCCGCGATTTGCACGGTCTCGTCGACGCCCGGATCGAGCAGCTCGAAGAGCAGAGTCAGATGTCGTCCGGTGCTGCCGCACCGGAAGTCGAGGAGAGCTCTGTCGCGACCGACATGGTCGACGACGAGTCGAAAGAGTCCAGTATCGAAACGGAGGACAGCTAGATGGCCACTGACGTCCAGAAGGTTCTCGACACGCTCGGCAAGATGACGGTGCTCGAGCTCGTCGAGCTGAAGAAGTCGATCGAGGAAGAGTGGGGCGTCACGGCCGCCGCTCCGGTCGCGGTCGCGGCGGCTCCGGCTGCGGGCGGCGACGGCGCTGCAGCAGAGGAGGAGAAGGACTCCTTCGACGTCGTGCTGACCGCCACCGGCGACAAGAAGATCCAGGTGATCAAGGTCGTCCGCGCGGTCACCGGCCTCGGCCTCAAGGAGGCGAAGGACCTCGTCGACGCCGCTCCGGGCGCCGTCAAAGAGGGCGCCGCCAAGGACGAGGCGGAGTCGATCAAGGCCCAGCTCGAAGAGGCTGGAGCAAGCGTCGAGCTGAAGTAACCCCGGGGTCAGGTCTTCCCCGTTCCAGGATTGGAACGCGGAAGACCTGACCGAAGCTTGCCCTCGTCCGCTATCCTTTTCGAACGCACTCCACCCGCTCCGAAGGCGGTTGCGGTGAGGTGCGCTCGTGCGCTATCCTTCGAGGTTCCGCCGAGGCTTCGCCCGTCCAACCCTGCACGCAGTTAAGGGAGGCTTTCACACTTGAGCAGCGTTGCTGTCGCGCCGCGCGCGCGTAAGAGCTTTTCGCGCCTGAAGCATGTCCTCGACCTCCCCAACCTCATCGACATCCAGAAGGTGTCCTTCAGCTGGTTCATCGAGGACGGCCTTCGCGAGACCATCGACGACATCTCGCCGATCGAGGACTACACGGGGACGCTCGCCGTCGAATTCGGCGAGTACGAATTCGGAGACCCACAGTTCACCATCCAGGAGTGCCGTGAGAAGGACCTGACCTATCAGGTTCCGCTCTCGATCACGGTCCGGTTCGTCAACAAGGAGACCGGCGAGATCCGCGAGCAGCGGGTCTTCATGGGCGACTTCCCGATGATGACCCCGTGGGGCACGTTCATCATCAACGGGACCGAGCGCGTGATCGTCACGCAGCTCGTCCGGAGCCCCGGCGCATATCTGATGGAGCCGAAGGACGCCACGAAGCAGGTCTTCATGGCGAACCTGATGCCCTCGCGCGGCTCCTGGCTCGAGGTCGAGATCGACAAGAAGGGCGTCGTCTACGCCCGCATCGACCGCAAGCGCAAGCTGCCGATCACGACGCTTCTGCGCGCGCTCCCCGCAGAGGACCCGACCACGGGCTTCCAGCTCGACACGAGCTCGAACGAGAAGATCCTCGAGCTGTTCGGCGGCTCGTCGTACATTGCCAACACGCTCGACAAGGATCCCTCGACGCGTGAGGAGGAAGCGCTGATCGAGGTGTTCAAGAAGCAGCGGCCCGGCGAGCCTCCGACGCTCGACAATGCGCGGAACCTCCTCCGGTCGCTCTTCTTCGATCCCAAGCGCTACGACCTGACGAAGGTCGGCCGCTACAAGCTGAATCAACGCCTCGGCGTGCATGTGCCCGAGGACACGCGCGTCCTCACGACCGAGGACATCCTCGCGCTCGTCCGCAGGCTCGTAGACCTCCCCACGAAGCTCGGAGTGCCCGAGGACGCCAAGGACTTCGCCGCGGAGGCCGCGCAGCTCTCGCGCGATCCGATCCGGGGTGAGCTCGACGAGTACGAGGACTTCGGCAACCGCCGGCTACGCACGACCGGTGAGCTCATCCAGGAGGCGTTCCGGGTCGGTCTGTACCGGATGGAGCGTGTCGTCCGCGAGCGGATGACCACGGAGGACGTGGACACGATCACGCCGCAGACGATCATCAACATCCGCCCGGTAGTGGCGGCCCTGAAGGAGTTCTTCGGCTCGTCGCAGCTCTCCCAGTTCATGGATCAGACCAACTCGCTCGCGGGGCTCACTCATCGGCGGCGTCTCTCGGCGCTCGGCGCCGGCGGGCTGACCCGTGAGCGCGCTCCGATCGAGGTGCGCGACGTGCATCCGACCCACTACGGGCGCATGTGCCCGATCGAGACCCCGGAGGGGCCGAACATCGGCCTCATCGGCTCTCTCGCGTCGTTCGCGACGGTGTCGGAGTTCGGCTTCATCCAGACCCCGTACCGCAAAGCCAAGGGTGGCAAGGTCACCGACGAGATCATCTACCTGGACGCTGCCGAGGAAGGCCAGTTCACGATCGCGCAGGCGTCCGAGCCGGTCGACCCGAAGACGGGCAAGTTCCTGAACGAGCAGGTGCTCTGCCGGTCTCGCGAGGGCGAGGCCGTCATGGTCTCGCCGAAGGACGTCGAGTACATGGACGTCTCGCCCGCACAGATCGTCTCGGTCGCGACTGCCCTGATTCCCTTCCTCGAGCACAACGACGCCAACCGCGCCTTGATGGGCGCGAACATGCAGCGCCAGGCCGTGCCTCTGATGATCCCGCAAGCGCCGCTCGTCGGCACCGGGCTCGAGTTCCGTGCGGCCGTGGACACGGGCGACGTCGTTCTCGCCTCGAACGACGGATCGGTCGTCGACGTCGACGCCGAGCGCATCGTGGTCGAGGGCCGGGGGACGCGCGACGAGTACCCGCTCACGAAGTTCATGCGCTCCAACCAGGGCACGCTCATCCATCAGAAGCCCGTCGTCACGCTCGGCGACAAGGTGAAGCGGGGTGAGGTGCTCGCCGACGGCAGCTCGACCGACGGCGGTGAGCTCGCGCTCGGAGCGAACCTCCTCGTCGCGTTCATGCCTTGGGAGGGCTTCAACTTCGAGGACGCCATCGTCATCTCCGAGCGACTCGTGCGCGACGACGTGCTGAGCTCGATCCACATCCACGAGTACGAGATCGACGCGCGCTCGACGAAGCTCGGAGACGAGGAGATCACGCGCGACATCCCAAACCGTTCGGAGGAGTCCTTGGCGAACCTCGACGAGCGCGGTGTCGTCCGCATCGGTGCCGAGGTCACGTCCGGCGACCTCCTCGTCGGCAAGGTCACGCCCAAGGGCGAGACCGAGCTGACGGCCGAGGAGAAGCTGATCCGCGCGATCTTCAAGGAAAAGGCGCGCGAGGTCCGCGACACGTCGCTCAAGGTCCCGCACGGCGAGGGCGGCAAGGTCATCGGCGTCAAGACGTTCTCGCGTGATGCGGGCGACGACCTCTCGCCGGGCGTGAACGAGCTCGTCCGCGTGTACGTGGCAAAGAAGCGCAAGATCGCCGAGGGCGACAAGCTCGCAGGTCGGCACGGCAACAAGGGCGTGATCTCGAAGATCGTCCCCGAGGAGGACATGCCGTTCCTCGAGGACGGCCGCGCAGTGGACGTCGTGCTCAACCCGCTCGGCGTTCCGAGCCGGATGAACATCGGCCAGATCCTCGAGACGCACCTCGGGTGGGCTGCGGCGCACGGTGTCTTCCCCGAAGGCGGTCCGGTGAGCTCCCGGGCGCCGATCAACGCTCCCGATCCTCGTTGCGTGGCGACACCGGTCTTCGACGGCGCGACCGAAGAGGACGTCGACGACGCGCTCGTCGAGTGGGCGGGTGGAGTCGCGAACGGAGGCGTCGGCATGAACGTCGACGGCTCCGCTCCTCGGGGCAGCCGCTGTTCCGGGAAGGTCGCGCTCTACGACGGGAAAAGCGGGGAGCCGTTCGCGCAGAGGGTGACGGTCGGCTTCATGTACATCCTGAAGCTCCTCCACCTCGTCGACGACAAGATCCACGCGCGCTCGACCGGGCCGTACTCACTGGTGACGCAGCAGCCTCTGGGCGGCAAGGCGCAGTTCGGCGGGCAGCGTTTCGGCGAGATGGAGGTCTGGGCACTCGAGGCGTACGGCGCTGCCTACACGCTGCAGGAGATGCTCACCATCAAGTCCGACGACACGATCGGGCGCGTCAAGGCCTACGAGGCGATCGTCAAGGGCGAGAACATCGCCGAGCCGTCGATCCCCGAGTCCTTCAAGGTGCTCCTCAAGGAGATGCAGTCGCTCGCTCTCGACGTGCAGGTGCTCTCCGACGAGGGCCGTGAGGTCGAGGTCCGCGAAGAGGACGACGAGCTCCTCCGCGCCGCCGAGGAGCTCGGCATCGACCTGTCGCCCGGCTCGCTCCGGGCGGCTGCCCGCCAGCCGACGGCGGAGGAGGTCGAGGAGGGTGGAGAGCACGCGGACGAGGGGGGCGAGCTCGTGCTCGCCGCGGACGAGGAGCTCGGTGACGTCGAGGGCGCGGAGGCTCCCATCGAGGTCGACCTCGCGGACGTAGAGATCGAAGAGTGATCCCTCAAATCACGGACGAGAGCTTCTAACGTGATGATCGCCCGTCGCGAGTCGGATGATGGTCGCCGTGAGGCAAGGACGCAGGGAGCGCCCATATCGAATGAGATATGGGCGCGACCGAGGACGCCGCATCACAGCGACCAGCGCCGGATCGCGACATGGCCGTTCATTGCGTTAGGAGCTCCGAAAGAGAGGTACGAGGCGTTACATGGAAACCGGTAGACGCGGTCCCGACATCAACGATTTCGACTCGATCCGGATCGCCCTCGCGTCGAGCAAGCAGATCCGCGACTGGTCCTCTGGCGAGGTGACGAAGCCGGAGACGATCAACTACCGCACGCTCAAGCCTGAGCGTGACGGTCTCTTCTGCGAGCGCATCTTCGGGCCGACGAAGGACTGGGAGTGCTACTGCGGCAAGTACAAGCGCGTCCGCTACAAGGGCATCATCTGCGAGCGCTGCGGCGTCGAGGTGACACGGCAGAAGGTACGCCGCGAGCGGATGGGCCACATCGATCTCGCCGCTCCCGTTTCGCACATCTGGTTCTTCAAGGGCGTGCCGAGCCGCATCGGCTACCTGCTCGACATCGCCCCGCGTGAGCTCGAGAAGGTCCTCTACTTCGCCGCCTCGATCGTCACGACGGTTGATCGCGAGAAGCGCCAGGCGGACCTCGCCGACCTCGAGGACAAGGTCGCCGGGGAGAGCGAGCGGATCTATCTCGACCGTGACGAGGCGCTCTCGGGGCTCGACGACCGCTTCTCCCGCCGGCGCGACTTCTTCGCGGCCGACAAGGAGCGCAACTTCGACGAGGACGACGACTTCTGGGTCCGTGGGCTTTCGAACTGGGCGGAGGAGACCGCGCTGCCGTCACTCGAGGAGATCCGCACACTCGGGGGAGGCGTCTTCGTCGAGCTTGCCAAGAAGATCACGAACGAGGATCCGCGCCGTGTGCGGGAGCTCGTCCGCCAGACGGCCACCCGCGAGGACCGCCGGCTTGCGCCCAGAGAGGTCGAGTCGGTCGCCGCTGCGGCCGTGCAGATCGAGGCAGCGCTGGCTCCGCTTCGGGCTGAGTTCGAGAAGGCGTCCGGGTCGAAGAAGGGCGCGATCACGAAGCATCTGAAGCGGGTTCAGGAAGGCCTCCTCAGCGGGGCCGAGCTGACAGCCGAGGACATCGAGTTGGTCGCTGACGTCGACAAGAAGAACCTCGAGCGCGCGCGGGACGTCGGCTCGGGGCTGCTCGCGGCCGTGCTCGCCGCCGTCGACCCCGAGGCCGACGCGGCCGCCGTCCGCGAGCTCGCATACGACCTCTGCCTCGTCGAGGGCACGCGCAAGGAAGACCTCGATGCGATCGGTCAGTGGGCCCTGAAGGTTCGCGAGATGGTCGCGGACATCGAAATGCGTCGCGAGGACACCCGCGAGGCCGCAGTCGACGCCGTGCGTCGGCTGGAGCAGACATGGCTCCTCTTCCGGGAGCTCGAGCCCAAGATGATCGTGGGCGACGAGCAGATCTTCCGCGAGCTGAAGGACCGCTTCGGGTCGCCCTACGGCTTCGGGATCTACTTCCGAGGCGGCATGGGTGCCGAGGCGGTGCGTGACCTGCTCCGCGATCTCGACCTGAACGACGAGTCCCTCACGTTGCGGGATGTCATCAAGACGTCGAAGGGACAGAAGCAGCAGCGCGCCATCAAGCGGCTCAAGGTCGTCGAGGCGTTCATCAAGTCGGGCAACAAGCCCGAGTGGATGATCCTCGAGGCCGTCCCGGTCATTCCGCCGGAGCTCCGCCCGATGGTTCAGCTGGACGGCGGCCGCTTCGCGACGAGCGATCTCAACGACCTCTACCGCCGCGTCATCAACCGGAACAACCGCTTGAAGCGGCTCCTCGACCTGGGCGCGCCCGAGATCATCGTCAACAACGAGAAGCGAATGCTCCAGGAGGCGGTCGATGCCCTGTTCGACAATGGCCGCCGCGGCCGCGCAGTCACGGGCCCGGGCAACCGTCCGCTCAAGTCGCTGTCCGACATGCTCAAGGGCAAGCAGGGCCGCTTCCGGCAGAACCTACTCGGGAAGCGCGTCGACTACTCGGGACGCTCGGTGATCGTCGCCGGCCCGAACCTGAAGCTCCACCAGTGCGGGCTGCCGAAGTTGATGGCCCTCGAGCTCTTCAAGCCGTTCATCATGAGCCGGCTCGTCGAGCGCAAGGCCGTCCAGAACATCAAAGCGGCCAAGAAGATGGTCGAGTCGATGATCCCGGAGGTCTGGGACGTCCTCGAAGAGGTCATCGCAGAGCATCCGGTCCTCTTGAACCGGGCGCCGACGCTGCACCGTCTCGGGATCCAGGCGTTCGAGCCCGTGCTCGTCGAGGGCAAGGCGATCCAGGTCCATCCGATGGTCTGCCAGGCGTTCAACGCCGACTTCGACGGCGATCAGATGGCCGTGCACCTTCCGCTCTCCGCGGAGGCGCAGGCCGAGGCGCGGGTTCTCATGCTCTCGTCGAACAACATCCTCTCGCCGGCGAGCGGCCGGCCGCTCGCGACGCCGAACCAGGACATGGTCCTCGGGGCGTACTTCCTCACGTACTGCCCGCATGATCTCACGGCCACGAGCGCTGCCGACATGGCGAAAGCTCTCGGCAAGAACGGCCTGCGGCGCTTCCGCACCGAGGAGGACGTCGAGTTCGCGCTCGACGCGGGCTCGGTCGACTTCCAGGATCCGATCGAGTACACGTGGAGCGGGGAGCGCCTCGTCACGACCCCCGGGCGCGTCATCTTCAACGCCGAGGTGGAGCGGGCGCTCGACGAGGCCACCGGTGGTGACTTCGAGGATCATCCGTTCCTCAACAAGACGCTCACGAAGCGGGAGCTCGACGCCTTCATCGGCGAGCTCGTCGAGCACTACGGGCCGAACACGATCGCGGCCGCGCTCGACGTGATCAAGTCGCTGACCTTCCGCTTCGCGACACGCGCCGGGATCACGATCTCGAAGAACGACATCGTCATCCCGGGCGACAAGGAGGAGATCCTCGCGCGCTTCGAGGAGGAGGTCACCAAGGTCGGACGGGAGTACGACCGCGGGCTCATGACGGAGGAGGAGCGCGACGAGCGCATCGTCGCCATCTGGACGCAGGCCACCGACGAGGTAGCCGACCGGATGATGGAGAACCTCGAGGAGACGAACCCGATCTTCATGATGGCCAACTCGGGTGCGCGCGGATCCTTCAACCAGATCCGTCAGCTCGCCGGCATGCGAGGCCTGATGGCGGATCCGAAGGGTGAGATCATCGCGCGGCCCATCAAGGCGAACTTCATGGAGGGTCTCACGGTTCTCGAGTACTTCATCTCGACGCACGGCGCGCGCAAGGGTCTCGCGGATACGGCACTCCGCACTGCCGACTCCGGCTATCTCACGCGTCGTCTCGTCGACGTCTCCCAGGACGTGATCGTCCGCGAGGAGGACTGCGGGACCGAGGAGCACATCGAGCTCGCTCTCATCCTCGACGACGCACCGAACAAGAGCGTCGCCGGCCGTGTTGCGGCCTTCGACATCCGCAAGCCGCTCAAGGACGGCAAGCCCGGCAAGACCGTCATCGTGGAAAAGGGCGCCGAGATCACGATGGGCGCGCTGCGGAGGATCGTGGAGGAGTTTGCCGAGCACGCCGAGGCGGCGACGATTCCTGTGCGGTCGGTGCTGAAGTGCCGGAGCGAGTACGGCCTCTGCCGCCTCTGCTACGGGACGTTCCTGGCGACAGGCGGCATGGCCGAGATCGGCGATGCGGTGGGGATCATCGCCGCGCAGTCCATCGGCGAGCCCGGGACCCAGCTGACGATGCGCACGTTCCACACGGGTGGTGTGGCGGGCGCGGACATCACGCACGGCCTGCCCCGCGTCGTCGAGATCTTCGAGGCCCGCAACCCGAAGGGCGCGGCGACGCTCTCGGAGGTTGCCGGCAAGGTCGACGTCGAGGAGGCCGACCGCACGATCAAGGTCACGGTCACGCCGACCGCACTCGACGCGAGCGGCGAGCTCCCCGACCCGAAGGAATACGGCTTCCCGCGGCGGACCCGGCTCCGAGTCACGCATGGGCAGACTGTCGAGGCCGGAGACGCCTTGAACGAGGGGTCGCTCAACCCGGCCGACCTACTCCTGCTCAAGCGCGCCACGCCGACCGAGCTCTACCTCGTCGGAGAGGTGCAGAAGGTCTACAAGTCGCAGGGCGTGGAGATCCACGACAAGCACATCGAGCTCATCGTTCGGCAGATGCTGAAGAAGGTCAGGGTCGAGAGCGCCGGCGATACGGCTCTCCTACCCGGTCAGCTTGTCGACCGCGTCGTCCTCGAGCGCGAGAACGCGCGTGTGAAGAAGGAGAAGAAGGAGCAGGCGACGTTCGAGCCGATCATCCTCGGCATTACCAAGGCGTCGCTCGCGACTGAGTCCTTCCTGTCGGCGGCGTCGTTCCAGGAGACCACCAAGGTTCTCACGGACGCGTCGATCGAGGGCAAGGTCGACCGTCTCAACGGGCTCAAGGAGAACGTGATCATCGGCAAGCTGATCCCGGCTGCGACCGGGCTCAAGCAGTACCGGCAGATCACGATCGAGCCGACCGAGCCACTCCCCGTGACGTTTGCCCGCCCCGAGGCGGAGGCGGAGCTTCTCGCGGCGCTCGAGGAGATCGGCGAGGGTGACGGCTTCGACCTCGACGCGCTCGACCTCGCGTTCGACGACGAGCCCTCGCTCGACGTCGACGGCGAGGCCGCCGAGCTCGAGTCTCCGGCGGACGAGGAGCAGTAGAGAACGCAGCTGGGGTCAGACCCGTGGGGTCTGACCCCAGCTGACCTTCCCAGGGTCAGACCCCAGACACCTTCTTCACGTCTTTCTGCTACCTCTGAGGGCCATGTGCAGGGCTTTCGTTGCGTTCATCGCCGTGCTGCTCGGTTTCCTCGCCTGGCCGGCGACGGGATCGGCCGCGCTCTCCTGCGGGTTTCCGGAGACTCAACCCGTCTGGATCGACTTCGCCGACGGATCGGTCTCCTTCTGGCGCGAGCGGTTTGCGCGCCCGGGAGTCGTCGTCGCGACGGGCGCCCCCCAGCTCGCGAGTGAGCTCCGAGCAGCCGGCGCCTCGACCGTCCACTGGGACATGCACCTCCGCAAGCGGGTCGGAACTCCGTCGGAGCCCGCTGACGCCGGGCTGATCGAGCGACGCGCCGATTCGCTCTTCGACTACGCGGTCTCGGTGACGGGCTGCCAGCAGCCGCTGATCACGCTCAACGAGCTCTGGGGCGCATCGCTGCCGACGCCGCTGACGCCAACGGCGGAGCGCTACCGGGCGAACGTCCTCCGATTCGTGAGCCGGCTGGCCGAGCGGGGCGGACGACCAGCCCTGCTGATCTCGAGCCAGCCCTTTACCGACGGCGACTCGGGGACGTGGTGGAAAGCCGTGGGTGCGGTATCCGACCTCGTCCTCGAGAACTACGCGAACGCGAACGTGATCTGGCGCGACGGCGCTGTCGACGGGTCGCGTCGTTTGCGGACGAGCTACCGGCAGTCCGCTGCAAGGCTGCTCGCGATCGGCGTCCCAGCGTCGCGGATCGGGATCATGATCGGCTTCCAGACCGGCGCGGGCACGGGGGGGCGCGAGGGTCTGGCGCCGCGCTCCCGGTGGTTCGACGTCGCCAAGTGGCAGGCGCTTGCTGCACGCGAAGTGGCGCGCGAGCTCCGGCTCGCACATCTCTGGTCGTGGGGCTGGGCGCAGCGCGACGAGCGCTCGAACGATGTCGACAAGACGTACGCCGCGTGCGTTTGGCTTTGGGCTCGCGATCCGGGGCTCTGCGACGCGCCAGGGATCCTCGGCCGCGAGTTCGACCCGGATCGGCGAACCGGCCAGCTCGATCTCCCGTCGGGAACGCGCTGCACGTACGGGTTGACAGCGCTCACCGCGTCGAGCGTGGCAGCGCTCGCGAAGGTCACAGGCGACCGGGAGCTCGCGCTCACGGCACTGGTGGTGCGCGCGATCGAGCGTGAGCGGGCGCGTGTCTCGTCGTCGGAGGCACTGGCCGTCGAGCGCCGGATCGTGGCCGCACGGTTCGGTGGGAGTGTCGCCGGCTACCGCGCTGCTCTCGGCGAAGCGGGTGCAAGCCTCGACGTTGCACGCGGAATCATCGGGGACGAGCTGCGGGCCCGCCACATCCTCGGTCGTCTCGCGGCGGCCGGCCCGTCCACGGGAGACATCGCCCGCTTCCGGTCGACGTACGCGCCGGTGCTCGCGCGACGAGTCATGGTCTCCCCGGCACCGAGCTGGCTCCCCGCGGGAACCGGTGTCGCACTTGCGACCTCGGCTCCGGAGACCGTGTTTCGCATCCCGACCGGTCGGCGCGTGACGATTCGAACCGCAGAAGGAGTGTTCACCGTCGAGGCGGTCGACGAGCCTGCAGCTTTGGGCGCCCTGCCGTATGAGCTTGCGCGACCGGCAATCGTCCACGAGCTGAGGAGCGAGCGGCGCGCCGATGCGTACGCGGCATGGACGATCCGCATGCAGAAGGCCGCAGAGAGCCGCCTCGTCTGCGAGCGCGACCGGCTGCCCGAGCTCGGTGTCGTCACCCTGTCGGCCTTTGCGCCGTTTCTCTCGTTGCACGAGGCCGAGGCGTCTCGCTGGGCCTCGTCGCGCCGGCCGTAAGCTCCTGCCACCGTGCTCGAAGAGCTGGCGCGGTCGGCGTGACGAGCTCATTCGGATCGGGACGTGCGGAACGTACGCCTCGCTCTACGGCCAGTCGGCGTCGAGACGGTCCTTGCCCGCCCGCTTCGCGCGGTTGACCGCTGCGGACACCCGTGCGTCGAGTGACTCTCGCGTCTCGTTCGGGCGCCACTCGACCAGGCCGGCCGAGAAGGTCAGCCGCCCGACGTTCGAGAACCCGGTCGCCTCGACCTCGTCGCGAAGTCGGACGTAGAACTGGCGTGCCTCGTCGCCGGTCGTCTCGGCGAGCAGGATCCCGAACTCCTCACCTCCACGCCGGCAGACGGTGTCGGTCGCCCGGGCAGCGCGCTCGAGGAGGTCTGCGAACTCCTGCAGGACGAGGTCGCCGCCCGGGTAGTCGAAGCGGGCGTTGACGTCGGCGAAGTTGTCGAGGTCGAGGAGGAGGAGCGAGAGCGGTCGACCGGTTCGGCGGGCGCGGGCCAGTTCCCGCTCGAGCTCCTCGTCGTAACCGCGTCGGTTGCGGACGCCGGTGAGCCCGTCCGTTACCGCGCGGAGCTCCGCCTCGGCGAAGCGACGCGCGTTGGTGATCCCGGGCGCAGCGTCCTCCGCGAGCGCCTGCAGTGCTCGCGCGTGCTCGGGCCGGAATGCAGCAGCTCCTCGCGCATAGGCGGCCAGCGCGCCCGTCTCGACGCCGTCCTCCACGATCGGGACGACGAGCCCGGACCGATATGCGACGTCCTCGCCTTCGAGCGCCGGGGGATAGGTCCAGTTGAGAGTCAGCGCCTCGAACGGCCTCGCGTCCGGCGGGCCGAGGGCCGTTTCGAGGAGAGCGGCGCCGTCGCCGGTTCCGAACGACGCGATCGCAGGCATCTGTGCAGGACCCCGAACTCGCACTGTCGCAGCCTGGGCGCCTGTCCTCGTGGCCGCCTCTTCCGCGAGCCGCTGGAGCAGCTCGGTCAGGTCGAGGGTGAGCCCGAGGTCGCCGAGACCGCGCCCGCGCGCGTCGTCCGAGCGCTCGACGGCCCGCTGCAGGTTCTGGGAGATCGCCTCCATGTGGTGATCGAGCTGGCCGACGACGGCCTCGAACCGTCGCTGGGACCGCGCGCCGGACCAGCGGACGGCGATCACCGCCACGACAAGGATTGCCACGGCTGCAGCCGTGGCGACTACCGCAGTCACCATCTCATGCCAACCACTCCCCTAGTCACTCACTGTATTCAGGGATACGGCCGTGCGCTACTGGCTGTCGTCGCCGGCTCCGGCTCCGACGCGTGATGCCGCTCACGCGATGCCAGTGGGTGCAGACCCTCGACGCCAACAGTGCCCGACTGGGAGTGGATCGTGCTACCATGCCGCGGCCTGGTTAGGCGGGCACTCGCGCCCGCCTGCATTTCTGTGTGAAGAAATCATTCGACCTTCGGTAGGAGCAGCGCGTGCCCACAGTCAACCAACTCGTGCGGAAGGGTCGGAAGACCCCGAAGGCGAAGACGAAGACCCCGGCGCTCCGGGGAGCGCCGCAGAAGCGCGGCGTGTGCACGCGCGTCTACACGACGACTCCGAAGAAGCCGAACTCCGCCCTGCGCAAGGTGGCACGCGTTCGCCTGACGAACGGTATGGAAGTCGGCGCGTACATCCCGGGCGAGGGGCACAATCTCCAGGAGCACTCGGTCGTGCTCGTACGCGGCGGCCGCGTCAAGGACCTTCCGGGCTTCCGCTACAAGGTCATCCGGGGCGGGCTCGACTCGGCCGGCGTCTCGGAGCGCCGCCAGGGTCGCTCCAAGTACGGCGCGAAGAAGGCGTAGGGAATAGAGCTCCGATGCCCCGCCGCGCCGAGATCCAGCCACGCCAGCTCGAGCCTGACGCCGTCCACGGCTCGGTTCTCGTCGCCCAGCTCGTCAACCGGCTGATGCTGGACGGGAAGAAGTCCGTCGCCGAGCAGATCGTCTACGACGCGCTCGCGATCGCCTCGGAGAAGAGCGGGAAGCCGCAGCTCGAGGTGCTCGAGCAGGCGGTGAAGAGCGTCACGCCGGTACTCGAGGTGCGCTCACGCCGCGTGGGAGGAGCGAACTACCAGGTACCGGTCGAGGTACCGCAGCGTCGTGCGCGCACGCTCGCGCTGCGCTGGCTCGTGCAGAACGCGCGCGACCGGCGCGAGAAGGGTATGCCCGAGAAGCTGGCAGGCGAGCTCACGGACGCCGCGAACCAGCAGGGTGGCGCCTACAAGAAGAAGGACGACATCTACCGGATGGCGCAGGCCAACAAGGCCTTCGCGCACTACCGCTGGTAGGTCGGATATGAGCGCCGTAGCCACACCGGTCGGGCTGGACCGCGTCCGCAACATCGGGATCATGGCCCACATCGACGCGGGCAAGACGACGACGACGGAGCGGATCCTCTTCTACACGGGGCGCACCCACAAGATGGGCGAGGTGCACGAGGGCGCTGCGACCATGGACTGGATGGCGCAGGAGCAGGAGCGCGGCATCACGATCACGTCCGCTGCGACCACCGCCGAGTGGCGCGACTACCGGATCAACATTATCGATACGCCCGGGCACGTGGACTTTACCGTCGAGGTCGAGCGAAGCCTGCGCGTCCTGGACGGCGCGGTCGCGGTCTTCGACTCCGTCGCAGGAGTCCAGCCGCAGTCCGAGACCGTCTGGCGCCAGGCCGACCGCTACCGCGTGCCGAGAATCGCGTTCATCAACAAGATGGACCGGACGGGCGCGGACTTCGACGCTGCCGTGCAGTCGATGCGCGACCGGCTCGGCGCGACGCCGGTACCCATCCAACTCCCGATCGGGAGCGAGGAGGCGTTCGCCGGAGTCGTCGATCTCGTCGAGATGAAGGCGATCACCTACACGAACGCGCTCGGCACCGAGATCTCGGTCGACGACGTCCCGGCGGAGCTCGCGAGCGCCGCCGAGGTCGGCCACCACTCGCTGATCGACGGGGTCGCGGAGTTCGACGACGAGCTCATGGAGACGTACCTCGAGGACGAGAGCTCGGTCGCGCCGGAGATGATCCGACGCGCGCTGCGCAAGGGAACGCTGGAGGGCAAGATCACACCGGTCATCGCCGGCTCTGCGTTCAAGAACAAGGGCGTGCAGGCGCTCCTCGACGCGATCGTCGACTACCTGCCCAGCCCGCTGGACGTCCCGCCGGTCCAGGGTCTCGACCCGAAGAAGGACGAGGAGGCGACCCGACCGGCCGACCTCGATGCGCCGTTCGCGGCGCTCGCGTTCAAGGTCATGACCGATCCGTACGTCGGCAAGCTCACGTACTTCCGCGTGTACTCGGGCCAAGTGAAGGCCGGCGGCCGGGTGCTGAACACGACGAACGGCAAGACGGAGCGGATCGGGCGCATCCTGCAGATGCACGCAAACCACCGCGAGGAGCGAGAGGAGATCGGTGCCGGCGAGATCGCCGCCGCGGTCGGCCTCAAGTACACCACCACGGGTGACACGCTCGCCGTCGACTCTGCGCCCATCGTGCTCGAGTCGATGTCGTTCCCCGACCCGGTCATCTCGGTCGCGATCGAGCCTAAGACGAAGGCGGACCAGGACAAGCTCGGCCAGGCGCTTCAGCGGCTCGCCGAGGAGGACCCGACCTTCCGCGTCTCGACAGACGAGGAGACGGGGCAGACGCTCATCGCCGGGATGGGCGAGCTGCACCTCGAGATCATCGTCGACCGACTCCTGCGCGAGTTCCGCGTCGAGGGGAACGTCGGCCGTCCGCAGGTCGCCTACCGGGAGACGATCTCGAAGCCGGCCGAGAAGATCCAGGGCCGGTTCGTGCGCCAGACCGGCGGCACCGGCCAGTACGGGGACGTCGTCATCCACCTTCGGCCGAACCCAGGCGAGGGCTACGAGTTCGTGGACCGGATCGTGGGCGGGAAGATCCCGAAGGAGTACATCCCGGCTGTCGACCAGGGCATCGAGGAGGCGATGAGCTCCGGTGTCCTCGCCGGGTACCCCGTAGTCGACGTCAAGGTCGAGCTCGTCGACGGCTCGTACCACGAGGTCGACTCGAGCGAGCGGGCCTTCAAGATCGCCGGCTCCATGGCGTTCAAGGAGGGCATGAAGCGCGCGAAGCCCAAGCTCCTCGAGCCGGTCATGTCCGTCGAGGTCGTGACGCCCGACCACTATCTCGGCGACGTCATTGGTAACCTAAACGGGCGTCGTGGCCGGGTCGAGCAACTCGAGCCGGTCGGTGGGTCGCAGTCGATCCGCGCGAGCGTTCCGCTCGCGGAGATGTTCGGCTATGCGACCGACCTGCGCTCGATGACGCAGGGCCGCGCGACGTTCACGATGCAGTTCGACCGCTACGAGGAAGTCCCAGCCACAATTGCTGACGCAATTGTGGTTAGCGGAATAGACAGGAAATAGGGTTAGGTTTTCCTAACCTTTTTACCGGAGGTAAAAAAGGAATGGCCAAGCAGAAGTTCGAGCGCACCAAGCCGCACGTCAACGTCGGCACGATCGGCCACATCGACCACGGCAAGACGACGCTCACAGCCGCGATCACGAAGGTTCTCGCCGAATCCGGCACCAACACGGAGGTGACCTCCTTCGACGCGATCGACAAGGCGCCCGAAGAGCGCCAGCGCGG
>DATDOS010000226.1:0-39685 GCA_035293125.1 Gaiellaceae bacterium | reverse complement strand
TCAGGCGGCGTAGCGGCAGCGATCCCGGATCGAGCAGAAATGGCACCGGCTCAGGCCCTCGGTGCCCAGCTCTTGCGCTCCCGCGCCGAAGGCGAGCGTGAGGGACTTGAGCGGACGCATCAGGTCGCTCGCTCCGAGCGTCACGTCGATCTTCGCCGTGTCCAGCAGCCTGAAGATGATCCGCTGCTCACGGATCGGCCACGCGGACTCCCCGGGGGAGAGCGGGCTGCTCAGATGCCAGCCACGGTCGCCCAGCTCGGCCTGCACACGCTCGTAAAGCTGCGTCCGGACGTGGTCGACCGCCCACGTGCCGAGCTCGTCGAGCAGGAGCATCTCGACGTAGCGGTTCTCGGCCCGATACGTGCGGATGCGCTCGTCGAGACCGCCGCCGAGCGTGCAGACGGCGACGTACAGCTCCTCCGCGCCGGCGATGACGGACGCGAGCTGGCCGCAGCCGATCCGCGTGCCGCTGGCGAGCTCGAGCCGCTCGTGGAGGATGCGCTCGATCGGATAGGCGTCGTAGCACGCGGTGGGCGCAGCGACGGTCTCCAGATCCTCGAGCACCGTCGCGAGCCTGCGTTGCAACCCGGGCCGGTCGAGCCCCGCGGGCAGGACGGTGGAGATCGCCGCCTCGTCGAGGACGAGCCGGAAGTCCGTCGTGACGATCATGCAGGAGTGCGCTCCCGGGTGCGAGGGAGTCGACAGCTGTCCGCGTAGCGGCGCGAGAAGCGCGGGTAGCCCGCCAGCTCGATGTAGTCGATCCGCTCGCGGAGCTCGCGGGCCTGCGCCCGCATCCCAGCCGACGTCAGGGCGAGCTTCGCGCCCATGCCGGCGGCGTTGCCCACCTGCACGAACCGGTCGAGAGGAAGGGGCGGAAGCATTCCGGTCGCGACCGCGTTCGCCACGTCGAGATAGCTCCCGAACGCTCCGGCGATGACGATCGTCTCCAGCTCGACCGCGTCGAGGCCGCTGTCCGCGAGCAGCACGTCGATCCCCGTCTGAATTGCAGCCTTCGCAAGCAGCGTCTCGCGCACGTCCGCCTGCGTGACCGTGATCGCGCGCTGGCCGGTCGCATCGTCCTCGGGGACCAGGACGAACTCGCGCCGCCCGTCGACCTCCCGGACACGAGGATGGGTGTCGAGCTCGATCCGTCCGTTCGGAGACAGGACGCCAGCGAGGTGGAGCTGCCCGAGCGCATCCACGATGCCCGAGCCGCAGATGCCCACCGGCGGGCGACCTCCGATCACCTGCAGGCTGACCCACTCTGCGCCGATGTGGATCTGCTCGATCGCCCCCTCCGTGGCCCGCATACCGGCCCCGATGTGGTAGCCCTCGAACGCAGGACCCGAAGGGCAGGAGACCGAGCGCATCTTCCCGTCGGGAAGCGTCAACGTGATCTCGGTGTTCGTGCCGATGTCGAGAGCGATCGCGCACTTGCCGCGCCACTCGTCGGCGGTCGCGAGCAGCATCGCGACGTGGTCGGCGCCGACGAAGGCGGCGATGTTCGGCGGGAGGTAGACGTACGCCCCCGGTGCCAGGGCGAGGCCGACGTCGCGCGCCTTCAGGTTCAGCTCCTCGGCGACGGCGGGCACGAACGGGGAGAGCGCGAGCTGCTCCGTCGGCAGGCCTAGGAGCAGGTGGTGCATCGCGGTGTTGCCGACCACGACCGCCTCGACCACGTCCCCGGGAGTCGCGCCGGCCTCGGAGCAGAGCTCCTCGGCGAGCCGGTTCAGCCCACCGACGGCAGCCTGTCGCAAGGCGTCCCGGGATCCGGCGGACTTCCTGGCGTGGACGATGCGGCTGACGACGTCCTCGCCGAACGCGATCTGCGGGTTCATCGAGCCCCGTGCCGCGAGAACGCGGCCCTCTCCCAGCTCGAGCAGGTAGCCCGCTACGCCGGTCGTGCCGAGGTCGAAGGCGAGCCCGAGCGGCCGCGAGCCCGGCGGCGCGATGGCGACGACCTCCGCTTCGCGCACGACCGCTGTGCAGCGCCACCCGGAGTCCCGCAGCTGGGGGGAGAGACCGCGGAGGACGTCGACGTCGACGGTCTCGGCGTCGAGACTGGCGGATCGCCGGAGGCCGGCGAGCACGGCGTTCCCGTCGGCGAGAGGGTGTTCGAGTGAGGGCGGGGTCAGCTCGAGCTCGACCGCCCGCACGAGCGGCTGCACGACGGCACGCGTCTCCCGCCCCTCGACCTGGCTGCGCATCGCCGAGCCGAGGGACTCGGGCGGGACGAAGAGCACGCAGTCGCTCTGCGGCGACGTCCTGCAGGCGAGCCGGAAGCCCCTGCCGAGCTCTTCGCGGCTCAGGTGCTCGCGGTCGGCCGTGGAGGGCTCGTCGACGACGCCCTCGACCACCTGCACCCTGCAGTGGCCGCACTTGCCCTGGCCGCCACAGATGCTGCTCAGGTCGATGCCGAGCCCCCGGCTCACGTCGAAGAGGGACTCGCCCGGCCGGCACGTTCCGTGACGGCCGATCGGCTCGAAATCCACGCGGCAGCCCGTCGCCTCGAGGGCGCTCATCCGCGAAACACTAGGTCGGTAGGGCCCAGTCTGGATCCGGGTTTTACCGTACCGAGCCCGCGGCCTGTCCCAGATGACGCGTGCCCGAGTTTCACGAGATTGTGCCTTCCAGGACGAGGTCCCCACGACGGCTGGAGGTCACAGGTATGGACGACGAGCTCGTTGGCGCTCTCGCGGACCTACGGGAGCAGGAGGCGCTGGCGCTCGTCCAGGCCCGCCTCGATGCGGGCGACGACCCGTTGCGGATCTTCGACGACGCGCGACGTGCAATGGAGATCGTCGGCGAGCGCTTCTCCGCTTCCGAGTACTTCATCCCGGAGCTCGTCTACGCGGGCGAGATCCTCAAGGAGATCTCGGCGATCGTGAAGCCACGGCTCGCGAAGGACGCGGACGTATCCCGGATCGGCAAGGTGATCATCGGCACGGTTGCCGGCGACATCCACGACATCGGCAAGGACATCGTCGTCTTCATGCTGGACGTCAACGGCTTCGAGGTCCTCGACCTCGGCGTGGACGTGCCGGCGGAGCGATTCGTCGAGACGATCAAGGAGACGAGCAGCCCCGTCGTCGGGCTGAGTGGATTCCTGACCCTGGCCTTTCAGTCGATGAAGGACACGGTCGCGGCGATCGAGGAGGCGGGGCTCCGGAACGACGTGAAGATCATGATCGGGGGAGGGCCGATCGACGAGCAGGTGCGGAGCTTCACGGGCGCCGACGCGTTCGGCAGGGACGCGATGGCCGCTGTGGAGCTGGCGAAGGGATGGATCGTGGCCGAAGGAGCGGTGGCGTGATGACGACGATGCCGGAGACCAAGAGCTGGGGGGAGATGTCGTCCTCCGAGAGGCAGCACGCGCGTTTCGAGACCTGGCTCGCAGGGGAGGGCATCCCGTTCGAGAGCCCGGAGGCGGAGGCGACCTACAAGGCCAGCGTCACGCGCTTCCGCGACGTGATCGAGCTGAGGAAGCCGCCGGACCGCGTGCCGGTCCTCCTGGGCTGCACGTTCATGCCGGGGGACCTCTACGGCGTCTCTCCGTACGACCTCATGTACGACCCGAAGGTCCTCACGGACACCTTCAGGCGATTCCTGGTCGACTACAGGACCGACTACTACTTCACGCCCCTGATCATCGGCTCGGGTCAGATCTTCGAGATCCTCGACACGAAGCAGGTGAAGTGGCCCGGGCACGGCCTCTCCAAGGACTCGGGCTACCAGTACGTCGAGGGCGAGTACATGCGGGACGACGAGTACCACCTCCTGATCGACGACCCGACCGACTTCTGGCTCCGAAGCTACCTTCCGCGCGCCTTCAACGCGCTGGAGCCGCTGAGCCGGATCTCCCCGTTCACCGATTTGTGGGAGATCGTGCTCGTCACAGGTCAGATGATTCCGTTCGGAGTCCCGGACGCGCAGGCAGCGCTGTCGGCCTTGATGGAGGCGGGGCGGGAGGCGCTCGCCTGGATCGAGCAGGTCGGGCCGTTCGAGCTCGAGGCGAGAGGCATGGGCTTCGTCGGCGCCGCAGGGGGGATCTCGAAGGCGCCGTTCGACATCCTCGCGGACACCCTGAGGGGGACCAGGTCGACGATGCTGGACATGCACAGACGGCCCGAGCTCGTGCTCGAGGCGGTCGAGCGCCTCACGCCGCTGGCGATCAAGCAGGGAGTTCACGGCGCAACGTCCCAGGCGAACCCCCTCGTGTTCATGCCGCTGCACAAGGGTGCGGACGGGTTCATGTCCGATGAGCAGTACCGCACCTTCTACTGGCCTTCGCTGAAGGCGGTCGTGCTGGGGCTGGTCGAGGAGGGCTGCATTCCCTTCCTCTTCTGCGAGGGCGGCTACGACACACGGCTCGAGTACCTGGCGGAGCTCCCGCCGGGAACCTGCTTCTGCGTCTTCGACCGCACGGACATGCGCCGCGCGAAGGAGCTGCTCGGGGGCAAGGTCTGCATCGGCGGCAACGTCCCGGCGAGCCTGATCCTGACCGGGACGGCCGACGACGTGAGAACGTACTGCAAGGAGCTGATCGACACGGTCGGTCCGGGCGGCGGGTACGTGATGGCGTTCGGAACGGCGATGGACGAGGGCAAGCCCGAGACCGTCCACGCGATGGTCGACTTCACCAGGGAGTACGGCGTCTACACGTAGCCGGCTCGCGCCGGGACGACGCCGCATGAACGGGAGCACCGCGCAATGACGGAGCAGGACGACTTCGTCGTCATCGGCGAGAACATCCACGCGACCCGGATCGTCCGGCGCGCGGACCCGCGCGTGGGCACGGATGAGCAAGGCCGCGAGGCGATCGCCTTCGTCGATGCCGCGGGCACGAGCAGGTGGCTCCCCGTGTCCGAGGCGGAGCAGGAGTCGGCCACGTACCTCGAAGGCAAGATCAAGCACGTCCGGGTAGCGATCCGGACGGCGGCGTCCGGGGTGGAGCCGGATGCCGCGGCCGCGCTCGCCTACCTCGAGACGATCGTGCGGGACCAGATCAGTGGGGGCGCCCGCTTCCTCGACCTGAACGTCGACGAGGTTTCGATCCAGGCCTCCGAGCAGATCGAGGCCATGCGCTGGCTCGCGGGCACGGTCTCGGCGTGGACGGCGGTGCCGGTCGCGATCGACTCCCCGAGCACCGAGGTCCTTGCAGCCGGCGTCGAGGAGGCCGCGCGCCACGGCGTCGCTCCACCGATGGTGAACTCCGCCTCCTTCGAGCGCCTCGAGGCGCTCGACCTCGCCGTGCGGGCAGGCGGCCCGGTCGTCGTCACCGCGACCGGCGAGTCCGGGATGCCGACCGACGCGGCGGAGCGCGTCGCCAACGCGACGCGCATCATCGAGCTCGCCGTCGACCGGGGCATCTCGCTCGACCGCATCCACGTCGACCCGCTCGTGTTCCCGATCGCCGTCGACGGCGCCTCGGGGAGGCACTGCCTCTCCGTCTACCGCGAGCTACGGGAGCTCCATGGGCCCGAGATTCACCTGACCGGGGGAATCAGCAACGTCAGCTTCGGGCTCCCGCACCGGCGTCTGCTCAACGACGCGTTCCTCCTGCTCGCGATCGAGGCGGGCGCCGACAGCGGCATCCTCGATCCGATTGCCAGCCCGCTCCGTCGAGTCCTCGCGCTCGACCGCGACTCGCAGCCGTTCCTGCTTGCGGTCGACGCCCTCACCGGCGTCGACGCGGGCTGCCGCGCCTACCTCAGGGCCTACCGCGCGGGGGAGCTGGAGACAGCCGAGGCGATGAGCTGAGAGACGGGGCGCCGCGGTCGCTTTCAGGCCGTAGTCCAACGACCCTGGGCGACCTCTCTCGCGCGCCCGAGCCGAGCGAGCCGCATGAGGTGAGAGATCGCCTCACCGAGCGCGAAGCGCCGCTCGTGGACCGAGAGCCCCGTGCCCCAGACGCGCTCCGCCACGTCGTACGTCGTGACCATGCCCGCACGTAGCGCCTCCTCGTGCACGTCCAGGCGGACGCGGTGGTGGAGAAGGATCTCGCCGGCCCGGCTCGCCGCGTCGTCGATCGGCCGGTGGTGGCCCGGGTAGACGAGGGCGGGTTGCAGCTCGGCGATCCGCTCGAGCGTGGTCAGGTAGCGGGCGAGGGGATCGGGCTGCGTGTTATGCCAGGTGGCGACGTTCGGCGTGATCTGATGGAGGATCGTGTCGCCGGCGAAAAGCCTGCCGGAGCGCTCCTCGTAGAGCGCGATGTGGCCGTCCGCATGGCCCGGCAGGAGCAGGACCGTGAACTCGTCGTCGCCCAGGCCGACGGCGTCCCCCTCCCCGAGGAACCGTGTGGGCGCCGCCGGGGCGACGAGCAGCTCACGCTCGTGATCCACGCTCTCGGTGACCCTCTCCGCCGGCATGCCGTGCGTCCCCAGGAACCGGCGGAGCTCCGCGAGGTCGTTCGGATCGGTGTACATGCGCCGCGCGAGCTCCGCGTCGATACTCCCCTGCAGCACCTCCTCCGCCCCGGTCAGACGGGCGAGCGCCGCGCTGCCGCCCACGTGGTCCGGGTGGTAGTGGGTGAGGACGATGCTTCGCACATGCGGCCTGCCGAGCTGCTCGAGGGCCGCACGCCACCGCTCCTCGGCGCCCGGTCCGAGGCCCGAGTCGACGAGCGTCCAGCCATTGCTCCCGGCGACCGCGTAGCAGTGGACGTGGTCGAGCGCGAAGGGCAGCGGATGCGTGACGCGATGCACGCCGCCGCCGAGATCTGTGACCGACACGGCCCCCACGGGAACGAGCCTAGCTACGCGCGAAGGCCCAGAGCGCGGCGAGGATCCCTCCGCCGGACAGGATCTCGAGCATCTCCGCAGGCAGCGGCTCTCCCTGCAGAGCACGGCCGGTAGCGCGGTTCTGCACGAGGCCCGTCGCCAGGTCGATCTCGATCTCGTCGCCTTCGGCAAACGCAGCTCGCGCCCCCGCGCAGGCGAGGACGGGCAAGCTGATGGCGACGGCGTTGCGCAGGAAGATGCGCGCGAAGGAGTCGGCGACCACGCAGGCCACGCCGAGGGCCTTGAGGTTCTCAGGGGCCGACTCGCGGCTGGAGCCACAGCCGAAGTTCCTGCCGGCTACGACCACGTCGCCGGGCTGCACCTCGTGTGCGAAGCGGGCGTCGACAGACTCGAGCGTGTGGAGCTTCTGCTCCTCGGCGGGCGCCAGCGCGTACTCGCCGGGCGAGAGCAAGTCGGTGGAGATGTCGTCACCGAAGCACCACGCCTTGCCCGCGATCCGGTCTCTAGCCATCGCCTCGGTCGAGCCTCCTGGGGTCGGCGATGTGGCCCGCGAGAGCCGACGCGGCGACCGTCTGCGGCGAGGCGAGGAAGATCTCGGCCTGCGCACTGCCCATGCGACCCATGAAGTTGCGGTTATGCGTGCCGATGCAGCGCTCGCCTGCGGCGAGCAGGCCGCCGTGGCCGCCGAAGCAAGGGCCGCACCCCGGAGGGAGGAGGGAGGCTCCCGCCTCGGCGAGCGCTTCCAGCGCGCCCGACCGCGCGGCCGCCTGGAAGACGGACCGGGAGGCCGGAGCGACGATCAGGCGCACGCGAGGATGGACACGCCGCCCCCGCAGTACCTGGGCGGCCGCCTCCAGGTCCTCGAGACGGCCGTTCGTGCACGAGCCGATGAAGGCCTGGTCGATGGGCATGTCCTCGACCTCGCCCACACGCCGGACATGGTCGACTGCGTGCGGGAGGGCGACCTGCGGCTCGAGGTTGTCGAGGGCGAGCTCGTGCACGGCCGCATAGGACGCGTCAGCGTCAGGCGCGAGCGGCCCGAGCCCTTCGAGGCCCCGCTCGGCGAGATAGGAGAGCGTCGTCTCGTCAGCGGCGAAGAAGCCGAACTTCGCCCCGATCTCGACCGCCATGTTGCAGACGGTCAGCCGGTCGGCGATGCCCGCGCCGGCGGCGGCCGGCCCGCCGAACTCCACCGCCTTGTACTGGGCCACGTCGGAGCCGAAGCGGCCGGCTATCGCGAGGATCGCGTCCTTCCAGGTGACCATCGGCTGGAGCGTTCCGGTGAGCTCGAAGCGGATCGTCTCGGGCACCCGGAACCAGAGCCGCCCCGTCGCGAGGACGTACGCCATCTCTGACGTGCCGATGCCAGCGCCCGCTGCGGCCAGCGCTCCGTGCGTCGTCGTGTGGGAGTCGGTGCCCACGACGAGCGCGCCAGGGGCGACATGGCCCTGCTCGGGGAGGAGCTGGTGGCAGATCCCCTGGCCGGCTTCGTAGAAGTGACGGACGCCGAACTGCTCGACGTACTCCCGGATCTTCCGGTGCGCCGAGGCTGCAGCCTCGGAGGGGGCGGGAACGAGATGGTCGAGCACGACGACTACGCGCTCCGGATCGAAGACGCGCTCGACGCCGGCGTCGACGAGGTGGCCGAAGACCTGGGCGGCGAAGATGTCGTGGGTCATGGCAAGGTCGACCTGGGCCGTCACGAACTCCCCCGGCTGCACGCGCTCCCGCCCCGCTGCGCGGGCCAGGATCTTCTCCGCGAGGGTTCGACCCATCGCCGCGCCCTACATCGCCGGACTCGCCAGGCTGCGGCCGCCGCAGACGTAGAGCACCTGGCCGGTGACGTAGGAAGCCTCGTCGCAGGCGAAGGAGAGCACCGCCTGGGCGATGTCCTCGGGAGTGCCGATCCGGCCGAGCGGGACGGTCTTGATCAGGCGCTCCTGGATCTCCTCCTGCAGGCCCCGGAAGAGCAGCGTGTCCACGAGAGCCGGAGCGACGCAGTTGACGGTGATCTGGAATCTCGCCAGCTCGAGCGCGAGTGTGCGCGTGAGGCTGACGACGCCGCCCTTCGAAGCCGAGTAGCTCGCCTGGCCCGGGTTCCCGAGCCAGGCCCGCGAGGCGATGTTCACGATCCGCCCGTACTGCCGCTCCATCATGCTCGGCACCGCCGCCCGCGAACAGAGGAACTGCGACTTCAGGTTCACGCGCAGCGTCTCGTCCCAGTCTTCCTCGCTCATCTTCGCCAGCCAGGCGTCGCGGGCGATGCCCGCATTGTTGACGAGGATGTCGACGCGGCCCCACTCCTCGACGGCCCGCCCGACGATCGCCTCGGCGCCCTCGCTCGTGCCCACGTCCGCGGCGACCCCGACGGCCGCCCCCCCGGACGCCGCGATCGAGTCCGCCACCGCCTCCGCGCGCTCGGTGGCGACGTCGTTGACGACGACCTTCGCTCCTGCGGCAGCGAGCCTGCGGGCGATGCCCTCGCCGATCCCCTGGCCCGAGCCGGTGACCACGGCGACCCGATTTTCGACGTTCATCCTCAGCTCCTTTCAGCGGCCGACGAACTGCGGCTCGCGCTTCTCGACGAACGCTCTGATGCCCTCCTGGCGGTCCTCGCTCTCGCGGAGGAAGGCGTGGCAGGCACGCTCGAACTCGAGACCCTTCTCGAGCTCGACGTCGAGGGCCATGTTGACGGCTTCCTTGATCTTCTGCAGCGAGAGCGGCGCCCGGCTCGCGATCGTCCCGGCCAGTGCCTTCGCCCCGTCCAGCAGGGACGTGGCCGGCAGGACGCGGTTGACGAGCCCGAGCCGGTGGGCCTCGGCCGCGTCGATCCGATCGCCTGTGAACATGAGCTCCTTCGCGCGGGCAGGCCCGATCAGGCGCGTCAGGCGCTGCGTGCCGCCGGCGCCGGGCATGCTCCCCACCCGTGCCTCGGGCAGCCCGAGCTGCGCCGTGTCCGCCGCCACGAGCACGTCGCACGTGAGCGCAAGCTCGAGGCCGCCGCCGAGGCAGTAGCCCTGAATCGCCGCGATCGTGGGCCGCGCGAGGCTCTCCAGGCGCCCGAACACGCGCTTCACGGCCGCGGCGAGCGGATCCTCGCCCGCTCCCTCGTCGTACTCCTGCGCTCGGCTCTTCAGGTCGGCGCCGACGCAGAACGCCTTCTCGCCGCTGGCGGCGAGGACGAGTGCGCGCAGCGAGGCGTCCGTCTCGGCCTCGTCGAGCAGTCGCTCCAGCCGCTCGAGCATCTCGACGGTCATCGCATTCAGGGCCTCGGGACGGTTCAGCGTGGCGACGCCGACCGCCCCCTCTCTCTCCCACAACACCGGCTCTTCCATCGGGGCTCCTTCCTTCGTCACGTCGTCGTGGTCTCCGCCCAGCGGGCGTCCTGCACGACGCCCTCCGCGAGCAGGTTCTCGATCTCGCCCTCGCCGAAGCCGGCCTCGCGCAGTACCTCCACCGTGTGCTCGCCGGGCAGATGGGGCGGGGGCCGCCGGGGCCCGGTCGACGTGCTCGAGAGCTCGATCGGGCACCTGACCCTCTGCAGCTCGCCGAGAACGGGGTGCTCGGTGACGCAGAATGCGTCCGTCTCCCCGAGGTGCGGCTCGGCGACGAGGGCGGCGTGGTCGAGAAGCGGCGCGCAGATCACGTCCGCCGCGCGCAGCAGCTCGACCCACTCCCCTGTCGAGCGAGCCCGGAAGAGCGGCTCGAGAACCTCCGCCAGGGCGGCCCGGCCGAGCACCCGCTTCTCGTTGGTGTCGAAGCGTGGATCGTCGGCGAGCTCGGGGCGACCGAGCGCCGCGCACAGGCGCGGCCAGCGGTCGGGGGTGTACGCGGCGACCATCACGTAGCCGTCCCGCGTCGGGTAGGCCTCGTTGGGCGCGGCGTACGGCGCTGCGCTGCCCTGGCGGCCGAGCGGCTCCCCCGTGGCCAGGTACATGGAGAGCGGCACGACCTGGTAGGCGAGCAGCGACTGGAGGAGCGAGACATCGGCCCGCTGGCCTCTACCGGTCCGCTCGCAGACGAAGAGGGCGGCGAGGACGGCTTGGACGGCGAAGAGCGCGCCGGTCATGTCCGCGGCGGGAACGCCGACCTTGACCGGCGGTCCGTCGGCCGCGCCCGTGATGCTCATGATCCCGCTGACGGCTTGGACCGCTCCGTCCACGCCGGGGTGGTCGCGCCACGGGCCGTGCCGGCCCCAGGCGGAGATGGCGGCGTAGACGAGTCGGGGATTCTCCGCCGAGAGGTCCTCGTAGCCGATCCCGAGCCGGTCTGCGACGCCCGGCCGGAAGCTCTCGAGGACGACGGCGCTCTCCTTGGCGAGCCGCAGCACGACCTCGCGGCCCCCCGGCCGCTTGAGGTCGACGACGATGCCGCGCTTGTTGTGGTTCATGGCGAGGAAGGAGGCCGCGACCTCCTGGGTGAACGGGGGCCCGAGCAGCCGTCCCCACTCGCCCCCGGGTGGCTCGACCTTGACGACCTCGGCGCCGAGGTCTCCGAGCAGCATCCCGCAGGTGGGACCGGCCGCCCCCTGGGAGAGGTCGAGGACCCGGATGCCGCCAAGCGCGCCGCTCATCCTCACCAACCCCGATCCGCCCGATCCGCCCCGGGCTCTGCCAGGGAGGAGAGCGCCCGCACGGCCAACTCGCCGAACTGCTCGGCGATCTCGTCGGGCCCGAAGTCCCCGTCCGGCCGGTACCAGGCGGCCACCGAGTTGCACATGCCGAGGACGGCCTGGCTCGCGAGCCGGACATCCATCTGCCGAAACTCACCGGCACGGATGCCGTCGGCGACGATCCTGCGAAAGTGCTGCTCGTAGCGGTCACGCTTGGCGATGTGGGACTGCCTGTACTCGGGGGCGAGAAAGCGCCCCTCCTCGATGAAGCAGGCGACGTTGTCCTGGTCGTGGATCAACTCCACCACGTGTCGCACCGCCGCCTGCCGCAGGCGAGCGGCGGCGGACAGGTCGGCCTCCGCGATCGCCTCGAGCGCGGGCGTCACCCGGCCGACGGTGAGCTCGAGGATCTCGGAGAGCAAGGCCTGCTTGCTCGGAAAGTGGTGGTAGAGGGTCGACTTGGTGATCCCCACCACCGCGGCCAGGTCCTGCATGCTCGCCCCGTTGAAGCCTTCGCGTCGGAACAGGCCCGCGGCCTCTTCGAGAATCCGGTTACGGGTCGTCCGCTCTTCCATCTCTCAGCTCGCTCCCGTTAGCTGAGGCCGAGCTTGAGGACGCTCGCCTGCGGCAGGACTTCACGCACGTACTGGTAAGCGATGCCTGCCGTGACGACTCCGACCGCGGGGTCGCGCTCCTCCACGACCGTGAGGGAGCTCTCCTCGGCAAAGGTCGCCAGGCACTCGAGGCGCTCGAGGACAAGCGGCCGCCGGGCGCGAGCGTGGGTCGGCAGCATGACGTACTTCTGCGGGTCGCGCTGGAAGCCCGGCGCCTCGATCTCCTGCGCCGGCTCCAGCTCGACGAGCCCGCGGCTGTGTGACGGCCGGTTGTCCTGCTCGTTCTGCGAGCTGTGCATCCCGGGGTCGTCCGCGCTCACCAGCACGAGCCCGGCGCCGACCCCGGTGTAGGCGGCGGTGAGGAAGGTGTCGGCGGCCACGTTCAGGCCGACGTGCTTCATCGTCGCGAGCGCTCGGGCCCCGCCGAGCGAGGCTCCCAACGCGACGTCGAGGGCAACCTTCTCGTTCGTCGACCAGCGAACGTCGACGTCCTCGTAGGAGGCGAGGGACTCGAGGATCTCCGTGCTCGGCGTCCCCGGGTACCCTGCCGCGACCCGCACGCCGGCCTCCCAGGCGCCGCGGGTGATCGCCTCGTTCCCCGAGAGCAGCGCCCGCGTCTCGGCGGCGACTGCTCCCCGGGCTGTCTCAGGCATGCACGCGGTGGAGCGAAGGCAGGAGCTGGAGGATCTCCTCGTCCCGCAGAACGTGATCGGAAGCCTTGGCCGCGGAGAGGATGTGCCCCACCGTCTCCGGATCGGCTTGCAGGTCGCGCCGGTCGAGCCAAGCGACCACGTTGGCCTGGCCGCTCATCGGCCCGATGCTGATCACCTGCTCCAGCCCGAACTCGCGGGCGGGCACGGAGCTGTAGACGCGGTCGGCGAGCCACTCGTCCCCCCTGCGCAGGGCCTTGAGGATCGCCGCCGCGTGAACTCCGGTGCTCGTCTCGAAGGCGTCCTTGCCCACCACCGGGTAATTGGGAGGGATGCTGATCCCGGTGGCCTCGGCGACGGTGTGACAGTAGGCGGGGAGCGCGCGCAGATCCCGGTCGATCCAGCCCAGGAGCTTGAGGTTCACCAGCAGCAGATCCATGGGGAGGTTCCCCACGCGCTCGCCGATTCCGAGTCCGCAGGCGTGGACGCGATCGACTCCCTCGGTCACGGCGACGAGGGAGTTGATCAGGTCGAGGCCGCGGTCGCGGTGCCCGTGCCAGTCGATCTTGACGGGCTCGCGCGCCTCCGCCACCACGCCGCGGACGAAGCGCACGAGCTCCTGGACGCCCCAGGGAGCGACATGACCGACGGTGTCGGCCAGGCAGATCCGCCTCGCCCCAGCCTCGATGGCCGTCGTGTACAGCGCCCGCAGGTGGTCGGGATGGGCCCGGGTCGTGTCCTCGGTGACGAACATGACCTCGAGGCCGAGGCTCCTCGCCAGCCTGACGGCCTCCTCGGCCGTCCGGCGGAGAAAGTCCACGTCCCAGCCCTCGGTGTGCTGCCGGATCGGGCTCGAGCCCAGGAAGAGGGAAGCCTCGATCGCCGTTCCGGACCGCTGCTGGGCCTCGGCGATGGGATGGACGTCGGTGGGCACCGTGCGGGCCGCGCAGTTGGGCCGTATCCGCAGGCCCGACCGCGCGATCTCCTCGGCGAGCGCGACCACGTCGGCCAGCGCCCGGGGACCCGCTCCCGGGTAGCCGATGTCCGCCGCGTCGATCCCGAGAGCCTCCATGTGGTGCAGGAGCTCGATCTTCTTGCCCACCGGCGGACACAGGGCCGAGGGGCTCTGGAGACCGTCGCGGAGGGTCTCGTCGTCCAGCTCCACCGCGCCCGTCGGAGGGCCGGAGAGCGCGCCCGTGCTGTTCCAGTCGTACACGAGCGTCCTCTCTCCGCCGAGCACGTCACCACGGGAGCTGTCTGTGAGCGGCTTCGTCCGCGCACGCGCGAGAATCGGAATGCGCCGGCGCCCGGGCTTGCTCTTCATCTGGAGCCCCTTGACTCGCTTGCTTCCTACGGTTTCGCGACCGACCGGTCGGTCGGTCGGTCCGGATGCATTGCACGATAGGTCCCTGGGAGCCGGGCGGTCAATCCAGTCCCTGCATCATCTGTCTAGTTCGAATGCACGACGAGCCGGCGGGACGAATCGACGCGCTCGGCCCTCCAATCCGACGCGTGCATCAGCTCTCCTGGCGCGAATGCATCACCGAGATGATGAAGCGGGTGGATTGACCTCCCGGTCAAGGCGCGCCAGCCTTTACTCGCGTGACATCCGCAAGGCAGACCCTTGCAAGCCCGAGCGGAGCGGTTCCGCTCAGACCGGGGCTGCTCGAGGTCGAGCCGGACGGCACGGGACACCTGCTCGGCAGCCGCTGTCCCTCGTGCGGCGCCTGCTTCTTCCCGCAGCGCCACGTGTGCTCCCGCTGCCTGACCGAGGAGCTCGAGACGGCGCCGCTCTCGCAGCGCGGCACGGTTTACACCTGCACGGTCATCCATCAGGCCGCACCCGGCTTCGAGGTGCCCTACGCGCTCGGGTACGTCGATCTCCCCGAGGGAGTCCGCGTGCTCGGTCAGATCGTCGGCGTGGAGCCGGAGGCGGTACGAATCGGCATGGAGGTCGAGCTCTCGCTCGAGCCGTTCGGCGAGGACGACCAAGGGCGGGAGCTGATCGGCTACCGCTTCCACCCGGCTCCGGAAGGGCAGCCGTGAGCGACGTCTACGTGATCGGCGTCGGGATGACCCCGTTCGGGAAGCATCCAGAGCGCAATGCGACCGACCTCGGCGCCGACGCCGCGCTGGCCGCTATCCACGACGCCGGCATCGAGCCCCGCCAGATCGAGGCCGCGTACTGCGGCCACGTCTTCCAAGGCATGGCCATGGGCCAGCGCGTTCTCGCCCATATCGGGCTCGCCGGCATCCCGCTGACGAACGTCGAGAACGTCTGCTCGAGCGGCGCGGTCGCGATCCGCGAGGCATCGCTGGCGATCAGGGCCGGCGAGCACGGCGTCGTCCTGGCCTTCGGCACGGAGCACCTCACCTCGCGCTTCCGCGGAGCGCTCACACCGGACACCGACGACATCGAGGCTGCGGTCGGCCTGACCATGCCCGGCATCTATGCGCTGCGTGCGCGCCGCTACTTCGAGGACTACGGTGTCAGCCGCGAGCAGCTCGCTCTCGTACCCGTCAAGAACAAGCGCAACGCGGCCCTCAACCCGTTCGCGCAGTTCCAGGAGCCG
This sequence comes from Gaiellaceae bacterium, assembly GCA_035293125.1. Taxonomy (GTDB): domain Bacteria; phylum Actinomycetota; class Thermoleophilia; order Gaiellales; family Gaiellaceae; genus GMQP-bins7. Next base: position 24,496 of record DATDOS010000226.1, on the reverse strand, counting down.
GTCACGGTCGAGCAGGTGCTCGAGTCGCGGCCGATCGCCGAGCCGCTGAACCTCCTCGACTGCTCGCCGGTAACGGACGGAGCTGCTGCTGCGATCCTGGCGGGCGCGGCGGCGGCGCGCCGCCTGGGCAAGCACGGCGCGATCCGCCTCGCGGCCTCCACCCTGCGGACCGGCACGGTCGATCCTGAGCCGACTCCGATGACGTTCGAGCCGCTCACGGAGGCCACGGCCCAGGACGCCTACGAGCGTGCCGGCATCGCCCCCGGCGACGTGAGCCTGGCCGAGGTGCACGACTGCTTCTCGATCGCGGAGGCGCTGCGTGTGGAGGGGCTCGGCCTCTTCCCGGTCGGCGAGTACCTGACGGCCGTGGAGCGCGGCGAGGCGTCGATCGGCGGGCGTCTTCCCGTCAACCCGAGCGGAGGCCTCCTCGGCAAGGGACATCCCCTCGGCGCGACGGGGGTCGCGCAGGTCGTCGAGCTCGTCCGGCAGCTGCGCGGCGAGGCCGGAGAGCGGCAGGTCGAGGGAGCGAAGGTGGGTCTCGCCCACTGCCGGGGCGGGAAGGCGGCCGGCGTCGAGGGCGCAGCCTGCACGGTGCAGGTGCTCGTGCGCTAGATGTGCTCGGAGCCAGGGCGATGAGTCAGCAGGTACCGATCCGCTTCGTCTTCATGAGAGGCGGGACGAGCAAGGCCGTCTTCCTGCGGGAGAGCGACCTCCCCGCAGACCGCTCCGCTCGCGACCGCATCATCCTCTCGCTCTTCGGCAGCCCCGACCCCCGCCAGGTGGACGGGCTCGGCGGCGCCGACATCCTGACCAGCAAGCTCGCCGTCATCGGACCCCCGTCGCGGGAGGACGCCGACCTCGACTACACGTTCGCGCAGGTCTCCATCTCGGAGCCGGTCGTCGACTACGACATCAACTGCGGCAACATCTCGGCTGCGGTCGGCATCTACGCCCTCGAGGAGAGGATCGTCCGGCCGCAGGGCTCGCCCGCCCCCGTGCGCATCCACAACACGAATACGGGCTCCGTCTTCGTCGCCCACGTGCCGGTCGAGGACGGAGGGCCGGCGGTCGAGGGCGACCTCGCGATCGACGGCGTCCCCGGCACCGGCGCGCCGATCCTCCTCGATTACGCCGAGACCGTCGGCGGTGCCACCGGTCGGCTGTTGCCTACCGGCAACCGGGATGACGTGCTCGACGTGCCCGGCCACGGCGAGGTCCGCGCGAGCATCGTCGACATCGGCAACCTCTCCGTCTTCTTCCCGGCAGCTGCCCTCGGCCTCCACGGCACCGAGGGCCCGGCCGACCTCGATCCCGGTCGACTCTCGGCGTTCGACGCGGTCAAGGACGCGGCCGCCCGCCTTCTGGGCCTTCCCGAGGGCGGCCTCGTGCCCGTGCCTGTGGCCGTTTCGCCGCCGGCCGACTACACGGGCTACGGCACGGGAGAGCTCGTCGCCGGCGCCGACGTCAGCCTCGTCGCGCGCGTCGTCGGGGGGAGACCGCCCGCGGCACACAAAGCCTTCCCGGGCACCGTGGGAGTCACGACCGCTGTCGCCGCTCTCATCCCCGGCACTGTCGTCTCCGAGGCCGCCGTTCCGCCCGGGCAGGACGAGCCGGTCGCGATCGGCCACCCGAGCGGGGTGCTACCGGTCTGGGCTCGCGTGCGCGCTGAAGGCGAAGGCTTCCTCGTCGAGCAGGCCGCGTACGCGCGGACCGCCCGGCGTCTCGCCGAGGGGGTCGCCTATGTGCGGCGCAGCGTGTGGCTCGAGGGAGGCGTCGTCGCCGCTCCGGGGGCCTACTCTCCGTAACGGACGAAGAGAACGGCCGCCTCCAGCCGGCTGTGGACGCCGAGCTTGTCGAGGATGTTCTGCACGTGGTTGCGAACGGTGGTGGAGGAGAGGGTGAGGCGATCGGCGATCTCCTTCGTGTCCGCGCCGTCCGCCAGGAGCTGCAGCACCTCCCGCTCCCGCCGGGTGAGGCGCGCGAGCGCTGCAGCCCTTTCGGTGTCGGCGGCGATCTCGGCATCGGTACCGTTCTGCGATCCGAGCCGCTCGGCGACGAGCCGCTCGAGCTCCGGGGGCAGGCCGATCTCGCGGAACATGTGCACGAGCCGGGCCTCGTGCCGAAGCTCGGGCGGGGGCACGAGCGTGCTGACGCTCAACCAGACCGCCGTGCCGCTCTTCGAGTGTGCGATGACGTCCCTGGTCTGTACGAGCTCCTCGCCGTCAGAGAGGCGGCAGTGGGGACAATGGGCGCTGCAAACGGGATTCCCGCAGCGGTCGAGCCAACCGAAGACCTCGTAGCAGGGCTTCCCGACGACCTCCTCGGGGCTGTAGCCGAGCAACGCGGCGGCGCCTTCGTTCCAGGTCAGGATCTGCCCGCCGGGAGCGACCGCAGCCATCCCGTCGGCTGTGCTGCCGAGGGCGCGGAGAAGCTCGACGGCTTCCGGTCCCAACCCGTCGGCCGGCCTGGATGGTTGATCGATCATGCCGTCACGCTGCGAGCGTCACGGTAGCAAGGCGGCACGCGATCGTGGCATGCGCCACGAGAGCGGTCGCCGGTGCGGCCTTCAGGCGCCGCGCCGCTGAGCAGCCCACTGCTCGCCGAGGTCGCGAAGCACCTGCTCGCCGAGCAGCTGCTCGGCCATCGGGAAGAGCACCTGCTCCTCCTTCGCGAAGTGCTCGCGGGCGACCGAGGCCAGGTGGCTGGCGAGCGCGTCTGCCTCCTGAACGTCATCGACCCGGGTCAGGCGCTCGAGCGTGCCCTCGACCTCGGCGTGCTCCTCCCGCATCACGGCGAGCGGCCCTCCGTTCGGCCCGAGCGGTCCCTCGAGCGCGACGAAGAGCAGGTCGTCCTCGATGCGGGCGTGGGTGGCGAGACCGGCGGCGAGCTCGGCCGCCTTGGTCCGGGCCTCCTCCGCCGAGCGGAACGGCCGGCTCGTGAGATGCCCGAGCAGTGCATAGATGACGCCGTGCTCCCCGAGGAGCGCATCGGTGATCGTCGGGGCGCGCATCGGTTCCTACCGTACAGGGATGCGCAGCGTCGAACGCCTCTTCAACGGAGCGCCTCGCCGACGGCCGCAGCTGTCGCGAGGACTGCGGGGGCTGCGCGCACGGCGGCTTCGGGGCCGAACCTCGTCGCAGGCCCTGCGATGGTGACGGCGCCGCGCAAGGCGCCGTCGCTCACGAGAATCGCCACCGCCACCGCGACAACGTCGTCCTCGCTCTCGCCGTCGTTGACTGCGTAGCCACGCTCGCGGACCTCGGCCAGCCGGCGTAGGAGCATCCGCCGGCTCGCGACGGTGCGCCGGGTCACGCGCTCCAGGCGCTCCTTCGGGTACAGCTCGAGCAGTGTCTCGTCAGTGAGAGTGGCGAGCATGACGTTCCCCGACGCGGTCGCGTGCGCCGGCAGGCTGTGGCCGACCCGCCCGGCTGCCCGCAGGATCCGAGACGACTCGACGCCGTCGATGAAGAGCACGTTCGTCCCGCGGGGAACGGTGAGATGGGCTGTCTCGTCGAGCTCGGCGACCAGCCGCTCGAGATGCGGTCGGGCGACGCGTCGGATGTCGAGCTCCCGCAGGGCCGAGAGCCCGACCTCCGTCAGCGCCGGCCCCGCCCGGTACCCACGAGTGCCGAGATCCTGCTCGACGAAGCCGCGATGCTGGAGCATGGCGAGGAGCCGGTGCGCCGTCGACGGGGCAACGCCGAGCTCCGCGCTCGCCTGCTGCACGCTCAGCAACGGCGTCTCTCGCAGCGCCAAGATGAGGCGCAGCACGTTGTCGACCGACTCGATCGGATACTTCGGCGCACCCACGGGGCTCAGCCTGCTCATACCACCGCCTGCGCATGGAACTCGCCGATCTCCGCCTCGCTGTAGCCCAGCTCGGCCAGTACCTCGTCCGTGTGCTCGCCGAGGCCGGGCACTCGTGATCGCTCGCGCGACCCGAGCGCGAAGCGCACGATCGGCAGAGGGCCGACCTGCGAGTCCGCCGTGCCGAAGAGCTCGCGCTCGACGAGCTGCGGGTGCTCGACCACCTCCGCTATCGAGCGGACGCGACCGTACGGGAGCCCGACCGCCTCGAGGTGGGCGAACCACTCTTCGGCGGGGCACGAGGCGATCAGCGTCTCGACGAGGCCGTCGAGCCGCGCGCGATTCTCGCTGCGAGCGGCCACTGTCGCGAACCGCGGATCGCCGATCCACTCAGGCCGGCCGACAGCGGTGCAGAAGCGATCCCAGTCGGCGTCGGAGGCGACGACGAGGTTGACGTAGCGGCCGTCGGCGGCGAGGAACGGGCCGTAGGGGCAGAGGTACTGGTGGCGCATGCCGGACCTCGGAGGCTCCGTTCCGGTGTGCCACCAGTGATGGGGGAAGTAGGCGAGGCAGTGTGCAGCGGACTCGAGCATCGAGACGTCGAGGTAGGCCCCTTCTCCTGTCAGGTCGCGCCGGCGCAGCGCCGCAACGATGCCGAGAGCGGCGTGGATGCCGGCGATCTGGTCGGTGATCGGGATCCCGATCTTCGCGGGCGCGTCGGGCGTACCGTTCGCGAGCAGGAGGCCCGCCTCCCCCTGAACGAGGAGGTCGTAGGCCTTCACGTCGCGGTACGGTCCGTCCTGCCCGTATCCCGAGAGGCTGCAGTAGACGAGCGCCGGGTTGTCGGCACGGAGCTGCTCGTTGGCGACGCCGAGCCGCGCGGCCACACCGGGCGCGAAGTTCTCGCAGAAGACGTCGGCCGAGGCGGCGAGCCGGCACAGCACCTCGCGCCCCGCCGGAGCTTTCGCGTCCACGGTCACGTCTCGCTTGCCGGCATTGAAGGCGACGAAGCCGGTCGAGAGCCCCCGAACGGCGTCGTCCCAGCCGCGAATCACGTCCCCGCGCCCGGGCTGCTCGACCTTGACGACGTCCGCGCCGAGGCTCGCCAGGACGAGCGTGCAGAACGGCAGGGAGACGGCCTGCTCGAGCGCGACGACCCGCACGCCGGCGAGGGTGCCGTCGATCACGCTCTGGGCTCGGGGAAGATGTCGCGGCTCGGCGCGTGCTCGCGCTTCCAGACCATCACCGAGCGGCGATACGTGATCACGAGGTCGCCGTGCTGGTTGTAGCCGCGCGTCTCCACCTTGACGATCCCCTGCGCCGGGCGCGAGCGCGAGTCGCGCTTCTCGACGACCTCGCTCTCGGAGTAGAGCGTGTCGCCCGGGAAGACCGGGTGCGGCAGCTCGATCCCGTCCCAGCCGAGCGCGAAACCGTTCTCGCTCACGTCTGCGACACCCATCCCGGCCACGATGGACAGGGTCAGCGCGCTGTTGACGAGGCATTGCCCGAATTCGGTCGCCTCGCCGTAGGCGCGGTTGAAGTGGATCTGGTTGGTGTTGTTGGTGAGCAGAGTGAACTGGATGTTGTCGGCCTCGGTGACCGTGCGGCCGTAGCGGCAGCGGTACACGTCGCCGACCTCGAAGTCGTCGTAGTAGCGGCCCTCCCAGCCGGCTCTGATCGTGCCCATCATGTACCTCCCTTGGTGATCCCGAGCTCCGCCGCAAGCTCGAGCAGGCGCCGGGCGCGGAGCACGATCGGGCGGTCGACGAGCTGCCCGCCGACCGCGACCGACGCGTCGCCGCGCCTCGTCGCCTGCTCGAAGGCATCCGCGACGCGGCGTGCGTACTCGAGCTCGTCCGGCGTGGGGCTGAAGCGCTCGTTGATCAGCGCCACCTGCCGTGGGTTGAACGTCGACTTGGCGCCGAACCCGAGCCGTCGCGCCTGCAGGATGTCCACGAGCAGCCCGTCCGGGTCTTCGAGGTCGGGGAAGACACCGTCGATCGAGATCACGCGCGCCGCCGCGGCCGCGTTCACGAGCGCCGAGCGCGCGTAGATCAGCTCGCTCGACTCGGCCTCGCGTCTCGTGCCGAGCCCGAGGTCGAGGGCGTAGTCCTCGGCGCCGAACATCAGCCCGATCACCTGCGGGTGGGCAGCGGCGATCTCGGGCGCGCGGATCAGCCCTGCGGCGCTCTCGATCGCGACGACGATCCCGACCTCGCGGGGCAGTCGCTTGGCGACCTGCAGGACCTGTTCGGGCGACTCGACCTTCGGGACGCAGACGCCCTCGAGGCCGGGGACGAGGATCGCCTCGAGGTCCTCCTGGAGCCAGTCGCTGCCGACGGCGTTGATCCGCACGGTGCGGAGCGGGCCCGGGGTGGCGCGGCGCAGGACCTCAGCGACGAGCTCGCGCGCCGCCGGCTTCTCGCCCGGAACGACCCCGTCCTCGAGGTCGAAGAAGACGGCGTCCGGTCGCTCGTCGAGCTCGTAGATCTTGTTCAGGAAGCGCTGCCGGTTTCCCGGCACGAACATCCACGAGCGAAGCGGCCGTGCCATCAGTACGACCTCGGCATGCCGAGCACCCGCTGGCCGACGTACGCCAGGATCATGTTGTTCGAGACAGGCGCGATCTCGAGCAGCTTCGCCTCGCGGAACTTCCGCTCGACGTCGTACTCGCGCGCGAAGCCGTAGCCGCCGTGGGCGTTCATGCACGCGTTGGCTGCCCGCCACGAGGCCTGCGAAGCGAGCAGCTTCGCCATGTTCGCCTGCGGCCCGCACGGCTCGCCTCCATCGAAGAGCGCGGCTGCCTGGAAACGAAGGAGGCTCGCAGCCTCGACCTCGGCGTGCGCCTGGGCGAGCGGGAACTGGACACCCTGGTTCGCACCGATCTTCCGCCCGAACACCTCGCGCTCCGACGCGTAGCGCGAGCCGCGTTCGACGAACCAGCGGCCGTCACCGATCGCCTCCGAAGCGACCAGGATCCGCTCCGCGTTCATCCCGTCGAGGATGTAGCGAAAGCCCATCCCCTCTTCGCCGATCAGGCTCTCGGCCGGCAGCTCGAGCCCGTCGATGAACAGTTCGCACGTGTGGTGGTTGATCATCACGTCCATGGGCCGCACCTCGAGCGCGTCTCCCGCCTCGCGGAGGTCGACGAGGAACACCGAGATCCCCTGCGTGCGATCCTCCAGCTCTTCGAGCGAGGTCGTGCGCGCGAGCAGCAGCATCAGGTCCGACTGCTTCACACGGGAGATGAACACCTTCTGGCCGCTGACCACGTAGCCGTCGCCTCGCCGCTCCGCGCGAGTCCGTAGCCGTGTCGTGTCGGAGCCGGTGGTCGGCTCGGTGACCGCGAAGGCCTGGAGTCGAAGCCGCCCGGCAGCGATCTCGGGCAAGTAGCGCCGCTTCTGCTCCTCGGAGCCGTGCCGCAGCAGCGTCCCCATCGTGTACATCTGCGCGTGACAGGCGGCGCCGTTGCCGCCGGAGCGGTTGATCTCCTCGAGCACGATGGCCGCCTCTGTCATCCCGAGCCCGGCGCCGCCGTACTCCTCGGGGATCAGGATCGCGAGCCAGCCTTCCTCGGTGAGCGTCCGGACGAACTCCTCGGGGTAGTCGCCTGCGCCGTCGATCCGGCGCCAGTACCCGTCCGAGAAGCGCGCGCAGATCTCGCGGATCGCATCGCGGAGGGCCTGTTGGTCACCGGTGAGCGCGAAGTCCACCGTCAGGCGAGCGCGGCGACGAAGTCCGCGGCGTGGAGGAAGGATCGGATCTCGCCCCAGAGGTCGTCGCCGGTGGGTACGCAGGCGACGATCATCCGCGTCACGCCTGCCTCCCGGTAGACCTCGAGGCGCTCGGCGAGACCATCGAGGCTCGAGCCTGCAAACATCGGCACACCGGCGAAGAGCTCATCCGAGACCTGGTCGCGGGCGCCCCGGAAGCCGTCCTGCTCGTAGGCGGCTCGGATGCGGTCGACCTCCTCGGCGAAGCCCATCTCGCGGAGCATCTGGCTGTACCCGGTCTGGAGTGCATAGAACGTGAGCACTTTCTTCAGCATTCGCTTGGCGTGGCCCGCGTCCTCGTGGACCGCGACGCGAAGCTTCGCGGCCACCTCGAAACCGGACGGATCGCGACCCGTGGAGCGCGCTCCCTCGTGGCACCACTCGACGATCTGTCGGACACGGGCAGGGTCGGCCATGTTGATGACGACACCTTCGGAGATCTTCCCGGCGAGCGTCGCCGTCCGGGACCCGAGTGCTGCGAGCATGATCCGCAGCGGATACGGCGGGGGCTCGAAGGCGAGCTTGAACCCCTTGGTACTGGCGTAGAAGTCGCCCTCGTACTCCACCCGCTCGCCGGCGTAGGTCGCGCGGACGATCTCGACGTACTCGCGGATCCGGCGCAGCGGACGATCGTAGGTGTCGCCGTGCCAGGCGGCGATCGTCCCGTTCGCGACCCCGAGGCCCAGCAGCAGGCGCCCGTCGGCGTACTCGTTCAGCGTGGCCGCCTGGATCCCGAGCGTCACCGGTGAGCGGCCGTACATGTGGTAGATGGCGGTCCCGAGCTCGAGCCGGCTCGTCCGCGCAGCGTAGGCGGTCAAGAGCACCAGCGGATCGCGGCTGTTCGACTCCCCCTTCCAGACGCCTGCGAACCCGCGCTCCTCCGCGAGCACCGCGGCGTCGGCGCAGATCTTCGCCGGCACCTGGGCCGCCGAGTTGAACTCCGTGTCGATGACCAAAGCTCCACCCCCGACCGGCATTCTGTCAGACAGAATCAGATTCTTCTATGCTACTAGGGCCTACCTCGGAGGGCAACGACGATGTGCGACGAGCATCTGATCGAGCTGGTGACGGGCGAGAAGGTCGACCTGCGGGGTCACGGGCTGCACCCGTCCCAGATCAGGGTTGGGCGGACGCTGACGCTGGAGCGCGTGCTGCAGATGAACTCGCGCACCTACTTCTACGCGATGCTCAAGGACAACCCCGAGCTGACTGCGATCTACCCGGGGATCGAGAACGACATCCTGGCCGGCGCGATCGACTGCCATATCCACGCCTATCCCGACTTCGTCCACCGTTCGCAGGACATGATCGACATCGCGGTCGCGGCGGCGAAGGCGCGCATGCGGGCCGTCTGTTACAAGGATCACTGGAACCTGACGGCGAGCGCGGCCTACCTCGTCCAGCGCTACGTCGACGAGCTCGTGCGCGACGGCCGGCTCGAGCACCGCGTCGAGGTCTACGGCGGGCTCGGCCTCAACCACGGGATCAATCCCGAGGCGGTCAAGATCGCGCTCCAGTATCCGAACTGCAGGATCCTCTGGTTTCCGACCTTCAAGTCGTACGGGTGGGCGCGCTTCGCCGGAATCGAGGACCGCGAGGGCTACGTCCGGCTCGTCGACGACGACGGCACCGTGCTCCCGGAGGTCCGGGCCGTGTTCGAGCTGGCTGCGGAGGCGGACGTGCTCTGCAGTCTCGGCCACACCGACTTCGAGGAGCTGCTGCCGCTCTGCACGCTTGCCAACGAGCTGGGCGTGAAGACGCTGCTCGACCATCCGCTGCTCGAGCTGAACAAGCTGCTCGTCGACGAGATGCGCCAGCTCGCCGACCTCGGCGCGTACGTCGGCACCTATTGCCAACCGATGATTCCCTCGCTCTACCAGCCCGTCTGCGATCCGTTCGAGACCGTCGACACGATCCGCGCGATCGGCGCCGAGCGCTGCGTCGCCGGCAGCGACTTCGGGCAGGTCCTCCACGTGAACACCGTCGACGGGTTGCGGATCTTCATCCGCGCCCTGATCGGCTTCGGCATCTCGCCGGAGGACGTGACGACGATCTTGCGGGACAACCCGGCGAAGCTGCTCGGCCTCGAGCCGCTGGAGGCTTGACGCTGAGTAAGGTCGTCTCGCTTGCGAAGGCGGTCGCCGGGGTCGAGGACGGCAGCCACGTCGCACTCGGCGGATTCGCGATCACACGGTGCGTCGTCGCCGCCGCTCACGAGCTCGTGCGCGACGGCAGACGCGACCTCCAGGTGACGCAGACGACGGGCGGGCTCGACACCGATCTACTCGCCGGCGGCGGCTGCATCAAGCGCATCGTCGGCTCCGGCGGCTCGCTCGACCGCTTCGGGCCGTTGCACGCGGTCAACCGGGCGGTGCTGGCCGGTCAGATCCAGGCCGACGAGTACTCGAACCTCGCCATCGCGCTGCGGCTGCACGCCGGCGCGCTGGGGCTCCCCTTCGTGCCCATGCGGTCGATGCTCGGCTCCGGGCTGCTCGACACGCTGCTCGAGCAGGAGGACGCCGTCCGGCTCGAGCGGGATCCGTTCACCGGCAAGCCCGTTGTCGCGCTCGCGCCGCTCAACCCCGACGTGGCCTTCGTCCACGTCGACGTCGCCGACGAAGACGGCAACGCCGTCATCGGCGGCCCGACCTGGAGCCTGCGCGAGATCGCGTGCGCGGCGCGGCAGACGGTGCTGCTCGCCGAGGAGGTCGTGGCCCCAGGCGCGCTCGACCCCGACGCCATCACCATCCCGGCGCCGTTCGTGACGGCGGTCGTTTACGTGCCGCGTGGCGCCTGGCCCACCGCCGCCCTCGGCCTCTATGACTACGACACACCCCACCTGGAGCGGTACGTAGCCGCTGCAGCCGAGGGCGGCGACGCGTACGCGCGCTACCTGGACGAGTTCGTCTACGGCGTCGACTCGCACGATCAGTTCCTCGAACGCGCGGGGGTGGCGGTGTGAGCTCCTGGACGCCGGCGGAGATGATGGCCGTCTCCGCCTCGCACGAGATCGTCGGTGACGACGTCGTCGTGGTCGGGCTCGGCCTGCCGCAGATCGCGGCGCTGCTCGCCAAGAAGACGCACGCCCCGGGGGCGACGCTTGTGCTCGAGATCGGCGTCACGGGCGCGTCCTCGACCGAGCCGTCGCTCGGCATCGCCGACCCGCGCATGTGGACGGGCGCGCAGGCGTTCGGCGGCATGATCGACGTGCTCGGCCTGCTCCTGCACGGCGGCCGCGTCACGCTCGGCATCCTCGGCGCGCTCCAGGTCGATGTCGCCGGCTCGATCAACTCCTCGCAGGTGGTGCTCGAAGACGGCCGCGTGCGCCGCTTCCGGGGGTCGGGCGGCGCCAACGACGTCGCCTCGCTGGCGAGGCGGGTGATGGTGGTCATGCGACACGAGCCGCGCAAGTTCAAGCAGCGGGTCGACTTCTTGACCAACCCCGGACGGCTCGTCGACGGCCGGCCGCGCGCGGAGGCGGGCCTGCCCGGGCTCGGAACGACCGTCATCGTCACCGACCGCGCGGTGATCGACGTCCTCGAGGACGGGCTCGTCCTGCGCAGCGTTCACGCCGGCGAAGAGGCGAGCGCCGTAGTCGCCGACACGCCCGTGCCGCTCGAGGCGAGCGGCGCTCACGAGACCCCTGCCCCGACAGAGGTCGAGCTGCAGCTGATCCGACACGAGCTCGACCTGCACGGCTGGTACACGGCCTGAGACCGCGAGCAGCGCCCCTGCTCAGCGCAGACTGCCGCCGGGATCCAGCCGGCGGAGCTCCGCCAGCTCGTCCGCGGTCGGCGGAGGCGTCTCCGGCACCGACGGGGGCAGGAGGAGCTGGAAGCCCGTCGCGGCCGCGACGTCGTCCACGCTCACGCCCGGATGGGTCGAGGCGAGGCGCATCCGCCGGCTCTCCGGATCGAAGTCCATCGTCCCGAGCGGCGTCACGACCAGCTGCGCGCGGTCCCCGGCGCCGCTGACGAAGTCCACCCGCTCTACGAACGTCCGCGGGTTGTGCGCGAGCGTGTAGATGACGGTGCGCCCGACCGCCGGCAGGAACGGCAGTCCGACGCTCCCGGGCCCGCGCAGCTTCGGGCGCTCGCGCTCACCGACGCAGACGAGGTTGCAGTTGCCGTGCGCGTCGATCTGGAGCCCGCCGGCGCAGAAGACGTCGAGCACGTCGCCGCGCCCCTCGAGCAGCACGACGTCGGGGAGCGGGAGCGTGCAAGGGCCGCCCTCGAGCTCTGCGTCGCAGGATTGGACGGGCAGAGCGGCCGGCGTGGGGTTGACGGTACCGCTGCCGCCGACGATGTAGGAGAGAGTGGGGGCGTGAAGCGTCCGGGCGAGCCGGCAGGCGGCGAGGGGGATCGTCGGCACGGCGCCCATGATGACGACCTCGCCGTCACGGAGGGCACGGGCCATCGTCACGGCAACGAGCTCTGCCGGTGCCCAATCCTCGCTCACCGCGCCCCCATCGCGCTCAGGTAGCCGTCGAGGCCCTCGGGAGTCCGGGCAGCGTCCAGATAGGCGCGCAGCTCGGTCTCGTCGCGCTCGTACTCGCCGGGGAAGGCGGTTGGACGGCAGCCGCCCGGGGCGACGACGACGGCCGAGACGAGGAACGCAGGCAGCGTCGTGCCCGGAGCGTGAGAAGCGATCTCGGCCGAGGAGACGACACGCTCGACCTGGACGATCAGCCGCCTGCTCGCGAGCGCCAGCACGCGATCCGTGAAGGGGACGCGGCCGAAGGCGACGTTGCCCTCCTCGTCCGCCTCCGCGCACGCGATCAGCGCGACATCGGGCCGGAGGGCCCGGATCGCCCAACGGGGCTCGCCGCTGAACGGGTCCTGCACCTCCCGGTAGAGCTCGGGGCTCGAGCGTGGCACGTCACTGCGCCCGATGCTGCTCGGAAGGGGGACGAACGGGATGCCGCCCGCGCCTGCGTAGAGCGCATGGGTGAGTCCGCCCTCGTCGCACTCGAGCACGGTCAGCGCCCCCTCCTCCGCGACGCGCCGGAAGGAGGGCGCGAGCCCGAGGTCCTCGAAGCCGACGTAGGGAGAGACGAGCTCGTTCACGAGCCCGGCGCCGATCAGGAGGTCGGCCTGGAGGGACGTCGAGGGGCTCGTGACCAGGCGCCCGATCCGCATCCGTCTGCGAACGAGCTCGCGAACGAGCACCATCGGCGCCGCGGTCATGTGCATCCCGCCGATCCCGACCGTGCCGCCCGCGGGCACGAGGCCCGAGACCGCTCCCTCGACGTTCACGATACGGCTTGCCACGACCACCTAGAGCTCGTGGCCGCAGAGGCCGCAGAAGCGCATGTTCTCGGGCAGGCCTCCGGTGCCGCACGACGGGCACGTCTTCGCGGGCGGCCCCCAGAGGAGCTCGGAGGATCCTCCGTCGCGACCGAGCGTCCTCACGCCGCGGTAGTCGGGCGGCCGCTTCTCGACGAACGCGGTCATCCCCTCCCAGGGCTCGAGGCTGGCGAAGTGGAGGGTGAGCCAGTCCCGGGCGTGGCCGATCGTCATGTTCCACGCGAGGTCCTTCCAGAAGCCGACCTGCTGGCGCGTGTACCTCATGCACTCCGGGAACTTGTCGATCAGCTTCTCGCACAGCTCGGCGACTGCCCCGTCGAGATCCTCCCGCGGGACGGAGCGGTTGACCAGGCCCCACTCGAGCGCCTGCGGCGCGCTGATCGGATCGCAGGTGAGCAGCATCTCGCGTGCCCGGCGGTCACCGATCGTGATCGGGAGCCACTGGGTCGCTCCTCCGGCGGCCACGCTGCCGACGCGGGTACCGACCTGCCGGATGGTGATGTCGTCTGAGGCCACGGCGAGGTCGCACGCGAGATTGAGCTCGTTCCCTCCGCCGGCGACCATGCCGTTGAGGCGCGCCACCGTCGGCTTGCCGACGTCGCGCATGGCCTCGACACAACCGGTGAAGAGGCTCATGTACTTCCAGTAGTCGCGCGGCCGTTGCGTGTAGCGCGATGCGTACTCCTTGACGTCGCCGCCGGTGCAGAAGGCCTTGTCACCTGCGCCGGTCAGCACGACCACGGCAATCCCGTCGTCCACCGCAGCGTCGCGGAAGGCCTCTCGCAGCTCGACGAGTGTCGCCGCCGTGTAGGCGTTGTAGGCCTCGGGCCGGTTGATGGTGACTCTGGCGACCCAGCCCTCCTTCTCGTAGAGGATGTCCTCGAAGGCGAAGCTCTCGGGCGCGTGCGGAGCAAGGGGGGTCTCTGATCCGTGCATGGGCTCTCCTTGGGCTGTCGTGTGCTGGCGCGGAATGAGGGTCATCGGGCGACGGTTTCGCGCCAGGCACCGTGGACGGCGCGGATGACGCCGACGATCTCGCCGACTGTGGCGTACGCCTTCACGGCCTCGATGCAGGCGGGCAGCACGTTCTCGCCCGCTCCGGCGGCCTCACCGAGTCGCTCGAGCGCCTGCGCCACCGCAGCGCCGTCGCGCCGCTCGCGCACCGTCCGGAGCGACTCGGCCTGGGCGGCTTCGACGGCAGGGTCGACGCGGAACACCTCGATCGGCTCCGGATCGGAGCGATGGCGGTTGACGCCGATGACGACGCGCTCGCCGGACTCCACCGCGAGCGTGTGTGCGTAGGCCGACTGCGCGATCTCGTCCTGGAACCAGCCGGACTCGATGCAGGCGAGCGCGCCGCCGCGCTGTTCGATCTCCTTCAAGAGCGTTGTGATCCGGTCGTCCAGCTCGTCGGTCAGCGTCTCGACCAGGTAGCTGCCGCCGAGCGGGTCGACCGTCTCCGCGACGCCGGTCTCGCCGGCGATGATCTGCTGCGTGCGCAGCGCGAGCGTCGCGGCGCGGGCGGTGGGGACGCCGACGGCCTCGTCGTAGGCACAGACGTGCATAGTTTGGACGCCGCCGAGTGCCCCCGCGAGCGCCTCGAGCGCCGTGCGGACGACGTTGTTCAGCGGCTGTTGCGCCGTCAGGCTCGAGCCCGCGGTGAAGGCGAAGATGCGGAGCTGCAGTGAGCGCGGATCCCGTGCGTCGAATCGCTCCTTGAGCAGACGCGCCCACACGCGTCGCGCGGCTCGTAGCTTCGCGACCTCCTCGAGGAGCTCGATCCCGACCGAGACGAAAGCGAACAGGCTCGGGGCCACCTCGTCGATCGCGAGCCCGCGCTCGAGGGCGGCCTCGAGGTAGGCGATCGCGTTGGCGAACGTGATGGCGATCTCCTGCGCCGCGTCGCCGCCGGACTCGCGGATGTGGTAGCCGGAGATCGCGAGTGGCACCCAGCGCGGGACGCTGCGCGTCGTGTACTCGATCACGTCCGTGCTCAGCTTCAGCGACGGCCGCGGTGGAAAGATCTGCGTGCCGCGTGCGATGAACTCCTTGAGCACGTCGTTCTGGATGAAGATCCCGAACCGGCTCGGGTCGACGCCCCGCTTCTCCGCCAGCGCGACGAACCAGGCGGCCCAGATGTAGCCGATCGCGTTCGCGGTCGTGCGGACCTGCGTGATCGACTCGAGCGGGATCCCCTCCATCAGCGTCTCGACGTCCGCGAGGCTGTCGAGCGCGACGCCGACGCGGCCGACCTCGCCCTGGGCCAGCGGGTCGTCGGAGTCGAGGCCCATCTGGGTCGGCAAGTCGAGCGCGACCGAGAAGCCCGTCGTTCCGGCCTCGAGCAGCGTCCGGAAGCGCGCGTTGGTCTCCGCCGGCGTGCCGAAGCCGCCGTACTGGCCCATGATCCACGGGCCGGGCTCCGCGCTGATCCCACGCGTGTACGGGTACTCACCGGGCCGCTCGGCGCCGTTCGGTGCCTGGTTCCCGCCGAACGGGCTCACGGTCATGCGTCCCGCTCGCGCTGCCGGCGGAGAGTCCATCCAGATGTCAATCCGCCACCTCGACGACGATCGCCTCGGCCTCCCCGACCCCACCGCAGATCGTTGCGACACCGTGGTACGGGCGGCTGTCACCGGCTGCCTCGCGGCGTCTGCGGAGCTCGTAGATCAAGGTCATGACGAGCCGCGCTCCCGTCGCGCCGGTGGGGTGCCCGATCGCGATCGAGCCCCCGTTGACGTTGGTCTTCGCCCTGATCGTGGCCGCTCGCTCTGGATCACCGTCCGCCATGACGAGAGTGGACACGAGCGGAACCGCGGCGAACGCCTCGTTGACCTCGATCAGGTCCATCTCCTCGATGCTGAGTCCGACCTTCTCGAGCGCGAGCTGGGCGGACTGTGCCGGAATCGAGGCGATCCGATCGGGATGACCCGACGCCATGGCCCAGCTGATCAGGGTGGCGAGGGGCTTCTTCCCGCGCCGCTCCGCTTCCCGCGGTGACATCAGCACCATTGCCGAGGCGCCGGTGTTGAGGCCTGGGGCGTTGCCGGCCGTGACCGTGGGGCTGCCGTAGACGGTCCCGAGCTTCGCGAGCTTCTCCAGCGTCGTGTCGGGGCGCGCCGACTCGTCCTGGCTGACGACGAACGGCTCTCCTCTCTCGGGAGTCACCTCGATCGGCATCACCTCGTCGTCGAACTTGCCGGCGTCCCTCGCCGCCAGGTAGTTCTGATGGCTGCGCAGAGCCCAGGCATCCTGCTCCTCGCGGGTGACCCCGTGCTCGACCGCTTCCTCGCCGGCCTGCACCGCTCGCGGCTTGCCGGTCATCGGACAGGCGATGACCAGCTGATCCCTGAGGACGATGTCGCCGAGAGCGTGTCCGAAGCGTTGCGTGGTCAGGAAGTACGGGACCTTGCTCATGTTCTCCGTGCCGCCGGCCACCGCAACGTCGACATCGCCCAAGCGGATCGCGCGCGAGCACATCGAGATCGCCGCCATCGAGGAGCAGCACGCCCGATCCACCGTGTAGGCGACGCGGTGCGGCGGGATCTCGGCTCGGATCAGGACCTGCCGGGCGATGGAGCGGTCGGCTCCCGGGAGGTTCACACCGGTGGCGACCTCCTCGACGTCGGCCGGGTCGACCTCGGCTCGGCGCATCGCCTCCGCAACGACGAGGCCGCCGAGCTCCGGCAACGTGAAGTCCTTCAGAGCGCCTCCGAACTTCCCGAATGGGCTCCGCACGGCGCTGACGACCGCCACGTGACTCGACTCGCCCACTAGAGCACCCCCTCCGCCTGCAGCCGCTCCACCTTCTCGGTCGAATATCCGAGCATCTCGCGCAGGATCTCCGCCGTGTGCTCGCCGAGCAGCGGTGCGGGCTTGGTCACCGGCTCGAGGCTCCTGGACAACTTCATGGGCGGCCCAACGAGCCTGACCGTGCCGAGAATCGGGTCGGGCACGTCGATCAGCTGCTGGCGCGCCGCGACGTGCGGGCAGTCGAAGATCTCCTGCGCGTTCTGCACCGGGCCGACGGGCAAGCCGGCGACGACCAGCTTCTCCACCGCCTCAGCCCTCGTGTGCCGGTGGAACCACCCGGCGATGATCTCGCCGAGCCAGCCGCTCATGTTTGTGGCCCGCTCGGGCCCGGAGGTGGCGCCTTCGCGGCCGACGAGATCGGGCCGTTCGATGATCTCGCAGAAGCGGCCCCAGTCCCGCTCGGTGGCAACGAGAAGCGCGACCCAGCCGTCGCTGCACTCGAACGGCCCCCACGGAGCGAGGTACGGCTCATGCCCTCGCTCCAAGACGTGACCCGTCAGCGAGTACGCCGTCAGCGAGCGCTCGGAGAGGGCCACGATCGTGTCGTACATGGAGACGTCGACGTACTGGCCCTGGCCGGTCCGCTCGCGCTCGTAGAGGGCCGCCGTGATGGCGTAGGCGGCGTTCATCGCTGTGATGATGTCGCCGAGCGACACGCCGACCCAGGTCGGCGGCCCACCCGCTTGTCCGCAGGTCTGCATCACTCCCCCCATCGCTTGGGCGACGATGTCGTACGCGGGGCGCCTGCTGTAAGGGCCGAGATAGCCGTCCATGCTGCCGAAGCCGGTGATGCTCGCGTACACGAGGGCGGGGTGATCCTTGGACAGCTCCTTGTAGCCGAGCCCCAGCTCGTCGAGGAGCCCGGGGCGGAAGTTCTCGATCAGGACGTCGGACTTCAGGGCCAGGTCCCGAAAGATGCGCCGGCCCGGCTCGCTCTTCAGATTGAGCGTAAGGCTGCGCTTGTTGCGGTTGAAGCGCAGGAAGTACCCGCTCTGCTCCTCGCCCCGCTCGTTCTTGACCCTGGGAGCGAGGCCCCGGGCCGGGTCGCCCGAGCCGGGCTGCTCGACCTTGATCACGTCAGCGCCCTGGTCGGCGAGCATCATCGCGCAGTACGGGCCCGCGATCTGGACCTCGAAGCTGAGGACAGTGATGCCGTCGAACGGTTTCTTCATCGCTTCCCTTCCACGAGCTCGCCGCGCGCGATCTCAGCCGAATGGTCGAAGTTCGGGTTGCGCCCCGTCGCGTCGACCGTCAGTCTGCCCCCATGAGCGAACGCGCGTACGAGGACGTCCTGTACGAGGTCCGGCGCGGCGTTGCCTGGATCACGATCAACCGACCCGAGCGTTACAACGCCTTCCGCGCGCGGACCGTCGACGAGCTGATTGCCTGCTTCAAACGGGCCTGGGCCGACACGGACGTCGGCGCGATCGTGCTCACCGGCGCCGGCGACAAGGCGTTCTGCGCGGGCGGGGATCAGAAAGAGCGCGCGGAGACGGGCAGCTACGGCGAATCCGAGTGGGGCGTCTTCGACATCCAGGGCCTGCACGCGATCATCCGCGACGTGCCGAAGCCCGTCATCGCTGCCGTGAACGGCTTCGCGATCGGCGGTGGGCACGTGCTGCACGTTCTCTGCGACCTCACGCTCGCCGCGGACAGCGCGCGCTTCGGGCAAACCGGGCCACGCGTCGGCAGCTTCGACGCCGGCTACGGCGCCGCCTACCTCGCTCGCGTCGTCGGGGAGAAGCGGGCGCGGGAGATCTGGTTCCTCACGGAGCAGTACGACGCGGAGACGGCCGAGCGCTGGGGTCTCGTGAACCGCGTCGTCCCGCTCGACCAGCTGCACGAGGTGGCGCAGGAGTGGGGCGAGCGGATCGCGTCCTTCTCGCCGAGCGCGATCCGCTTCCTCAAGCACGCCTTCAACGCGGACTCCGCCCAGATCGGCGGCATCTCGCGGGTCGCGTACGCGGGTCTCGATTTGTACGCGACGACGCCCGAGGCGCGCGAGGGCGCTGACGCGTTCGCCGAGAAGCGGAGCCCGGACTTCGCTCGATTCCGGCCCGAGTAGTGAGCACGCGGCGCTCCGAATGAGCACGCGGCGCTTCGAGGGCAGGGTCGCACTCGTCACCGGCGGGGGCGGCGCGCTCGGCCGTGCGGTCGTCGTCGCCCTCGCCGCGGAAGGCGCGACCGTCGTCGTCGCGGACGTCGCAGCGGGCAGTGCGGAAGAAGCTGGGACGGAGGCGCGCCGCCAGGGCGCGCGCGCCCTGGCCCTCGAGCTCGACGTCAGCGAGAAGCAGTCGGTCGATGCCGCCTTCGCGCGCGTCGAGGAGGAGCTCGGCCGCCTGGACGTCCTCGTCAACCTCGCTGGGGGCAGTCTCGACACTCCGCGCCACCTATCCCAGATCACGCCCGAGCACTACGACCTCGTCCTGAACGTCAACCTGCGCGGCACGTTCCTCTGCTGCCAGGCGGCAGTGCCGCTGCTGGTGAAGAGCGGCGGTGGCGCGATCGTGAACACGTCGTCGATCGGCGGTCGGAGCGTGAGCCCGGTGACAGGCGCCCCCTATGCGGCGGCGAAGGCGGGCGTGCTCGGCCTCACACGACGGCTGGCGCTGGAGCTCGGGCCCCTCGGGATCCGCGTGAACGCGGTCGCGCCGGGACTCTTCCTGTCCGGCCCGCGCCTCCAGAGGATGTGGGACGCGATGGCGGAGCCCGAACGCACGCGTGTGCTCGACGAGATCCCGCTCGGCCGCCTCCCCGAGGCCGGCGAGGCGGTGACGCCGATCCTCTTCCTCGCGAGCGGCGAGTCGAGCTACATCACCGGAGCGGTGCTCGACGTGAACGGCGGGCGCTTCATGGCCGGCTGAAGGAGCTCTCGCGCAACGCTCGCGATCGGGCGCGCTGCGGCTGCGCATCCCCGCGCTCATCCGTCCACCTCCACGACGAGCGCAGCGCCGGTGTCTCCCGCCGCGCACCCCGTGAAGAGGCCGTAGCCGCCACCGCGGCGGCGGAGCGCATAGAGCAGCTCGACGATGCCGCGGAGCCCCGTCGGCGCCTGCGGATGGCCGTAGACCAGGCTCGAGCCGTACGGATTGATCGCGTCGGCGTCGACCTCGAGCTCGCGTGCGAGCCAGACGTCGTTCACCGCGAACGGATTGTGCGTCTTGATCACGTGGACGTCCGAGATCGCGAGCCCCGCGTCGTCCAGCGCGGCCCGCGCCGCCGGCACGGGCGCCTTCGGCATCGCCCCGGGCTCGACGCGGGCGAAGCCGGTGGCCAGGACGTGCGCCAGCGGGCCCTCGACACCCTGCTCGCGCGCCCGCGTGGGGGACGTGACCACGAGGCCTGCCGCGCCGTCGGCGGGATGCGTCTGGGTGCCGTAGCTGATGACGCCGCCTTCCTCGATCGGCTCGAGCGCGGCGAGCTCCTCGGCGACGAGCGGCCGCACACCCCAGTCCCCGTCCAGCTCGACCGGCTCGCGGCGGGTGCCGACCGTGATGGGAATCATCCAGTCCCGCTGGAAGGCGCGGTCGTCCGCGAGCGCGTCGAGGTATTGCTCGTAGCGGCGGACGGCGAGGCTGTCGATCTCGGCTCTCTCGATCCCGGCCTCGGCCGCGACGTGCTCCGCGGTCGAGAGCATCGATCGTCCCGTGACCGGATCGCGCTGGAAGTTGTCGAGCACCCAGTTCTCGTCGTCCGGGATCCCTCCGGGCGCGGCGGGCTGCGGGTAGACGACGTGCGGTCCGTTGCTCGTCCGGTCGGTCGCCACGACGAGGCGCGCTCCGCCGGGGCTCCCCTGCTGATCCGCCGCTGCGACGTGGACGCACGCGACGGAGGTGGCGCACGCCTGGCTGACCATGGGACCGCTGATGTCGCCGAGGCCGATGCCGGCTGCCAGCGCGGGGGCGCCGAAGAACGCTTCCTTCTGCGGAATCGTGATCCCGAGCACGAGCTGGCTGAACGGCCACTCGATCCCGCGGTCGGCGAGCGCCCGGCGCGTCACCTGGGCGGCCAGCTCGAGGCTGCTCACGTCGGCGGCCGGTCCCTGCCAGCGGGCGAACGGCGACGACCAGGCCGCCTCCACCGGGATGCAGACGCCGTCGAACCTCATCTCAGCGGCCGACGAAGTGGGGCGACCGCTTCTCCACGAATGCGCTGACGCCCTCGCGCCGGTCCTCGGTCTCGCGGAGAAAGACGTGGCACACCCGCTCGAGCGCGAGCCCGGCCTCGAGGTCGAGGTCGAGGCCGCCGTTCACCGCCTCCTTGATCTTCCGCAGCGCGAGCGGCGCCTTCTCGGCGATCCCCGCCGCGACTGCCGTCGCCTCCGCGAGGAGGGAGGCGGCCGGGACGACGCGGTTGACGAGCCCGATCCGGTGGGCCTCCGACGCGTCGATCAGCTCCCCCGTGAACATCAGCTCCTTGGCTCGCCGTGGCCCGATCAGCCGCGGGAGCCGCTGCGTCCCGCCGGCGCCCGGCAAGGCCCCGACGTTCACCTCGGGAAGCCCGAAGCGGGCGTTGTCGGCGGCGATGCAGAGATCGGCCGTCAGCATGAGCTCGAGCCCGCCGCCGAGGCAGTACCCGTGCACGGCAGCGAGCACAGGCCGCTCGAGGCCCTCGAGGCGCCCGTAGACCCGGTGGAGCGCCTCCACGAGCTCGTCGGGCTCCGAGCCTCCGGCGTACTCCCGCTCCAGGGTCTCCAGATCGGCGCCGGCGCAGAAGGCCTTCTCGCCGCTCCCGGCGATCACGACCGCACGAACAGCGGGGTCGCGCTCCGCCTCGTCGAGGCACTCCTCCAGCTCTTCGACCAGCTCGACCGTCAGGGCGTTCAGGGCGTGCGGGCGATTGAGAGTCGCGAAGCCGACAGCTCCGTCCCGCGCCCAGAGCACCGGCGGCTGGCCCGTGGCAGCGAGACGGGTGCTCGGCGCCGTCACATCATCACCAGCCCGCCGCTGACGGAGAGTGTCTCCCCGGTCGTGAACGCCGCCCGGTCCGAGGCGAGGAAGAGGATCGCCTCGGCGACCTCTTCGGGCGTGGACAGCCGCTGTAGGGGTGTCGCCTTCACGATCGCGTCCATGAGCTTGCCGTGCCCTTCGTCGACGTTCCGCTGGAGGAACGGCGTGTCGGTGAGCCCCGGGGTGACGACGTTCACGCGCACGCCGTACCGCGCGACCTCTCGAGCGACCGCCTTCGAGAACGCGATCACCGCACCCTTCGCGCCGGAGTAGACGACCTCGCCGGAGGAGCCGGCGCGGCCCGCCTCCGAGGCGACGTTGACGACGGCGCCCGAGCCCCGCTCGACCATGTGCGGGAGCACGGCATGGCAGGTGGCGAGCACGCCTCGGAAGTTGATCGCGATCACGCGGTCCCAGAAGGCCTCGTCGGTTTCGAGGAACCGCATGATCCGGTCCCAGCCCGCTGCGTTGACGAGGACGTCGGGCGCGCCGAGGCTCTCGACCGCGCTCGCGACGCCCGCCCTGACGCTTGCCGCATCGGTGACGTCCATTCCGACGGGGAGCGAACCGCCGCCGATCTCCGCCGCGACCGCCTCCGCGCCCGCCGCGTTCAGATCGCAGACGCCGACGCGCGCACCTCGGGCGGCGAGTGCGAGAACGACGGCCTTGCCGATGCCGCTCGCGCCCCCGGTAACGAGCGCGACACGATCCTGGAACTCCATGCTCATCCGACCGTCCTCTCTGTATCAGGCGCTCATGGCCGCCTGCAGCTTCCGCAGCCGCCGGTGCGCGAGCAGGGCCGCACCGAGTGCTCCGGCGTACACGCCCAGCTCCTCGTCGCCGACGTGGAGCTCGCAGCCGAGCAGCTCCTCGAGCTCGCGCTTCATCCGCGGGACGCGGGTAAGGCCGCCGCTGAGCGCGTACTCGGACTCCGGCTTCACGCGCTTGACGAGCTGGCCGGCGCGCCCGGCGAGCGCGACGACGGCGCCCGCGCAGATGTCCTCGGGGCTCCGCCCCACGGCGAGGTGGTTGATCACCTCGGACTCGGCGAAGACCGTGCAGACGCTCGAGACCTCGGCCGGGTCGCTCGCGTCTTCCGTGAGCTGCGGGATGTCGGTCACCTCGTAGCCCATGTAGCGGACGGTCTTCTCGAGGAACGCGCCGCTCCCGGCCGCGCACTTGTCGTTGAGGCGGAACGCCTTCACCCGTCCCGTCTCGTCGAGACGGATCGCCTTGGCCGTCTGGCCGCCGATGTCGAGCACCGTGCGCACGGTGGGGAAGTAGCTGTGGATCGCCCAGGCGTGACAGGTCAGCTCGGTGATCGCGAGGTCGCGGAAAGGGACCATGTAGCGACCGTAGCCGGTCGCCGCCACGTAGCGGATGTCGTCGCGCTCGACCCCGGCGGTCTCGAGCACCTGCTCGAGCGCGGCCTCGGCAGCGCGACTGAAGTTGTAGCCGGTCGTGAAAGAGATTTGCCCCGCGACCGCGCCCTCCTCGTCCGCCACCGCGGCCTTCGTGTAGGTGGAGCCGACGTCGATGCCGATCGTGAGCGTCACAGCGTAATCCCTCCGCTCGCGGTGGCCGAGGTCTCGGCGAGGGCCCGGTCGAGGGCGTAGATGGCGGCGCCGATCGCGCCGCAGTAGTGCGACTCCTCGCTGACGTTGATCGGCGTCTCCGTCATCTCCTCGAGCAGCTTGACCATGGCCGTGTTGCGCGCGACGCCGCCGGTGAAGGTGATCTCAGGCTCGATGCCGGTGCGCCGCAGGAGCGAGATGCTGCGCGAGGCAATGGCCGCGTGAACGCCCATGAGGACGTCCTCCGTCTTCCGCCCGAGGGCGAGCCAGCCGAGGATCTCCGACTCGGCGAAGACCGTGCAGGTGGTGGTCATTCGCACGGGGTTCTTCGCCGTCAGCGCGAGCGGGCCGAGCTCTCCGAGCGGGATCTCGAGCGCCTGCGAGGCGGCGCCGAGGAAGCGTCCGGTTCCCGCCGAGCACTTGTCGTTCATGCAGAAGTCGAGCACCTGGCCCTGGTCGCCGACCCGGATCGCCTTCGTGTCCTGGCCGCCGACATCGAGCACGCTGATCGTGTTGGGGAAGAGGAAGACGGCGCCGCGGGCGTGGCAGGAGATCTCCGTCACCTGCGTGTCGCCGAACTCGACCCGGTAGCGGCCGTAGCCGGTGCCGATCACGGAGGCCACCTCGGAGCGCTCTTTGCCGGCGTCCTTCAGCGCGAGGCCGAAGGCCTCCTCGGCGGCGGCTGTGAGGTGGGCGCCCGTCTCGATCAGCGACCTGCCCAGGATCCGCGGCTCCGAGCTCATGACGACGGCCTTCGTCTGCGTCGAGCCGACGTCGACTCCTCCGACCAGGACCTCGCTCACCTCCGCTCCAGTGCCTTGCGGCTGGCGAGGGCCTCGAAGAAGGCATCCACCCGGTTCTTCATCTGCGCGTCGGACCAGAGCCGCCCGTCCACGAGGTCGGACTGGATGAAGAGGCCCGGGATGTCGTTGTGGCGCATCTGCCACTCGCGGGAGTCGGGTAGGCCGGTCGAGACAGTTCGGCAGGACTTGATCCCGTGGAAGCAGATCCCGTCGATGTCCCACTCGGAGACGACGTCCGCCTGCCACTCCTGCGAGAAGGAGACGCTGAAGAAGCTCTGCTGCGAGGTGAGCAGGATCTGCTCGGCCAGGCTCTCGATCGGCCGCTTCAGGTCGTAGTGGATGCCCTTGTCGATGCCGCCGCCGCCGAAGGTCATGTACTCCGAGTGGGCGAAGACGCCGCCCCACTCGTGGAAGAGCTCCAGGAACCGCCGGAAGTGCGAGTAGCAGGCGGTGCCGATCAGGAGCAGCCGGTAC
>DATDOS010000225.1:0-4341 GCA_035293125.1 Gaiellaceae bacterium | reverse complement strand
GCCATCGCTCTCTCCCTTTGGTCGATTCGCGGTGCGGGAGATCGTACGGGAGGAATCCAGCATGCTCCGGAGAAAGCGCCGCGGCGGAAGCATTCGGCTAGTGCTTTGCGCAAGACCGGAATCGCCTGGCGCGAATTCCGGTCGCGCGAGAACCTGAAGGGAGGCACGATGAACGATATGTTCGAGGAGCGTGAGGTCGTCGAAGAGGCCGCCGACAAGTGGTGGCTGTTCCTCCTGACCGGGATCGCCTGGCTGGTCTTCGCGCTCATCGTGTTCCAGTGGGACTACACGACCGTCGCTGCGATCTCGTACCTGTTCGGCGTCGTCGCGATCGTCGCGGGCGTGAACGAGTTCTTCCAGATCGCCGTCTCGACCACGGGCTGGAAGTGGATCCACGGGCTGCTCGGCGTTCTCTTCATCCTCGCCGGGATCTATGCCTTGTGGCACCCGTACGACACTTTCGCAGCGCTCTCCGGGCTCGTGGGTCTCTTCCTTCTCGCCAAGGGCATCTTCGACCTCACGGTGGCCTTCATCACGAAAGGCCAGTTCGAGCTCTGGTGGCTCCAGCTCGTCGCCGGCCTGATCGAGATCATGCTGGCTTTCTGGGTGGCCGGAAACCACAAGGAGAAGGCGATCCTGCTCGTGGTCTACGTCGGCATCGTCGCGCTCTCGCGCGGGATCACCGAGATCTTCCTGGCCTTCAAGCTGAAGGGGCTGAGGAGGACGATGGCTGCGGCGTAGGCACGCCGCATCGAGCCGAAGAGAGCCGCACCGTGCGGCTCTCTTTCGTTCGGGGACGTCGTGCGCCTCGCCTTCGCATCCGTCCGCGTCGCGTGTATAGGATCGCGCCCATGCGCCGGACAGCTCTCGTGCTCGTCGTCCTTGCCGCGATTCTCAGCCTGGCAGCAGCAGGCTGCGGCGGCGAGGAAGACGTCACCGCGACACCCGAGACGGTCGAGGGAGTAACGACGACCGAGACGACCACCACCGAGACGACCACGACAGATACGACGACGACCGAGACGACCACCACCGAGACGACCACCACCGAGACGGAGACTGAGCCGGCGCTCGAGGGCGATCCGGTCGCGGGCAAGGAGATCTTCCTCGGAGCGTCGTCCTGCGGCGGCTGCCATACGCTCGCCGACGCGGGCGCGACCGGTGTCGTAGGGCCGAACTTCGACGAGACGAAGCCGAGCTACGAGCTCTCTCTCGACCGCGTGACGAACGGTCTGGGTGGGATGCCGGCCTTCAAGGCCACGCTCACCCCGCAGCAGTTGGCCGACGTCGCCGCCTACGTCTCGCAGGCGTCCGGCGGAAGCTAAGCGCGCGGCGGCTTTCTAGACTCCCCCTCGTGATCGATCTCAAGGCCGGCCGAGCCGACGCCGACCGTTGGCGCGCCGCGCTCGCCCGCAAGGGCGCCGCGGAGGAGTTCGACGCACTCCTCGCGGCCGACGAGCGCTGGCGCGCGCTCATCCCCCACGTCGACGAGCTGCGTGGGAAGACCAAGCTCAAGGGGAAGCCCACGCCGGAGGAGCTCGAGGCCCTGAAGCCGGTCAAGGCCGAGCTCCGCGAGGCAGAGGAGGCGCTCGCCGCGGCCGAGGCGGAGCGCGACGCGGCGCTCGCCCTCGTCCCGAACCCGCCGCACGAGTCGGCCCCGGACGGCGAGACCGAGGACGACGCCACCGAGGTCAGCCGGTGGGGAGAGCCGCCGGCGCTCGAGACGGCGCGTGAGCACACCGAGATCGGCCGCTTCGACATGGAGCGTGCAGCCCGCGTGTCAGGTGCGCGCTTCGGCTACGTCATCGGCGACTCTGCGCTCGTCGCGATGGCCCTGTACCAGTTCGCGCTCGAGCATCTGGCGTCCGCGGGCTTCACCCCGGTCATTCCGCCGGTGCTCGTCCGCGAGGAGGCGATGTACGGGACGGGCTTCTTCCCGACGGACCGCTCGAACATCTACGCGCTCGAAGCCGACGGCCTCTACCTGACGGGGACCTCCGAGGTTGCCCTCGCGTCTCTCCATATGGGTGAGATCCTCGATCAGCTCCCGCTCCACTACACCGGCTTCTCCTCCTGCTTCCGGCGCGAGGCCGGGGCCGCGGGCAAGGACACGCGCGGGATGTTCCGCGTCCACCAGTTCAACAAGGTCGAGATGTTCGTCTTCGTCGAGCCCGAGACGTCGTGGGACGAGCACGAGCGCATGCTCGACCTCGAGGAGCGGTTCCTCCAGGCGCTCGGGCTGCCGTACCGCGTGATGAACGTCGCGGCCGGCGATCTCGGCGCGTCTGCGCAGAAGAAGTACGACATCGAGGCGTGGTTCCCGTTCCAGGAGCGCTACCGGGAGGTCACCTCGTGCTCGAACACAACCGACTACCAGGCCCGCCGGCTCGGGATCCGCTATCGCGCCGAGCACGGCCTCGAGACCCCGCACACGCTGAACGGGACGATGGTCACAGATCGCGCGCTGCTCGCGATCCTCGAGAACTTCCAAGGCGCCGTGCCCGAGGTTCTCGGCCGTTACGGCGCGCCTGCCGAAGTCCGCGCGTAGCCGTCGGTCACAATGCGTGCCGGCGGGGTGCCGGAGCGGTCGAACGGGGCGGTCTTGAAAACCGTTGGCTCTTCACGGGGCTCGTGGGTTCGAATCCCACCCCCGCCGCTTCTTTGCAGGGTAGGCAACCGTATGGTTGAGCGGAATCTGGCTCTACTGTCGGTCGTTCAATTATCCGCCCGACTCCGCTGGAATCCGCTCTCGACTGTCGCCGACTTGTCGCACAACTGTCGTGCACTACCAGCCCGCCGGCTTCGTGATCGTCCCGTGCTCGTCCTCGAGAGCGTCCGGGAACTGCGCCGCACGCAAGACGCCCTCACGGACTTGCTTCCGGAACGTCGCGACCTTCACGAGGTCGACAGGGAACCGTGGATGCGGGTTGTAGATCCCGACCGGCAGATCGCCGCCTCGTACCGTCCCTGGTAGCCGTGCGCAACGAGGAGCGAGCCCAGCGCGACGTCGGACCCCTTCTCCTCGGTCTTGATGATGAGCGCGGTTCGAGGACCGCCCGCGCGTGGATTGGCGAGCGGCATCCGGACCGTGCTCGTCAGGAACGATCCGTAGTGAACCTCGACCCCGGTCGTCTCGAGAGCACGGATGAAGATCTGCTGCCGGGTGCTCTGGTGCGGGTCCCACGGCGCATCCCTCACGAGCGCTGTGCAGTAGTGAATCTCTGCGATCTCGTTCCTCGGGAACGCGAGCTCGCACATCCGGTGGATGTTCAGCCACTTGTACGGTGTGCCGCGAACGGCGCCGTAGTACAGGTTGAAGCCGTCGACGTAGACGTTCGTCCGCACGCGATCAGCGTACGCCAACCGACGCGTCGGCCTAGGAATCGCTGAGGCCGCCTTTCGGCGGCCTCGCAGCCCCACCACCGAAGCGATAGGGGGGATTCCAGAAGCAGAGTACACCGGCCCCGGGCGGATGCCCACCCCCAAAGCGGGACTTCACGTCTTGGCGCGAGTGTGCGTCCGCCGGCGACCGGCTACGAGCCTGGCATCTCGGGCACGGCGGGCTTGATCGTGACGAAGCGCTCCCTGTTCTGCTCGATCCAGGCCGCGCCGCCCGGCGTGTAGTCGAAGGTCTCCAGGAGGTCTTCCTCCACGTCTTCGGGTAGGAGCGGTCCGTAACACGCCGTCACGACGCCATCGTGCAACTCGATCGCCCAGACGGCCTGAGTGGACCGCTCCATCCAGAACTCGTGCTCGATCTTCATCGCCTCTCCTCCGTCACCGTCGATGGTCGAACAGCGCGACCTCCCCGGCATCCGGCAATTCCCTGATCCAGCTCAGGGGACTCTCATGTGCTCCGTAGTTGCCCGAACGGAGATTGGGCGCATATCCCGATGCCGCTCCACACCGCACGGACGACGATGACGCCAGAGACCCGCCCGCAGGAATGGGGATTGCATGGCAGTGAACGCGATCGTCAAGTCGGCTTCCAAGCTCGAGGTCACGCCGAACCTGCTCGACTACGACGCCGGCCTCGCACCCGGATTCTGGGAGCGCGCCAGCGAGGAGCTCGACGGGCTGCCGGGTGACGGCGGCCTGAACATCGCGTACGAAGCAGTCGACCGTCACGCCTTCGGGGCACGCGCCGATCACCTCGCTCTGCGCTGCCTGGGCAAGCGCGGGCAGGTCCACGACTTCACGTACGCGGAGCTCGGCCGGGAGACGAGCCGCTTCGCCAACGCGCTCCGCAGCCTCGGAGTGGAGAAGGGCGACCTCGTCGGCGCGCTCGCCGGGCGCATCCCGGAGCTCTACGTCGCCGCGCTCGGGACACTCAAGAACCGC
>DATDOS010000224.1:0-28083 GCA_035293125.1 Gaiellaceae bacterium | reverse complement strand
CGCCACTTCGGCCGAACCTTGACGACGAGCTCGAGGTACACGGGACGGCCTACCAGCGCCTCGACCTCGGGCCGGGCTCGCGTGCCGATCTCGCGCACCATCGCGCCGCGCTTGCCGACGAGGATCCCCTTCTGGGACTCGGTCTCCACGTAGAGCAGCGCGCGGACGGTCTTCTCCCCCAGCTCCTCCACCTCGACGGTCACGGCATGTGGAACCTCTTCGCGCGTGAGGTGGAGCGCCTTCTCGCGGATCACCTCGGCGACCCGCTCCTCGATGGCGAGGTCGGTGGTCTGCTCGCGCCCGAAGTAGGCGGGGCCTTCCGGAAGCAGGAAGACCAGGTCCTCCCGAAGCTCGGCCACGCCGTCCTTCGTCTTCGCGCTCACCGGATGGAGGGCGTGGAAGTCGCCGAGCGCGGCTGCGACCTTCATCTGGGACGCGATGTGGCCGGCCTTCAGGCGGTCGACCTTGTTGAGGGCGATCACGACCGGCTTCTCGAGCCCGAACACTCGCCGTGCGACGAAGCGGTCTCCCGCGCCGATGCGTGCCCGCGCATCGAGGACGAAGAGCACGGCGTCGACGTCCTCGAACGACGCGTCGACCGTCTGCTGCATCCGCTCCGTCAAAGGGTCGATCGGGCGCTGAAAGCCTGGGAGGTCGACGAGCGCGAGCTGGTAGTCGACACCGTTGGCGACGCCGAAGAGCCGCCGCCGGGTCGTGTTCGGGACCGTCGAGGTGATGGCGATCTTCTCGCCGCAGAGAGCGTTGACGAGCGTCGACTTGCCGACGTTCGGGCGGCCGGCAACCGCGACGAAACCGGACCTCATCGCTCCCACCCCGCTTCGAGCGGGCGATCGGCGTGAGACGCGATCACGAGCGCGAGAAACACGGGCGAGCGCTGGGGCCTGCGCATATCGACCACGATCGCCTCCCGAACAGCGGCGCCATAGCGCTCGGGACTCATTTCGCGCAGCTCGTGGCCACCGGGCCCGCGCTTCGTGATGAACTCGCGCTGAGACGATTCACAGACCGTGCTGCGGCGAGGCGAGAGACCCATCACGGCAGGTTCGAGGCGTCGAACGACTCCGGCAGCAGCTCGTCGGTCGTCATCGTCACCACTCGGCCGCCGTTCCGGAAGACGACCCTTTCGACGCCCATCTCGTGCAGCCACTGCCGGCAACCGCCGCAGGGCGACGCCGTGATCGCAGCCGCGACGAAGTCGCCGGGCCGGTAACCCTCGACCACTGCCCGCGCGAACGCCGCCCGCTCGGCGCAGACGCCGAGCGGGTAGGCCGCGTTCTCGACGTTCACGCCCTCGATCACGCGGCCGTCGCGAGCAAGGACGGCGCAGCCGACGCGGAAGTTCGAGTACGGCGCATAGGCGCGCTCCGCCGAGGCGTCGGCTGCTGCAAGCAATTCGGCGTCGGACAGTGGCTTGCTCATCCGAAGGCCTGGAAGAGGAAGAGCGTGACGAGCGCACCGAGTACGGCCCCGCTCGCCACCTCGGAAGCGGAGTGGACACCGGTCTCGACGCGGGTCTGGGCCACGAGCAAGGCCATGATGAACGTCACGGAGGAGATCAGGAAGCGATGGACGGAGTCGTCGAGGATCAGCGTCACCGCCATCCAGCCCGCGAACGCGACGGCCGCGTGCCCCGACGGAAGGCCGCCGCGGAGCAGCGTCCCACGCCCCGTGTACGCCTTCACCGCGATCACGATGATCACGGTCACGGCGAACGCGACGAGCGTGAGCTCGGCGGGTGCGTCACTCAGCCTGGTGAGGAAGCGCGAGCTACGCTTGGCGACCTCGCCCGAGAACACGAGGTATCCGACCGCAACCGCGTTCAGGGCGGCGACGAGGACCGCACCAGCCGCGATGTCCTTGGCCAGCTTCGCCATTGGATCGAAGGACGTCGACGCAACGTCCACCGCGGCTTCGACCGCAGTGTTCACGAGCTCCGCCACGAGCACGAACGTGATCGCGAGCAGCAGAACGGCGAGCTCGAGCTTCGAAGCGCCGAAGCCAACCGCGGCGACGAGCACGGCTGCGGCGATCGTGAAGTGGATCCACAGGTTCCGCTGGGTGCGGACCGCGTGAACGATCCCCTCGGCGGCGTGGTTGAAGCTCTGGAAGAGCGAGGGGCTAAGCTGCCGGGTCATCGCGTCGCGTGCTCCCGCTCGCGGGCCTCCATCTCGCTCCCGTGGTCGTACCCGAGCAGGTGCAGGAGGCCGTGGACGAGCGGCCCGCGCCACTCCGCACCCACGACCTGCGGGCACAGGACGACATCGCCGAGCGCGCGCGGCACCCCCTCCTGCACGTCGTCCCGGCCGTCGAGCGGGAACGAGAGCACGTCGGTCTCTTCGTCGACCCCGAGGTGCTCCCGCTTCAGGGCCCGGATCTCTTCCGGCCCGACGAACGCGATGCCGAGCTCGCCGTCGAGCACGCCCTCGGCGGCAAGCACGACCCGCGCGAGGTCGGCGGCGGCGACCTCATCGGCCTCGACTCCACTTCGGTTCGCGGTCTCGACGACGATCACCGGCGGCGGGCGGTGCCGGTTTCCTCGGCATGACGCTTGTACGCCTCGACGATCCGCTGCACGAGCTTGTGACGGACGACGTCGTCGTTTCCGAACTCGACGAAGGCGATCGCGTCGATGCCCGCGAGGATCTCGCGCACCTGGATGAGCCCGGATGCCTGCTCGCGCGGGAGGTCGATCTGCGTCACGTCGCCCGTGACGACCATCTTGGAACCGAAGCCGAGCCGCGTCAGGAACATCTGCATCTGCTCCGGCGTCGTGTTCTGCGCCTCGTCGAGGACGATGAAGGAGTCGTTGAGCGTGCGCCCGCGCATGAATGCGAGCGGCGCAACCTCGATCGTCCCGCGCTCCATGTACCCCGCGAGCCGCTCGGCGTCGAGCATGTCGTGGAGAGCGTCGTAGAGTGGGCGCAGGTATGGATCGACCTTCGCGAGCATGTCCCCTGGAAGGAAGCCGAGCCGCTCGCCCGCCTCCACGGCCGGACGCGTGAGGATGACGCGGCCGACGGCCCCTTCGGACAGCGCCGACACCGCGAGCGCCATCGCAAGGTACGTCTTGCCGGTGCCCGCAGGGCCGATGCTGAAGGTCACCGTTCCGGCGCGGATGGAGTCGACGTAGCGCTTCTGGTTCACGGTCTTCGGCGTGATGTTCTTGCCGCGGTGGCGCCAGACGACGTCCTCGAAGACATCGCGGATGTCTTCGGCCTGGTCGAGGGCAGCCAGCACGGCGCCGACCGTGTCGGGGCCGATCGCGTGCCCTCCTTCGACCAGCTCGACGAGCTCGTCGAGAACGGCGCGTGCGGCCTCGACGTGCTCGTCCTCGCCCCCGAGGGTCAGCCGGTTCCCGCGCAGCGCGATCGTGCAGTCGAGCCGCTCGCGGAGCGCATCGAGGACGCCGTCCTCGACACCTGCGAGCTCGGCTGCGACCTCGTTCGAGACATCGAGCACGTGCTGCATCAGCCGCAGTGTAGGGGCGACGCCTGCGTCACCCTGGCCCACGCCGACGCTCGGGCGAGGCAAGCCTCGCCCCTGCGAGGGCATGAGCTCGTCAGGCCAGTTTTTCCTTCACGAGCTGGCTGACAGTGGAGCCGTCAGCGCGGCCCGAGACCTGGTGCATGACGCCCGCCATGACCCGGCCGAGATCGCGGATGCTCGTGGCGCCGACCTCGGAGATGACGTCGTCGATGATCTCCTCGATCTCCTCCTCGGAGAGCGGCTCCGGCATGAACTCCTCGAGGATCTCGAGCTCGTACTCCTCGTCCTCGGCCTGCTCCTCGCGGCCGCCGGCGCGGAACGCCTCGGCCGCCTCGAGCCGCCGCTTGCGCTCGCGTTGGAGCACCTGCAGCTCCTCGTCGTCGGAGAGCGGACGCTGGAGCTCCTTCTGGGCGGCCTGGAGCGCGTTCAACACCAGGCTGAGCGCATCCCGGCGATCCGCGTCTCGTGCGAGACGCGCCGCCTTGAGCTCCTCCTCGATCCGTGCAATCAGGCTCATGTGCCCTCCGCGAGTGCGTGCGCGATCCGCGCGGAGTCGAACCGGCCCCCGAGCACATGCCAGTGAAGGTGGTAGATCGTCTGCCCGCCGCCGGGCCCGACGTTCACGAGAACACGGTAGCCGTCGAGCCCCGCCCGGTCTGCGGTCTCTGCGACGAAGCGAAGCATGCGCGCGGCCTCCTCGTCCGGGAAGGCAGCGACCTCCTTGAACGTGTCCACATGGCGCTTCGGGAGCACCAGTATGTGCGTCTCGGCCATCGGGTTGATGTCGCGGATCGCGACGAAGCCCTCGTCTCGGTGGACGTGGTCGCCCTCGGCGACGAGCCGGCAGAACAGGCAGTCGTCAGGCGGCGACGGCAAGGATCCCCTCCTCCGACAGCGCGACGGCACGCGCGTTCACGAGCTGACCGACCTCTGCGTCGACAATCCAGGGCGTGTAGTCGTCTCCGTACCCGCGCCCGGGCCGATCGACGAGGACCCGGTCGGTCGTCCCGACCTTCGCCGCCCAGCGGCGCCGACAGAGCTCGTCGGAGAGCGCGCGCAAGCGCGCGCTGCGGTCCTTCTTCACCCGTGTGGGAGTGGTGTCCGCTGCGGCCGTCGCGGTCCCGGGCCGCGGGGAGTACGGAAACACGTGCACCTTCGTGATACCGGCACGCTCGACGAGCTCGAGCGTCCGTTGGAAGGCCTGCTCGTCCTCACCCGGGAAGCCGACGATGACATCGGCCGTGAGGTTGAAGTCGCAGAGAGGCGCGAGCTTGGCGAGGTACTGCGCAGCCGTGTAGCGACGACCCATTGCACGAAGGACATCGTCGTCGCCGGACTGGAGCGGGACGTGGAGATGCCGAGATGCCGACGCCGTCTCGCGGAGCGCTGCCACGAGGTCGTGGGTCAGATGGTTCACCTCGATCGACGAGAGCCGAAGACGCTCGACGCCCGGGACGGCACCGGCTTCGCGGACGAGGCGCGGGAGGCCGAACCCCGCGTCGCGGTCGCGGAAGCAGCCGAGGTTGACGCCGGTGAGGACGATCTCGCGATGCCCCTGCTCGACACGGCGCCGGATCTCCGCGAGAACCGCGTCGGCGCGGCGGCTTCGCGTGCCGCCGCGAACGAGGGGGATGACACAGAAGGCGCACGAGAACGAGCAGCCGTCCTGGATCTTCACGAACGCGCGGGCCCGCTCGAGGCGAGCGTCCGCTTGCACGCACGCGATCGGCCCCACGTCGCCGGCGATCGCCGCAGGCGTCTCCTCACTCGGGCTGGTCACGACCGTCACCTGTTCGGGCAGTCCCCGGAACGCACCTTCCAGTCGTGCACCACAGCCGGTGACGTACACGCGACGGTGCGTCCGAGCTGCTCGGGACACGGCCTGCCGCGACTTCGAGACCGCCTCGTGGGTGACGCAGCACGTGTTGACGATCGCCACATCGCCGCCGTGCTCGGTCTCGACCTCGGCGTGGCCGTCGGCGAGCAGCCGCTCGCGGACGGTTTGGGCATCCGTGAACGAGACCTTGCAGCCCAGGAAGCGAATGGAGAAGGTCGCCATCGAGGCACCAGCTTAGTGGGGATGGCGTCGACGGCACAGGCTGCGCACGCCCCCTGGCAGGCGCCTGGGCCTCGTAACAGACGATTACTTGGCGATCAGCACGTCCGCTGCCCAGCCGTCCAGCTCGAGTCGGGTGACCGACCTCCATCCCTGGGCACGAGGCGGCTCACGAACGAGGTATCCCGCCCGGCCCGAACGGGACGACGGAAGGCGCGCCAGCGATGCTCCCATCCGGGCTCGACCGCGGCCGACGAGACATCGGCGAAGGCGCCGCGCATCGTCGCTTCCCCGCGCCGTCCGTGTATGCGGCGAGCTCGACCGAGACGGAGCTCTCGAGCTCCATGAACCCGGCAGGCACGAGCTCGAGCAGGCGTGTCCGAGCAACCTCTGCGCCGGTCGCCGTGACGCGACGCAGATCGGCGCTTAGCGGAGCGCGCTCTTCAGCCGGTGAAAGAAGCCCTCGTCTTCGTCGCTCTTCGCCGCATACGTGCCCGAATCGGCTTGGTTGCTGAACTCCTCGAGCAACCGCCGCTGCTCGTCCGTCAGCTGCGACGGGATCGCGACGTCCAGCCTCACGTACAGATCACCCATCCGGGAACTGCGGAGCGAAGGCATCCCGTGCCCCTTCAGGATCCTGACGTCGCCGGACTGCGTGCCGGGCGCAACCTCGAGCTCGACCTCTCCGGCGGGCGTCGACACACTCGTCGAGGCACCGAGCGCAGCATCGGTCATCGTCAGCCGCAGCGCCGTATGCAGGTCGTCACCGTCTCGCACGAACCGTGGGTCGGGGCGAACACGCACAACCACGAACGCGTTGCCACGGCCTGGGCTGCGGAACCCGGCGTGCCCCTCGCCACGAACGCGAATCTGCTGCCCGTCGTGGATGCCTCGGGGGATCTCGAGCTCGAGCTCGCGCCGGCCGGCAACGCGCCCCTCACCCCGACATACGCCGCACGGCTGCTCGAGCACCTCGCCGAGCCCATCGCAGTCGGAGCAGGCGCGCTGCTGAACGAACTGACCGAAGACGTTCTGGGAGACGGTTCTGACGATCCCGCCGCCCGAGCACCTCGTGCACACCCTCGACGCGGTCCCGGGCTCGGCGCCGGTTGCGCCGCAGCGCTCACACGCGAGAGCCACCTCGACCGGGGCGGTGACGGTACTGCCTGTGAACGCCTCCTGGAGGTCGATCTCGACGACGGCTTGGAGGTCACCGCCGCGCTGTGATCGCCGGCGCGTACCCCCGGTCGTACCGAGGAGGTCCTCGCCGAAGAACGCTGCGAACACATCCGCGAGGCTTCCGAAGTCGGCGAACATGGGCTCGAACCCACCCCTTCGAAGGCCGGCCCTGCCGTAGCGGTCGTACGTCGCGCGCCGCTCTGGGTCTGACAGCACCTCGTACGCCTCCGCAACCTCGCGGAACTGGCCATCGGCATCCGGCGCGCTCGAAACATCCGGATGCAGCTCGCGCGCGAGCGCACGGAACGCGCGCTTGATGTCGGCGTCGCTCGCGTTTCGCGGAACTCCGAGGACCTCGTAGTAGTCACGCTCCGCCGTGGCCATCCGGCTCTCAGGCCTCTTCGTAGACGTCTTCGACGAACCGCGAGAGCTCGAATGCGGCTGCTCGCACCGCACGGATCGCCTTCTCGTAGTCCATCCGAAGCGGCCCGATCAGGCCGACCGCCCCGAGCGGCGTGCTCCGTATCCCGTAGGTCGCGCCGACGAGCGAGACGGCGTGGAGCTGCCCTCCACCGACCTCGGGACCGACGTGAACGACCGGGCGCCTCGGCTCGAGGGCGTCGCTCACGAGCTCGAGCACGGCGGCGCGCCGCTCGAGGAGCTCGAGCAGGCGCATCGTCGCCTCGACCTCCTCCGCCCGCGCCTCTACGAGCAGACCGGCCGTTCCGCCGATGAATACCTCAGGTCCCTCTTCGGATCCGATGTCGAGCAGCGTCTGGCCGATGAGCTCGAGGAATGCGCGCTCCCGCGGGACGAGCCCAGGCGCGTCGAGTCGGCGTCGAACCGCGCTCGAGCCGAGCCGCTGCCCGACGAGCTGGTCCTCGAGGTACTCGGATGCCCAGGCTACGAGCCCGGGGTCGACAGGCTCGTCGAGGCGGAACATCCGCTTCGTCACCCCGCCCGTGGACGTGATCACGACCACCATCACGCTCGTCGGCTGGAGCGCGAGCACCTCGATGTGTCGTATCGACGCCGTTTCGAGCGAGGGCGCAGAGACGAGCGCGAGCAGCCGCGTCGCCTGGGACAACATCTCCGTCGTCGTGCGCAGGGCATGCTCGATCTCGTTGCGCATCGACCCGAGGTCGACACCGAGAGCGTCAGGGCGCCCCTCCACGGTGTCCACGAGCTCCTCGGCGTAGATGCGGTAGCCGCTCTCGGTCGGCATGCGGCCAGCGGACGTATGGGGGTGAGTGAGGAGGCCGAGGGTCTCGAGCTCCGCGAGCTCTCCGCGCACCGTCGATGACGAGACATGGAGCCCCGAGCGCTCGACGAGCGCGCGTGAGCCGACCGGCTGGCCGGTGGCCACGTACTCCTCGATGACGCGCCGGAGGATCTCGCGTTTGCGGGGGGTGAGCTGCATCCCGAATCCGATGGTAGCCACGGATCCTGCCGATGCACGCCTCGCTCGAGCCTCTTCCCAATCCGAACGGAAGGGCAGATAATGCAGGCGGGAGAGAGGGGGGCTGGTCACGCTACGGCAAACCCGTGGTGATCACGTGGTCGGATTGCGCAAGAGCGCGGGCGATGTCGCACGCGGCTCTCGAGGTCGTTTGCACGAGCGCGGCCAGGTCACGGTGTTGTTGGCGCTTCTCCTCCCCATGATCCTCGCCCTGAGCGCGATCGTCGTAGACGTCGGCAACTGGTACGTGCACAAGAAGCGTCTGCAGACGCTCGTGGACGCCGGCGCCTTTGCGGGTGCCACGAAGTTCGTCGGGTGTTCGTTCCAGTTCGGCGATCCCGTCGCCGCCAACGCGGCGATCAAGTCGGTGGCGCTCGCCTACTCAGGGGACACGATCCGTGACCCGGCGACGATCAACCTGCAGGTGCAGGAGCCGAACGACGTGCGGATCGTCCTGAACAGCGCCCAGTACTGGACGGACGGCTATCCGACGGACGGAGTCGGCCTCGACGACACGCTGGACCAGGACGGCGATCCTCTGACCGCGGGGGACCCGTGCAGCTCGAAGACACTCGACGTGAAGGCGACCGACGACGACGCACCGCTTCTCTTCGGCTTCATCCCGTTGGTGATCGACCCCAAGAGCAAGGCGCGGGTCGAGATCCGCCAGATCAAGGAACAATCCGGAATGCTGCCGTGGGCAGTGCCCGAGATCGACCCGGCGGCCGTTGCCGCGATCTTCGTCAACGAGAGCACAGGGGCGGTCCTCGACTGGCAGCTCCTGATGAGAGACGAGAACTACGACCCGAACAACGACTTCGACAACGACCCGACCACGAACCGCTTCCCGTCTACCCTCGCTGCGTGGATCACGCCAGAAGCCCGCGATTGCCCTGAGCCCTCATGGGGGTGCGTCCCGATACCGTTCGAAAATACGGGCATCGTGATCCTCGTTAGCAAGGCGGACGACGATCCGAGCTTGTTCACCGGGGGAGCGGGGACGCTCACGACGATCTGCTCCCAGGACCCTGACCTCGTCGCGTGCTACGCAGGCGACGGCAACCAGGACGGCCTGAGCTTTGTCCACGGCTGGTCCGATGCCCCCGGAGCGCCGAATGCCCCGCAGATTCGAGACGTCAGCGTCACCAACGCCACCTGCGCGGACGATCTTTCGGCGCCTTATTTCCTCTTGACCGGAGACTGCGACGTGGGAGCGACTGCGGTGATCGACTTCGGCGTCGAGGGCGACCCGACACTGCCCCCGCCGAGCGGGATCAACGCCGTGGTCAAGCTCGAGGGGCCAGGTTGCGGCAACAGCGGCTGCCCGATGACGTACTCGGGAGCGGCTACGAGTCCCACGGAGAGCATCTGGATCACCGCCGCGGGTGGATACCTCGCGCCCGCGTCCGGACGATCGACGTTCTCGATCGCCTGGGCAACTGAGCTCGACGACGCTAGCACCCATTCGGGCACGTTCCCGAGCGTCGCCAATCCCTACGTGGCTGACGACGCCTCGGGGCCGATCCTCTTCCTCAAGCTCCACACCGAGGACACGAATGTGCTGGACCCGAACTCCCGCTCGAGCGGTCCCGAGCGGAGTGTCGTCGTAGCGGTCGGCCTCAACAAGCCCCTCCAGATCCGCGATCCGTTCTCCGAGCCGGTGCTGCTCCGCTACGCGAGCCCGTCGGGGAGCCTCAACCAGGCGCTCGACTGCGACTCGGGGGTCACCTTCACGAACGAGATCATCAACGGCTGTCAGACCACGTACGGGCTGAACTTCGACGACTTCGACAAGGACGGAAACAAGGAGTGGGCGGACATCACCTGCTCCGCGTACCCGAGCCCGAGCGATCTCCCACCGCCGTCGTTCGCCAACGACCCTGCCCCGAACTGCATCGCTGCCAAGACGGGCGATGTCATCGCGTTCACGAAAGGACTGAGAGACCGGTTCGAGGAGCCCACCTGCGCGCCGAACAACTGGCCGGAAGACCAGGGTTCTCCGGGCCGCGGGCCCGAGGATGTAGCTGCCCTCCGCGAGTTCTTCACGAACTACGACTTCGCCAATGACCCCCGGTACGTGACGCTCATCATCACGGACATCACGGCATTCGAGGGCACCGGAAGCACGAACCTGCCCGTCAAGTACTTCGCCGGCTTCTACGCAACCGGGTGGGACATCAGCCCTCACACGATGGGCTGCCCCGGCGAGAACGACCCGCACCCGCTTCTCGGCACCGGGTACAAGAAGTCCAAGGACAATGGCGATGTCTGGGGCCACTTCGTCAACATCGTCGTCTTCTCGTCGTCGGGCCTCCCAAACGACCAGCTCTGCAACTTCGACGAGCTCGGAAACTGCATCGCCGTCCTCGTCGAGTGACGGTCTCTCGTCCGTCGATCAGGCTGACACGAGCTCGGCGGTAACGCCCCCGCCGAGGAACCGTCCGCGACGCGTGAGCCGGATCTCCTCGCCGCGCCCGTTCGAGCTCAGATCGACCAATCCCCAAGCCATGAGCCGGCTCAGCGCGGCGCGATCCAGCGCACCATCGACTTCGACTACCGGCAGCGGCTCGTCGAGCCGGAGGCCGAGCAGCAGCTTCTCGCGCTCGTGTGTCCCGCCGTCGATCACCTCGACCTCCGAAGGCGGCCGCTCGCCGGTCGCGAGGGCACCGACGTATCGCGACAGGCTCGGCGCGTTCCGCCGTCGCTCGCCGGAAACCGTCGAGACAGCTCCCATGCCGATCCCCAGATAGTCGCGCCCGCGCCAATAGCCTAGGTTGTGGCGTGCACGCAGATCTCGCCCGTCCGCGCGCGCCCCATCGAGGCAGAAGTTGGCCGTCTCGTACCAGCGGTACCCGGCGGCCGTCAGCGTGTCGACGGCCTGCTCGAAGTAGCCCTCCATCGCCTCGGCCTGCCGAGCCAGCTCTTCGCCGTATGCGTGCGTGAACCGCGTCCCAGGCTTCGCCTCGAGCTCGTAGCAGGAGAGGTGCTCGGGCTCGAGGGCGAGCGCGTGGACGAGATCGCCGTTGAGATGGGCGGCGCTCTGGCCGGGTATCCCGTAGATGAGGTCGAGCGAGATGTTGTCAACTCCGGCATCACGAAGAACGTACACGGCTCGCCGGACATCGTCAGGAGCGGCTCGACGCTCGAGCACCGAGAGCAGCTCCGGCTGGAAGCTCTGCGCCCCGAGAGAGACGCGGTTCGCGCCTCCCGCGCGCAGGAGCCGGGCAAGCTCGGGTGTGACCGTTTCCGGGTTCGCCTCCACGGTCAGCTCCTCGGCGGCCGGGAGCGCGTCGAGCAGCCGCTCGAGCTGCGCCGAATCCGTGAACGTCGGCGTTCCTCCGCCGAGGAAGACCGTCTCCACGTCGTCCGCAAGGACGTCGCCCTCGAGCCCGAGCTCGGCGAGGAGCGCACCGACGTAGCTCCCGTGCTGATCGCCGCGGCCGACGACGGTCACGAAGTC
Organism: Gaiellaceae bacterium; assembly: GCA_035293125.1. GTDB lineage: Bacteria > Actinomycetota > Thermoleophilia > Gaiellales > Gaiellaceae > GMQP-bins7. The sequence goes on along the minus strand of DATDOS010000224.1, from coordinate 16,422 downwards.
GCAGTAGCCGCACCGGTGCGCGCAGAACGGCAGGTGGACATAGAGGTGCCGGACGTGGCCCACCGCTACCTCCGCCGCTCCGAGTCGAGGTTCAGGACGGCGAGAAAAGCCTCCTGCGGCACCTCGACGCCGCCGACCTGCTTCATCCGCTTCTTGCCCTTCTTCTGCTTCTCGAGGAGCTTGCGCTTGCGCGTGATGTCGCCGCCGTAGCACTTGGCGAGCACGTCCTTGCGCTTCGCCTTGATCGTCTCTCGCGCGATCACACGCGAGCCGATCGCGGCCTGCACGGGGACGTCGAACATCTGCCGAGGGATCTCCTGTCGAAGACGCTCCACGAGCTGCCGCCCTCGGTCGTACGCCGCGTCGCGGTGGATGATCAGCGAGAGTGCGTCCACCTGCTCGCCGCCGACGAGGATGTCGACGCGGGTGAGGTCGCCCGGACGGAACCCCGCGAGGTCGTAGTCGAAGCTCGCGTACCCCCGTGTTCGGGACTTCAGCTGGTCGTAGAAGTCGAGCACGATCTCCCCCAGCGGGAGCTCGTAGGAGAGGAGGACGCGCTCCTCGCTCAGGTACTCGAGGTGGTCGAAGCTGCCGCGCCGCTCGTTGGCGAGCTCCATGACCGCCCCGACGTAGTCCTTCGGGACGATGACCGACGCCTTGACGTACGGCTCTTCGACCTGCTCGAGCTCACGCGGCATCTCCGCCGGGTTGTGCACCTCGACGGTCTCACCGGTACGTGTGGTCGCCCGGTACGCGACGGTCGGTGCCGTGATCAGGAGGTCGAGGTCGAACTCGCGCTCGAGCCGCTCGCGGACGATCTCCATGTGGAGGAGCCCGAGGAAGCCACACCGAAACCCGAACCCGAGCGCCTGCGACGTCTCGGGCTCGTAGGAGAGGGATCCGTCGTTGAGCTTGAGCCTCTCGAGCGCGTCGCGCAGCTCCGGGTAGTCGTCCGAGTCCGTCGGGAAGATCCCCGCGAAGACCATGGGCTTGACGTCCAGATAGCCTGGAAGAGGCGCCGCTGCGGGGCGACGGCGCGACGTGAGCGTGTCGCCGGCGCGGAGTCGCGACACGTCCTTGAGGCCCGTCACGACGTAGCCCACCTCTCCCGCGCCGAGCGAGGCGACCGGCTCGCGGGCGGGTGACATCACTCCGAGCTCCTCCGCCTCGAACGACGTGCCCTGGGCCATCGCCCGAAGCGGCTCGCGGGTCTCGAAGCGCCCGTCCACCACGCGCACGAAAGCGACGACACCGCGGTATTGATCGTACGAGGAGTCGAAGATGAGCGCGCGTGCGGGCGCGTGCGGATCGCCCGCCGGAGGCCGGATCCGCTCGATGATCGCGTCGAGGACGTCCGGGACGCCTTCGCCCGTCTTGGCCGAGATCCGGAGGACTCGGTCGGGCGACTCGCCGAGGAGCTCGGCAAGCTCGTAAGAAGCCCCGTCCGGGTCGGCCTGCGGCAGGTCGATCTTGTTCGCGACGGGAACTATCTCGAGCTGGCTGTCGAGCGCCAGGTATGCGTTCGCGAGCGTCTGCGCCTCGATCCCTTGAGCCGCATCGACGAGGAGCAGCGCGCCCTCGCACGCCTGCAGCGAGCGGGATACCTCGTACGTGAAGTCGACGTGGCCGGGGGTGTCGATCAGGTTGAGCTCGTGTCCTCGCCAGCGGACGCGCACCGCCTGGGCCTTGATCGTGATCCCGCGTTCGCGCTCGAGGTCCATGGAGTCGAGGAGCTGGTCGCGCATCTCGCGCTCGGTGACGGCGCCCGTCAGCTCGAGTACGCGGTCCGCGAGCGTCGACTTGCCATGGTCGATGTGCGCGATGATCGCGAAGTTGCGAATACGGTCTTGCTCCATGGGTGATCAGCGCTCTTCGCGCCGGGCCCGCAACGATAGCGGGCGCAGCCTTCCGGCCGGGATCAGCTCACCGCTACCCAGACGAGGCCGTCTCCGACCGCGACGTCGGTTGGGGGACTCCCGAGCACGAATTGAGCGACGAGCTTCTCGGTGGACGGATCCACACGCGACACGGTGCCGTCCCCCGAGCTTACGACCCAGAGAGATCCGTACCCGACCGCCACCCCGGATGCATTACTCCCCGCAACGAAGAACGCGCCCGCGACGGCGTGGAGCGACGGAGAGATCCGCCAGACCTGCCCGGCCGGCACCCAGACGGCGCCCTCTCCGACCGCGATCGCTGGGGTTCCCAGTGACATCGAGATCGTCTCCCTGACCGTATTCGAATCCGGATCGATCTCGGTCACGCCGAGATAACCAGACACCCACACCGCCCCTTCGCCCACTGCGATCGCCCCCGCGTCGGCCTCGATCGTGGCGACGACGACATTCGAACGCGGGTCGATCCGCCAGATCGATCCGCGTTCGTAGGCTCCTACCCAGACACTTCGAGCCCCGACTTCGACGTAGCGCGCCTGGTTCCTGAACGACGAAAACCGCGGCTGCGGCAGTTCGATCGTCCGCTCGACACGGCCAGAGGCAGGATCCATGCGCAAAACGGTGTTTTCGGAGGTTGCGATCCAGACCGCCCCGGCGCCTACGGCGACGTCCGTCGGGGTCGCGTCGAGCCCGATCGTCCGGACGACGCGCATCACCGCTGTGTCGATCCGCGAGACGGTCCGGTCATTGCCGTTGATCACCCAAGTGGAACCCTCGCCGGCCGCGACTTGAGACGGATGATCGCCGACGGGAATCTCGGCGACGACCTCGTTCGTCCGCGGGTCGACCGCGATTACCGAGTCGGGATCCACAGAAACGACCATCGCCCCTGGCTCCCTACGGGCGAACTGCACAACGATCACGGCGATCGCCGCACCGAGGAGGAGCGCGGCTCCGATCGCTATCAGCGATGTCCCCTTTTTCCGGCTCAGCACTCGGGGAAGCGGCCGGGTCGGTGCATCCAACGTCGAATCCTGGCGGAGGATCGCCTGCTCGAGCTCTCGCAGCTGTCTGCCCGGTTCGAGGCCGAGCTCCTCCACGAGCGTCGAACGGGCGTCCTGGTAGACGTCCAGCGCATCCGCCTGGCGTCCGGTCCGGTAGAGCGCGAGCATGAGCTGGCCGCGCAGGCGCTCTCGGAGCGGGTGCTGGCGCACGAGCGCCTCTAGCTCAGGAATCACTTCGGCAGCCTCGCCGAGCGCCAGATCAGCTTCGATCCTTTCTTCGAGCGCGGCGAGCCGGAGCTCCTCCAGTCGGGCGATATCGGCCTGAGCGAAGCTCGCGTAGGTAACGTCGGCGAGCGCAGGACCGCGCCAGAGCGAAAGCGCCTCGCGCAGGGTTCTGGCGGCATCGTTCGCCTCACCCCCGGCAAGCAGCTCCCTGCCGTGCTCGAAGAGACGCTCGAAGCGGTAGAGATCGAGTTCGTCCTGCTCGAGAACGAGCATGTACCCCTGTCCGCGCGTCTCGAGGTAACCGTCACCGATCGCCCTTCGGAGCTGGGAGACGTAGATGTGGACGCTGTTCAGCGCGCTGGCCGGCGGTGTCTCACCCCACAGGGCGTCGACGATGCGATCGACGGAGACCACTTCCCGCACGTGAAGAAGGAGCAGAGCGAGAAGCGCTCGTTGCTTCCCGCCGCCGATCTCGAGCGGCCGCCCCTGATCACGCACCTCGAGCGGGCCCAGCATGCTGAAGTCCATCCGCGCTCCTTCCGCGCGCCACGCTAACAGCAGCGCCTCCGGCACCTCAAGCAGCGCTCTAGCGGGCTAAAGCGGGCGTCAATCACGCTCGAACACGCTGCTCTCCTATTCGTGAGTCGAGATCTGGAAGGAGAAGAGACGATGACCATGACAACGGTCGTGTTCAGGGGGGTCGCTCCGGTCGCGGTTGCAGCGGCTCTCGTCGCAGGTTGCGGTGGAGGGGATGGCGGGGTTTCGAGCGGTGACTTCATCGCGGAAGCCGACGCGATCTGCGCCGACGCGAACGAGCAGCGGGCGACTCATCAGACGCCGGGGATCAGGACTTCGGGTCGAGGGCAGGACGAGGCGGTCGCGGAGTACGCGGGGAAGATGGATCCCGTCTACTCGCAGGCGCTCACGGAACTGAGAGCGCTCGCGCCGCCCCCGGGCGACGAGGCGACGATACGGGAGATGCTCGACACATTCGGAGCGGCCTTCGCGCTGATCGACAAGACCCGCGAGGCCGCGCAGGCCAACGACAGAGCGAAGGGCGAGGAGGCCTATTTCGGGTGGTCGGACCTCGCCCTCGATGGACAGAACAGAGCTCATAGCTACGGCCTCGAGGACTGCGCGCTCTTCGGCACGCCGTAGCCGACATTCGGATCTGAAAGGAAGAACCATGAACCGTGCGACCGCACCCAGACTCACCCTCGTCGTCGGCGTCGTCATTCTGCTCGGACTGCTGTATCAGCCGGTGGCCGGCGCGGCGCCGCCGTTGACCGAGACGTTCACCGAAACGTTCGACGGCGTCCAGAGCTGCGACGGTTTCCAGAACGTCTTCAGCGGCGAGATCTCGCTACGGGTGACCACGTACTTCGACGCTGCGGAGAGCCCGAGCCGCGTGCAGATTCACGCGACTGGCGAGGAGATCGACGTCAACTCGATCACGGGGAAGTCGATCTCGATCCGCGGGAACTGGCTCATAAAGATCGACCTCGTCTCCGGGACGTTCACGCTCGCGGGCCAGTTCATCATGTCCAACGAGCCGGGACAGGGGAACGCGATTCACTCGACCGGCCGCCTCGTCTTCGATGCGGACGACAACGCCGTCTTCTCGGCCGGGCCGCACGAGGTGCTCGAGACGAACGGCGAGATCTTCTGCACGGCCTTGTCGTAACCGCTGGCGATATCCGAATCTCGAGGAACCCGACCATGTGCGGGTTCCTTCGATGGTCCGTCAAGGCGCGTCGCGCGCTGCCGATCCGCGCAGCAGTAGCAGCGCCTCGAGCTCACGAAGCCCGAGCGCCCGCGCGGCGCCGACATAGACGAGCCCGCCGGCGGCGAAGCCGGCTCCGAGCGAGACGAGCTGGGCGAACAGAGACTCGCCCAGCCAGGCCTCGAGCGCGTACCAGGCGACGAACGCCGCGGCTGCGGCCGCGACGCCCGCAAAGACGACGCGCAGCACGACGCCGAGCGTCCGGCCGACGTGCTCGAGCCCGAGCCGCCGGCGCATCATCACGAGCAGGACGGTCGCGGCGACGACGTTCACAGTCGACGTCGCGAGTGGGATCCCCCAGATGCCGAGGCGATAGAAGACCGCGTCGAAGGCGGTATTGAGCCCGACCGCACCGAGGGCGATCGCGGTCGGAGTCCAGTTCGTCTGCACGGCGTAGAAGCTGCGGTTCAGGATCAGCATCCAGCCGTTGAAGACCAGGCCGATCGAGAACGCCTGCAGGCACTGGGCGACGATCACGGTGTCCTCGGCGGTGAACTCACCGCGCTGATAGACCAGACGGACGATCGGCTCCGCGAGGACGATCGAGAGGAGGCCTGCTGGGACGAGCAGGAAGGCGATCTGCCGCAGACCGCCGTCGAGCGCGCGGCGGAGCCCGGGCGCATCACCCCGGGCGGCCAGCCGCGCCAGGGTCGGGAAAAGGACGGTCGTCACCGCCACGGCGAACACGCCTTGGGGGAGCATGTAGAGCCGGAAGGCCTTGTCGATCGCCGCCGGGGCGAGCTCGGGGTCGAGGAGCCGGGACGCGAAAAGGGTGTCGACGAGGAAGTTCACGTTGACGAGCCCGATCGTGAGGGTGACCGGGAGCATCAGCGTGAGCACCCGACGTACAGCCGGGTCGCGCCAGTCGATCACCATCGTCAGCCGGCCGTCGAGGCGGCGGAGCCAAGGGATCGGGAGGAGGAGCTGGACGAGCGTCCCCAGGACGACGACCGCTGCGTACAGATAGAGCTGCGCGCTCTCGTCGTCGATGCGTGGGACGCCGAGGCCGAGGCCGAGGATGATCACGAGGTTCCACGCAACCGGGGCGAGCGCCGGCAGCGCGAAGTGGTGATACGTGTTCAGGATCCCGACGACGATCCCGGAGAGCCCCAGCAGCACGACGATCGGGAAGAGCACGCGAGAGAGGCCGACGGCGAGATCGAAGTCGCCGCCGGGATCGCCGAACGGCCGCATGAGGAGCGGCGCGAGCAGGATGAAGACAGCCGTGACGCCGCCGAGGACGAGCAGCGTCAGCCAGAAGAGTGTCGACGCGACACGCCACGCACGCTTCTTCTCGCCGCGCTCGAGGAGCTCGCTGAACACGGGGACGAACGCACCGGAGAGCGCTGCGTCGGCGACCAGAGCACGCACGAGATTCGGGATCTGGATTGCGACCGTGAAGGCGTTGATCACGCCGGACACGCCGAAGAAGTACGCGCTGACCATCTCGCGCATGAGGCCGAGGACCCGCGAGACGGCAGTGGCGAGCGAGAAGACCGCGGTCGAGCGCGCGATTCGGCGGCTGTGGCCGGTCTCCCCCGCAGGCGGGGGCGTCGTCGTGTCCGGAGGGTTCTCCATCGAGGGGCTGTCCAGGCCGATTCTCCCAGTCGGTCCTGCTACCATCGCCCGGCCCGCGGCTGCGGGCGTTTCCTCGAATGGCGAACATCCAACAGCAGAAGAAGCGCGTCCGGATCCAGGCGCGGCAGCGTCTCGAGAACCTTCGCTACCGCTCGACCATCAAGACGCTCACGAAGCGCCTCGAAATCGCGGCTGCCGATGGCGACTCCGAGCGGATCGCGAGCGAGCATCGCGAACTCGTTCGCACGATCGACCGGGCGACGACGCGCGGAGCGCTTCATCGCAATACTGCGGCGCGTAAGAAAGCGCAAGCGGCGAAGATCGCCGCTGGCGCCTCCTCGTAACGCGCCCTACGGCGCTCGAGCCGCCCCTGGGCGGCGGGTGAGGTCGATCAGGGCCCGCTGAACTTCGAGGTCGGGCGCCAACCGGCTCTGCCCCTTGAGCGAGCCGTCGAGCTCGGCGAGGCGGACGACGGCGTCGTGCAGCTCTTCGGACGAGAACGCCTCGGCCTGTCCAAACAGCTTCTCCGCGCGGAAGGGATGCATCTTGAGCTTCCCGGCCGCCTCCTTCGGACGCACGCCTTCTGCCGCGAGGCGCTTCAGCGTGCGAAGACGGCCGAGATGGCTGCCGAGGGCGCCGGCCAGGCGAGCGGCCGTATCGCGGCGGGGCCTCGACTCGCGTTCGAAGATCGTCTCGCTCGCCGCGAGAGCGCGCGGCGCGTCACGAACGGCCCAGGCGTCCGTGAGGGCGAACGTCGGCGCGTCGGCCGATATCGCGGCGAGCGCCTCGACCTCTCGCTCGCCCACCGGCTCTCCGGCCGCCCAGGTGGCGAGCTTGTCCACCTCGAGCGAGAGCGTCTGGAGATCGTCGCCGACGAGCTGGACGAGCGCCGCTGCAGCTTCGGGCTCCGCGCGAACGCCACGCTGGCGGAACTGATCGGCGACCCAACCCTGCACGTTCTTCTTGGCCACGGCGAACTCGAGGATCTGACCGACCTTCGCGCAAGCCTTCCAGAGCGCCGTCGTCTTCTTGACGTCTTCGCCGACGAGAGCGAGCACGGTTGCCGGAGCGGGGTTGGCGAGATACGTGGACACCCCGTCGACGTCCGCGGCCTTCCAGCCGCCTTTTCGCCGGCCGTCGGCATCTCGTCGTCCGTCGACGTCCTCGATCACGACGAGGCGGGCGTCTCCGAACAGGCTCCCCGCGTTGCAGAGTGCGACAGCCGCGTCGCCGGATGTCTCCAGAGCGCTCACGACGTCGATCGCCTCCGGGACGAAATGCCGGCGAAGGCGGGAGAGCGCGGTCTCGATCTTCGGCCGGTCGCTGCCGGTAAGGAGGTAGACCGGCTTGTCCGGGGCGCCAGCCATCGGTAGCTCCAACCCTACCCCTTGCGCAAGATCGGAATCCGCTAGCGCGGATTCCGATCGCGCGAAGACCCTAAAGGCGGCCGCTTTGCGGCCGCGGCCTTGGCACAGGCCTCCCGTCCGCACTGTGCGCGCACAACCCTGAAGGCGCCCTCGCGGCCGCGGCGCTCTTCTGTCAGACAAACGTCTAGCCCTCCGTCCGGACTCGGAGCCGACGGCCGTCCGACTCGACGACGACGCGGCCGTCCGTATCCGTTCGATAGACGGCGAGTCCCGGCGAGCCCGCGAGCGCAGCCAGGGTATCGGCACGCGGGTGCCCGTAGTCGTTGCTCCGCCCGCAGGAGATGACCGCAACACGAGGTCGGAGCACGCGAAGCTCGTCCTCGAGGCCGGGATCGGCGGATCCGTGATGGGCGACCTTGAGCACCTCGAACGAGTCGAGGGGAAGCCGCGCTGTGACATCGGACTCCGCGTCGGCCGGGAGGAAGACGTCGGTCTCGCCGTAGGTCGCGACGAGCACGACGGCATTCAGGTTCGGATCCTCCGAAGGGCTTCCGGGGTCGGGCGGCCACAGCACACGGAGCACGAGCCCGCCGGCCTTGAACTGTGTTCCCGCTCGAACGATGCGAACCGGCACCTTCCGCTCCTGTGCCGCCGCTACTGCTTCCTCGCGGTCCGGGCCGGTCGCGGCAAGCCCCGGGTCGAGCACCGCACCAATGCGAAGCCGCCGGATGACGTCTGCGGCTCCGCCGATGTGGTCCCGCTGCGGATGCGTGAGCACGAGAGCGGAGAGGGAGCGGATCCCCATTCGCGTGAGCTGACCCGCGACGTTCGCCTCCGGCGGCCCCTGATCGACGAGCACGCGGGCGCTCGGCGTCTCGAGCAGCACGGAGTCCCCCTGCCCCACATCGAGGAACGTCACCCTCAGTCCAGTGGGCTGCTGCCAGATCGGCGCGGGGCGCAGCTCCCAGAGGACCGCAGCTCCGAGGAGCAGGACGCCGGCTGCTGCGATCGCCACAGCCATCGGCCTGGTGCCCACACGAGCCCTCGCGGACCGAGCAGCGATCCATCCGGCGGCCCCGAGCGCGACGACAGCGAGTGCTGCACGAGGTTCGATCTGCGCTCCTGGAAGCGACGCGACGAGCCGAGCGACGAGCTCGAGCCAAGCCGCCGCCCATCCCGCCAGCCAGGCGAGCGCAGCGGCGGCACCGGGCGCCACGGGATCGGCGGCGCCCGCGAGAAGACCCAGCCCGAGCACGAACGGCATGGCCGGCTCCGCGAGGACGTTCGCAGGAACCGTGTAGAGCGGAGCCCGGCCGAACTGGACGAGCACAATCGGAGCCGTGACGACCCCGCAGACGACGGCCATACCGAGCCCCTCGGCCAGTCGTCTCGGTATCGGATAGCCCTGAAGGCGGTCACGCACGCGCGGGACCCCGACGAAGATCCCCGCGACTGCCGCGAACGAGAGCTGAAACCCGGGCTCGAGCACCGTGGTCGGCGCCCACGCAAGGAGAACGAGCGCCCCGAGTGCGAGAAAGTGCCAGCGGTCGCGCGGTCGTGCCGCGAGCCAGGCCAGCGAAGCCAAGGCTCCCGCAACCCCGGCCCGGATCACCGACGGCTGCCATCCGACCGCGAGCACGTACAGCCCGATCCCGGCGAGCGTCACGAGCTCGCGCGCCATGCGCGGCAGTCGCAGCAGCCACCCGAGCCCGAAGATCCCGATGGCGATGAAGGCGACGTTCTGTCCGGAGACGGCGAGCAGGTGGTACAGCCCGGAAGCCCGGAAGTCGTTTCGGACTCGCTCCGGGAGCCCCTCGTCCTCTCCCAGGACGACACCGAGAACCAGCGCCTGCCGCACTCCGACGGCTCCACGACCCACCGCGCGCTCGACACGGTCGCGAACGCGGTCTCCGACGCCGGCGACGCCGCCGCGCTTCCCTATCTGACGCCATGTGCCCGCGCGAAGGACGACGTGGATCCCCTGGCGTGCGAGCCAGGCACGCTCGTCGAATCCTCCCTCGGCCGTGCGCGGCTCGCTGACCCGAACGACCGTCTCCAGGATGGCACCGCGGGGCGGCGACCGTCCGACCGGGAGCAGGAGCAGGACCCGCTCCCGGAGACGCCGTCCGCGGAACGTCCGCACCTCCGCCGGGACGCGAACCGCCCACGCCGTCGTACGCGCCGGCCCGGTGACGACGAGCTCGGCAGGCGCGGACTCGCCGATCTCGACCATGAGCACGCTCTCGCCCATCGCCTCCAGCCGGAGACCTCCCCACCACAGCCCCGCGATGGTGAGGACAGCTCCGACTGCAACGACCCGCGGCCCGTCGGCAAGGAGCGCGACGGCCGCGAGCGCGAGGAGGCCGGCCAAGGCGAGAGCGACGCCCTCGACCGCGACGACGTTGGCGGCGGCCAGCCCCACACAAGCCGAGCCCGCGAGCAACGCGGGCCAATGCTGCTCGACCGCTCGCCTCACGGGGTCACGAGGTCGCGCAGCTGCTCGATCCGCGTCGGCCCGATTCCGGGGACTGCGTCCAGATCGTCCACCGACCTGAACGGCCCATGCTCGGCCCGGTAGTCGAGGATCTTCTGCGCGGTGATCGGCCCCACCCCGGGGAGCTCGTCGAGCTCGTCTGCCGTCGCCGTCGCGAGGCTGAGCCTGCGCCCGAGCCCGTCCTGCCCGGGCCCCTGAGCCGCGGGGTCGACAGCGGTCTCCCCTTCAGCCCGAAGCGCCGACGCCCGTCGCGGCACGAGAACCTGAATGCCGTCGACGAGTGGGGCGGCGAGGTTGAGCGCAGCAAGCTCAGCGCCCTTTGTCGCACCTCCGGCGCGCGCGACGGCGTCGGCCACACGCGCGCCGTCGCGGAGCCGATAGAGCCCCGGATGGCGGACGGCGCCCACGACGTGCACGACGAGAGCCCGCCTTGCAGGCGCTTGCGCGACCGGTTCGAGCGGCGCGACGACCTCGGGCGTGCTCGCTGCGCCGGTCTGCGCCAAGCGATGCCCCGCGAGAGCGAGGACGACGAGCAGAGCGCTCAGCGCGACGAGAGCAGTCGAGCGCGAGACGGCGACGAACGACACGAGGCGATCGTCGCTTTGCCTGGATCACACGTGGGACACGTCTTTGTTGCGAATCGGTGTCAATCCGCGAGGCGGGGTCAGACCCGTGGGGTCAGACCCCGGTTCTCAGGTGACGAAGCTGACGAGCTTTCCCGGGACGACGATCGTCCGTGCTACCTCGCCGCCGTCGAGGTACGACTGCACGCGCTCGGAGGCCCGCGCCAGCGCGACGAGCTCGTCGTCGGGCGTGTCGGGCGGCACGTGCAGGCGCTCGCGGACGCGCCCGTTCACCTGCACCACGACCTCGACGGTCTCCCGTTCGAGCAGGGCGGGATCCGCCTCGGGCCAGGGCTGCTCCCACAAGCGCTCGTGCCCGAGGCGCTCCCACAGCTCCTCCGCGACGTGCGGCGCGTAGGGCTGGATCAGCGAGACGACCGTCTCCGCCGCGAAGCGTGAGTCCGGACCGCTCCTGTCCCGCGAGAGCCAGTTGACGAGCTCCATCATCGCGGCGATCGCTGTGTTGAACGCGTACCGTCGTCCAATGTCGTCGGAGACCTTGGCGATCGCCCAGTGCGCCTTCCGGGCAAGCGGGCCGCCGATCGGCGGCGCTTGAGGCGCCCTCTCGGCCACCTCGTTGACGACCCGCCAGAGCCGCCCAACGAAGCGCGCCATGCCCTGGACGCTCGACTCGGTCCACTCCATGTCCTCGTTGGCAGGGCCAAGGAAGAGGATGTTCAGCCGGCACGCGTCCGCGCCATAGCGTTCGACGAAGTCGTCGGGACCGACGACGTTCCCGGCCCGCTTCGACATCTTCGTCTTCCCGAGCGTCACCCACCCGTTCGAGTAGAAGCGCGCGAACGGCTCGCGAAAGCCGACGAAGCCGAGGTCGTTCAGCACCTTGACCCAGAACCGCGCGTAGATCATGTGCATCGTCGCGTGGTCGACGCCGCCGATGTAGAGGTCGATCGGGTTCCAGAAGTCGACCGGCGCGCGGTTGAACGGCGCTTGATCGTTCCGCGCGTCGCAGTAGCGCAGGAAGTACCAGGACGAGTCGACGAACGTGTCCATCGTCTCGGTCTCGCGCCTGGCGGGCTCCCCGCACTCCGGGCACGGCACGTTCACCCAGTCCTCGGCCTGGGCGAGCGGCGGCCGCCCCTTCGGCTTGTAGTCCTCGATGTCGGGGAGTAGGACTGGCAGCTCCTCCTCGGGCACCGGCACGATTCCGCACGCATCGCAGTAGACGACCGGGATCGGGCAGCCCCAGTACCGCTGCCGCGAGAAGCCCCAGTCGCGCAGGCGGTAGTTGATCGTGAAGCGCCCGCGACCCTCGGCCTCGAGCTTCTCGACGATACGCCGGCCGCCCTCGGGCGCCGGCAGGCCGTCGAACTCCGCCGAGTTGACGAGGATCTCCCCGTCCGCGTGCCCAACGTACGCGATGCTCTCGTCCACCTGGCCGTCCGGCGGCCGCACGACCTGCCGGATCGGAAGGTCGAACGCCGTCGCAAAGTCGAAGTCGCGCTGGTCGTGAGCCGGGACGGCCATGATCGCGCCCGTTCCGTAATCGGTCAGGACGTAGTCCGCGACGTAGATCGGCAGCCGCTCCCCGTTCACGGGGTTGACCGCGTGGAGGCCGGTGAGGATGCCCGTCTTCTCAGTTGCCGCAGCACGCTCCTGGGTCTTCTTCGCAGAGGCCCGGCGCACGTAGTTGGCCACGTCGTCCGAGTCGATCCGCGCGACGAGCTCGTGCTCGGGGGCGAGGACGAAGAACGTCGAGCCGTACAGCGTGTCGGGACGTGTCGTGAAGACGGCGACGTCCTCGTCGAGCTCCTCGATCCGGAACAGGATCTCGGCGCCCTCCGACCGCCCGATCCAGTTGCGCTGGCGCGCCTTGATCGACTCCGGCCAGTCGACGGTCTCGAGGTCGTCGAGCAGGGCGTCCGCGTAGTCCGTGATGCGGAAGAACCACTGCTCCATGACCCGGGACTCGACCTCTGTGCCGCACCGCTCGCAACGGCCGTCGTGCACCTGCTCGTTCGCGAGCACCGTCTGGTCGTTCGGGCACCACTTGACCGGCGCGCCCTTGCGGTAGGCAAGACCGCGCTCGAGGAACTTCAGGAACTGCCACTGTTGCCAGCGGTAGTACGTCGGATCGTGCGTCGTGAGCGAGCGCGACCAGTCGTAGGCCCAGCCCACGCGCCGCATCGAGCGCGTGATGTGAGTGATGTTCCGTTCCGTGCTCTCGCGTGGGTGGACGCCCTCGCCGATCGCCGCGTTCTCGGCTGGCAGGCCGAAGGAGTCGAAACCCTGCGGGTGCAGCACGTGCATGCCGTTGCGGGCACGGAAGCGGGTGACGACGTCGCCGATCGTGTAGACGAGCATGTGGCCCATGTGCAGCTCGCCGGAGGGGTACGGGAGCATCTCGAGCACGTAGCTCTTCGACCCGCGACCGTCGAGCTCACCCGGCTCGGGATTCGGGACCTCGAACGCGTGCTCGTCCGCCCAGACGCGCTGCCACTTCTCCTCGATTGCCTGTGGGTCGTACTGCTCCATCGCCTGTCTCATTCGCTTCGGGGAACAAAAAAGCCTCTCGCGCGAGAGGCTTCACGAGAACGCCCGCGGCTCTCGCCGCGCCCGTTCCCTGGCCTACGAAAGAAGCTGCTTCACGAGCTGAAAAGCGTAACAGGCAGAATCGCCGGATGCTCGAGCTCTTCCCTGACTCCGCTCGGATCGAGCACGGCGAGCTCGCGCTCGGCGGTGTGCGCGTCTCCGAGCTGGCGTCCCGGTACGGGACGCCACTCGCCATCTATTGCGAGCCGACCCTCCGCGCGCGGGCTCGAGAGATTCGCACCGCGGTTCCAGACGCCCTCGTCCTCTACGGGTCGAAGGCGTTTCCCAACGTCGCCTTGATGCGGCTTCTTGCGGAAGAGGGCCTGGGCGCGGACGTGTCCACGCTCGGTGAGCTCGCCTTCGCGCGCAGGGCCGGCATCGAGGGGGAGCGCCTCGCCGTGCACGGCAACGCGAAGTCGGAGGAGGAGCTCCGCGCGGCCGCCGATGCGGAAGCGACGGTTGTCCTCGATGCGGAGGACGAGGTCGCGCGCGCGGACGCGGCAGGCGTGCAACGCGTGCTCGTCCGCGTGACCCTCGGGGTCGAGGCGGACACGCACGAAGCAATCCGGACGGGACATCACGGCTCGAAGTTCGGCCTCCCCCCCGATCACGCGTTGCGAACGGTCGAAGAGGCCGGCGCCCTCGGCCTCGACGTCGCCGGCCTCCACGTCCACGTCGGATCGCAACTCGCCGATACCGCGGCCCACGAAGAGACGATCGAGCTCCTCGCGACATTCACGGCACGCTGTCGCGACGAGCTGGGTTGGATCCCCCGCCTGGTGAACGTCGGCGGGGGTTTCAGCGTTCGTCACATCCTCGACGAGCCCGAGGCACGCTTGGGCGAGCTTGCGCGCGAGGTCGCGGAGGCCGTCTCGCGCGCCTGGAGCAAGCATGGCCTTCCGACGCCGCGACTGATGCTCGAGCCCGGGCGCGCACTCGTAGGCCAGGCGGGCATGACGCTGTACCGCGTGCGCTCCGTGAAGCGACTCGACGGGGTGACGTGGGTCGCCGTCGACGGAGGTATGTCCGACAACCCCCGCCCCGAGCTCTACGGCGCGCGGTACACGGCGCTCTCGGCAACTCGTGCCGACCAGCCGGCAACGGAGACGGTCAGCGTCGCCGGCCTCCACTGCGAGTCGGGTGACGTCCTCATCGACGATGTCGTGCTCCCTCCTCCCCGCACCGGCGATCTCCTCGCAGTCCCGGCCACAGGCGCATACACCCTCGCGATGAGCTCCAACTACAACGCAACGCCTCGGCCCGCCGCGGTCCTGATCAGAGACGGCACCGCACGGGTCATTCGGCGGCGGGAGACGGTCGACGACTTGCTCGCGCTCGAGGATCTCACACCTTGATTCCCAACACGGGGTCGGTCACGCTCCGACGGTCGAGGGGATCCGGACGGAGGGAGGGAACGACGACATGGCTCGCACACCGCTGATGCAAGAGCTGCAGCGCGCCGTCGCTGATGTCGCCGCGACGGAGACCGGTGCGCGATGGCAGCCGACGCGGGCGGGCCTGCTGAAGAAGGCTGGGCTCGCGGGGCTCGGCTTGACGGCTTTCGGCCGCCTCACACCAGCCGCGCGCAGCGCCTCGAACCCGACGATCGTCGTGGTCGGTGCCGGCCTTGCGGGACTGACCTGCGCCTACCGCCTCGGGCAGGCCGGGTACTCGGCGCAGGTGCACGAGGCGTCGGATCGGGTTGGCGGGCGTTGCTGGACCGGCCGTGGATTCTTCGCCGACGGGCAGATCTACGAGCACGGCGGTGAGTTGATCGACCAAGGCCACGGCCAGATCCGCAACCTCGCGCAGGAGCTCGGGCTCGACCTCGACAACCTCCTCCGGGCTGAGGTGAACGGCACCGAGCTGCTCGGCTTCTTCGACGGCGCCCCCTACACGTACGCGGAGATGACCGACGACATCAAGGGGATCTGGCAGAAGGTGCACAAGGACGTCTCCGCCGCGAGCTACCCGACGCTCTTCGACAACTTCACGCCGCGTGGGTTCGAGCTCGACCACCTGTCGATCATCGACTGGCTGAACGAGACGATCCCAGGCGGAGGTACGGCCACACGCCTCGGACAGCTGCTCGACGTCGCCTACAACATCGAGTACGGCGCCGAGTCCGATCAGCAGAGCTCGCTCAACCTCCTCTACCTGCTCGCCTATTCCGGCCAGGGCCAGTTCCGGGTCTTCGGCCCCTCGAACGAGAAATACCACGTCCGCGGCGGCAACGACCAGATCCCGTCGCGGCTCGCCGACCAGCTCGCGGGGCAGATCACGACCGGCTCGGAGCTCGTCGCCGTCAAGAAGACGGCGACCGGCGGGTATACGCTCACCTTCAGGCAGGGGTCGCGGACGACGACGGTGAACGCCGACAAGGTCGTGCTCGCGCTCCCGTTCTCGATCATCCGCCGCTCTGTCAACGTCTCGAAGGCCGGCTTCTCGGCACGCAAGCTGCAGGCGATCAACGAGCAGGGAATGGGAACGAATTCGAAGCTCCACCTTCAGTTCACACGCCGTCACTGGAGCGATCTCGGCTCGAATGGCGAGACCTTCGCCGACACTGGCTACCAGAACACCTGGGAGGTATCTCGCGGACAAGCCGGAACATCGGGGATCCTGGTCGACTACACGGGCGGCAACATCGGCGCGAGCTTCGGCTCGGGAACGCCGACGAGCCGGGCACAGCAGTTCCTCGCGCAAATCGAGCCCGTGCTCCCCGGTCTCCCGCAGCACTGGAACGGGAAGGCAACCATCGACTTCTGGCCGGGCTACGAGTGGACGCGCGGCTCGTACTCGTACTGGAAGGTGGGCCAGTACACGGCCTTCGCGGGGATCGAGGGAAGGCAGGAGGGCAACGCCCACTTCTGCGGCGAGCACACCTCGATCGACTTCCAGGG
>DATDOS010000223.1:0-34223 GCA_035293125.1 Gaiellaceae bacterium | reverse complement strand
CACGCACCGTGCGAGGTGCTCGTGGTCGCGTTCCCCCACGGGGTCTTCGAGGAGTAGGCTGACGCGCCGTGAAGGCGGTAGTGATCGGATGCGGGCGCGTGGGCTCTGCGGTTGCCAAGGGGCTCGTCGCGGACAACTGGGACGTCGTCGTCGTCGACGAGAGCGAGGATGCTCTCATGCGTCTCGGGCCGGGCTGGCGCGGCGGGTTCGTGGCGGGGCACGGGATGGACACCGTGGTGCTCGAAAGCGCGGGGGTGGAAGGGGCCGACGCAGCGATCGTGTCGACGGACGGCGACAACACCAACCTCGTCATCGGCCAAGTGCTCCAGAAGCGCTACGAGATCCCGACGGTCGTCGTTCGCGTCCTCGACCCGGCGAGGGCGCAGTTCTATGCGGATCGGGGCCTGCGCACGGTGTGTCCGACCCAGACCGCGATCTCCGTCCTGCTCGACACGGTTCGCGCCACCTCGCGCTCAGCGAGCGCGGCGTCCTGATGTACGTCATCGTCGCCGGCGGGGGCAAGGTCGGCTCGAACGTCACACGCTCGCTGCTGGAGATGGGCCACGAGGTGACGCTCATCGAGCAGCGTCCCGACCGGTTTGCGCGACTGGAGGAGGAGTTGGGCCCGATCGTGATGCGCGGCGACGCCACGGAGATCAGCGTGCTCGAGCGCGCAGGTCTCGGACGCCCTCCTGAGCTCGTGCTCGCAGTGACGGGCGACGACGAGGACAACCTCGTGATCTCGCAGATCGCCAAGGAGGGTTACGGCGTCCGCAAGGCGATCGCGCGGGTGAACAACCCGCGCAACCAGCAGCACTTCGACCTGCTCGGGATCACGCAAACGGTCTGCGCGACGACGAGCATTCTCGGGCTCGTCGAGCACGAGATGCCCGAGCACGGCCTCGTCCGCCTGCTCGAGCTCCAGAAAGAAGGTCTCGTGATCGCCGAGGTTCAGATCGGGGGTGGGTCTCCGGCGGCCGGCAAGCGCGCCGGCGGTCTCACGATCCCGTCGGGCGCGCGGCTCATCTCGGTCTACCGCCAGGGGCGGACCGAGCTCGTCGAGCCGTCCACGGTGATGCGCCCCGGCGATCAGGTGCTGGGGGTCGTCCCGAAGGGCTCGGTTGCCGAGCTCCGCCGTGCCCTCCTCGGCGCTCCCCCGTAGTTCACGCAGACCTCTGGCGTCGCAGGGGCGGCGCTCGCAAGCGAGCCAAGGAGCGAGCCGCGCAGGAATGAATATCGAGATGGGGTCAGACTTAAGTCTGACCCCATCACAGTCTCCATACGGACAAGCGGCGAGCCCGCAGGATCGCGCCGCGAGCCGTCGTCAGCCGGCCGCGGAGGCCGGCTGTGCCGGCCGAGAGCGACCGGCGGCCTGCGGCGTCAGAGGCGCCAGTAGTGGCGGGTGAGGAGAACCACGACGGGAACGATCTCGAGGCGGCCTGCCCACATCAGGCCGATCAGCGTGAGTTTGGAGACGTCGCCGAGCGGAGCGAACGACCCCATGGGTCCCGTGATCCCGAACCCGGGCCCGATGTTGCCGAGCGCCGTCGCCGACGTGCCGAGCGCATCGATCGTGCCGAGGCCGGCGCCGGTGATGGCCGAGTCGATGGCGATCACCGAGGCGCCGACTGCCCAGATGCCGACGTAGAGGAGGATGAAAGCTGCGACCGCGCGGAGGGTGCGCTCGTCGATCGGAGAACCGTTCATGCGGATCGGCATCACGACCTCGGGGCTCACCGTCTGGTCGATCTCCCTCCGGAGCACCTTGCCGAGCAAGAGGTGGCGTACGACCTTGATCGAGCCACCGGTCGAGCCCGCCGAGCCGCCGATGAACATGAGCGCGAAGAGGGTGAGGAGCAGCAAGGACGGCCAGAGCGCGAAGTCCGTGGACGCGTACCCCGTGGTCGTCATGATCGAGACCGTCTGGAAGACGCCCGAGCGGATCGCGCTTTCGCCCTCGGCGATCCCGTAGCCCCAGATCATGGCCGTGAGCGCAGCGGAGGCGGCGAGCGCAATCGCGACGTACACGCGGAACTCCTCGTCGCGAACGAACACCCGCGGCCGGCGACGCACGAACCCCCGGTACATGAGCGCGAAGTTCGCTCCGGCGAGCAGCATGAAGACGACGATGATCCACTGCGCGGCGCCCGAGAAGGCCTCGATCGAGCGGGCCTGGGTCGAGAAGCCGCCGGTCGGCATCGTCGTGAACGCGTGCGCCAGCGCCTCGAACTCGGTCATCTCCTCGTCCACGCCGAGCCAGCCGAGGGAGGCGAGGAGGAGCGCCTCGAGCGCGGTCAGGCCCACGTAGAGAGCCCAGAGCGCACGCGCGGTGCTCCGGATTCGCTCCGAGAGCTGCGCGATCTCGGGCCCGGGAAGCTCCGACTCCATCATCTGGCGTCCTCCGACGCGCAGGCGTGGAAGGACGGCGATGGCGAGAACGATGATGCCCATGCCGCCGAGCCATTGCGTGAACTGGCGCCACATGTCGATCGAGCGCGGCAGCGCGTCGTAGTCCGTGACCATGGTGGCACCCGTCGTCGTAAACCCGGACATCCCCTCGAAGTACGCGTCCAGCGGGCTCCCGAGCTGGTCGCCACCCGCGAAGACGTAGGGGAGGGATGCGAAGCCGGCTGCGAGGAGCCAGATGGCGGAGACGACGAGGAACCCTTCTCGCACCCCGACCCGCACGGCCGAGCCGGCCGTCGCGCGCTCGAGGACGACGCCGAGGCCGCTCGTGATCGCTCCGGCTGCGATGAACGGCCAGATCGGCTCGCTGTACCAGAGCGCGACCGCGATCGGGACGAGCACGGCGAGGCCGAGGTACTTCCCCATCGTTCCGATGAGATTGACGGCTGCGGGGACGTCGATCGCCAGCCGTCGGCGAGGCCCGATCCGCGCGGGAGGGTGAGTCAACTCACAATGCCTCGACGACCCAGGGCACGTTCGCCGCCTCCGTGAAGACGATCACGCGGTCGCCGACCTCGAGCATGTCGTCTCCGTGCGGGAAGATCGCCGCTCCGTTGCGAACGATCGCCCCGATCAACGCGCCGTGGACGGGCATGTCGCGAAACGCCGTCCCGATGTACCGGCTCGACTCCCGCGTCGTGACATCGAGCACCTCGTACCGGTTGCCCTCGAGCATCGCAACCTGCTGCATCCGCGGGTCGTGGGCGAAGCGAACGATCTCCTCCGCGGTGACAGCGCGTGGGTTCACCGAGACGTCGATGCCGGCCTGCTCGAATGCAGCGACCGAGACTGTTTCGTGCGCGATCGCGATCGTGAACGGGATGCCGTGCACCTGGGCAAGCGAGGCGGCGTACTCGTTCTTGGCGTCGTCTCGCATCGCGAAGATCCCGGCCTGCGATTGGCCGATCCGCTCTCGCTCGAGGAAGTCCGGATCGAACCCGGTCGCGTTGTAGACGCGCGCTTTCGGGATCGCCTCGGCGGCCCGGCGGGCCTGCTCGCGGGAGGCCTCGATCATCCGAACGCCGATCCCTTGATCGAGGAGCACGCGCGCGATCGCCGAACCCACGCGCCCGGCGCCGAAGATCACGACCTCGCGAACCGTGCCTCCCCCGGGCCAGAGGAGCGAGCTCCATGCCTTGGCAGCCTGAGGCGAGCCGATCACGACGATTCGATCCCCGGTTCGAATCGCATCGTCGCCACCGGGGAGGATCGTCTCGTCGCTTCGGATGATCGCCGCCACCTTCGAGTCGGCCGGGATCTTCGCGTCCCGCAAGGGCACGCCGATCACATCGGGTGACGCGCCCTCCTCGGCGTCGAACTCGCCGACCTGCACCTGGCCCTCTGCGAAGACGTCCGTCTGACGGGCGGCGGGAACGCCGATGATGCGGCTGATCGCGTGCGCGGTCTCGAGCTCGGACGAGACGACGAAGTCGACGTCGAGCTGGCCGGCCCGCCAGAGCTCGACATACTCGACGTTCGACGTCCGGATCACCGTCGTCGCACCCTGCGTCTCACGACGCGCGAACATGCCCGCCACGAGGTTCACCTCGTCCCGTGACGTGCACGCGATCACGAGGTTGGCATCGCCGACTCCGGCCCGCGCAAGATCTCTCCGGCTCGTGCCGTCGCCCTCGTACGTCATGACGTCGAACCGCTCGGCGACTGCGCGCAAGCGAGATGCCTCGTTGTCCAGGACCGTCATCTCGTGGTCGTGGTGGAGGGCCTCGACGATCGTCGTCCCGACCTGGCCGGCGCCGATGAGAAAGACCCGCACGAGCGCGAAGCGTACTCGGGTCGCAGGGTGCTTACAGCCGTCGGCTACCGTGATCGCGTGCGACTCGCTCACGGGGTCGGTGCGTTGCTCGCCGCAGCAATCGTCGCTACCGGCGCCGGCTCCGCATCAGGGGCGGAAGGTGCGTTCGGGCGCCGCGTGGTCGCGCGCGGCTTCGACTCGCCTGTCCACATCGTTCAGCCCCGGACCGAGCCGCGCCGCCTCTACGTCGTCGAGCAGCCGGGGACGATCCGTGTCATAGAGCGCGGCAAGGTACGAAGCGGGTTCTTCCTCGACGTTCGGTCGCGCGTCTCGTTCGGCGGCGAGCAGGGGCTCCTCGGCCTCGCCTTCGACCCGAAGTACGCTTCGAACCGTTTCATCTACGTCAACTACACCGACTCGAACGGTGATACGCGAGTCGTCCGCTACAAGACCAACGGCAGTGCTGCGCTGGGTCGCAGCGCTCGGCTACTCCTCCGAGTCGACCAGCCGTACGGCAATCACAACGGCGGCGGACTCGCCTTCGGACCGGACGGCTTCCTCTACGTCGGCCTCGGCGACGGTGGCGCCGGGGGCGACCCCGAGGGACGGGCCCAGAACATGGGCTCGCTCCTCGGCAAGATGCTTCGCCTCGACGTGCGCAGGCCCGGATCGGCGCCCGAGATCGTCGGGCTCGGCCTGCGGAATCCCTGGCGCTACTCGTTCGACCGGTTGACCGGAGACCTCTACATCGGCGACGTCGGTCAGGGAGCTGTCGAGGAGGTCGACTTCACCCCGCAGGAGAGCCCCGGTCTCGAGAACTACGGCTGGGACCTCTACGAAGGCTCGAGTCGCTTCGAGGAGGGCAATCCCGGGCCCGGCCGGCTCGTGTTCCCGGTCTTCGAGTACGGGCACGATCGCGGCTGCACGGTCATTGGAGGGTTCGTCTACCGGGGAAATGCGCGGCTGGCCGAGCGAGGGCGATACATCCTTGGCGACTACTGCAGCGGGATCGTCTGGAGCCTTCGGGTCGTCGCGGGCGAGGCGCGGGGCGTACGTACCGAGCCGTTCCGGATCCAGGGGCTCACGTCGTTCGGGGAGGACGCTGCCGGAGAGCTGTACGCCGCCTCGCAGAACGGGACGATCTGGCGGCTCACGTAGACGCTCGATGACAGACGAGCGCCGCGGCCGCGACGCGGGCCGCCTTCAGGGGTCTTCGCGCGACCGGGATCCGCGCGAGCGGATTCCGGTCTTGCGCAAACGAGTGCTCAGCCCGCGCGCCGGCGAACGCGCGGCGGCGTCTGGCCGAGCGCGGCGTAGGCGAGCGCGTTCATGGACTCCGTGAGCTCGCGGAGCTCACGGGCGACGAGCGTGAACCCGTCTTGCTTCTCCGTCGTCCGGTTGAGGCGCTCGAGCTCCTCGGCGATGCGGTCGAGGCGCTCGAGGAGCGCGTCGAGCTGGCGGTCGCCGACGTCCTTCGGTTCCACGCGAGCGATTCTACGTCGCGAGCTCGAGCAGTCTCGCGCGTGTGCGGACGACGACCGCGTCGGCTCCGAGCCTTGCCAGGAGGCGCTCGACGGCACCCGTCCCGGTCTCGAGCGCAGAGACACGGCGCTCCGCTCCGAGCTGCGCGAGCGCTACCCGGGCGAGCGGCTCGGGAGCGTCCGTGAAGACTCCGATCTCGAACTCCGACGCGGCGAGCGCGCGCAGCGCAGCGCTTGCGGCTGCGTCGCGGCGGAGGTAGGCGGGGGCGCGATCCTCGCTGAAGCGCTCGAGCAGCGTGCGCCAGTTCCCCGCCTCGCCGCGATCGAGTGCCACCGCGGCCTCACCGCGGTCGGCCGGCAGCGCGCCGGGATCGAGGCCGAGGACCCCTCCGGCGGACGCGAGCCAGTCTGACCAGAGGGGCCGCGTGTCGCCGAGCACGTCGAGGTCGATCGCGATGGCTCGCGACATCGTCATGCGAATCGCCGCGCCCGAATCGTTTGCCAGAGAACGACGCCGCAGGCCACCCCGACGGCGTCGATCGCGATGTCGACTCCGGATCCCATCCGACCGGGAACGAAGGTCTGGTGGACCTCGTCGCTGGTGGCGTACAGCGTTCCGAGCGCGAACGCGAGCCAGGCTCGTCCCGTCGCCCGCGCGAGGAGCGCTCCCAGCACGGCGTACTCGGCTGCGTGCGCGAGCTTGCGGAGGACGAGATCCCAGCCTCCGAGCCCCGTGCCCAGATCGGGCACCGACGAGAGCGCGAAGATGAGCGCCGCCCAGACGAGGACGGGGAGCCAGAGGCGTCCCAGGAAGAAGCCGGACACCGTCCGATGATAGGCTCGCCCCCTAACCAGGAGTGCGGTGAGGGAACCCGGTGCAAGTCCGGGACGGTCCCGCCGCTGTGAGGGGAGACGCTCCCCCGCCACGAAGCCACTGGCGCTGAGCCGGGAAGGCGGCGAGGGAGGGAGCCCCGAGTCAGAAGACCTGTCGCGCTCCCCATAACCGAACCCCTCGCGGAAGGGAGGATTCAGGTGCTTCGCTCCTCAGTTCTCGTCGCCGGAGCAGTGCTGGCGGCACTCGTCGTGTTCGTCGCAGGTGCGGCTGGCGGTGCCACGACGTCGGCATCGTTCCCGGTCACGATCGTGGCCAAGAACGGCAAGGTCACGGTAACCAAGCAGCCGCGGCGGATCGTCTCGCTGTCGCCGACGGCCACGGAGTCTCTGTTCGCGATCGGCAGCGGCTCGCAGGTCGTCGCGGTCGATGACCAGTCGGACTTCCCCAAGGGCGCGCCGAAGACGTCGCTCTCGGGATTCACTCCGAACGTCGAGGCGATTGCGGCGTACCGGCCCGATCTCGTCGTCATCGCGTATGACCCGAAGGGTCTCTCGGGGGCGCTGGAGCGGCTCGGGATCACGGTGATCCACCACGACGGCGCGGCGACGTTCAAAGGTGCGTACCAGCAGGTCCGACAGCTCGGCCTCGTCACCGGGCACCAAGCCGAGGCGACGCGGCTGATCGGGCGCATGAAGTCGAAGATCGCAGGGATCGTCAAGGCGGCGCGAAGGGGCGGCGGTGGTCTCTCCGTGTACCACGAGCTGACGCCCGACCTGTACTCGGCGACCTCGAAGACGTTCGTCGGGCAGGTCTACGCTGCGCTCGGGCTTCGCAACATCGCCGACGCGGCCGACGCGGTCGGGACCGGCTACCCGCAGCTTTCGGCCGAGTACGTCGTGTCCGCGAGCCCCGACGTCATCGTGCTCGCCGACACCGTCTGCTGCGGACAGAATCCCTCGACGGTGGCGCAGCGGCCCGGCTGGGATCGGATCAACGCCGTGCGCACCGGGTCGATCGTCCGCATCGACGACTCGATCGCTTCGCGCTGGGGCCCGCGGCTCGTGAACTTCTTCCGCGCGATGTCCCTGGCGCTCGCGCGGCTACGCCAGTAGTCAGATGAGCGTCGCCGCGGAGCAGGCCAGCAGCGTTCGAGCGCGAGGTCTCACGCCCGTATGGGCCTGCTCCGCGGTTGCGTTCCTCCTCCTCTCGCTCGTTGTCGGAGTGCTCGCCGGCCCCATCGACCTCGGGGTCGGCGCTGTGCTCGAGTCGGCCGCCGCGCGCCTGCACGTGCCGGGCGCGTCGTCCTCTCTGACGCCGACCGAGGAGGCGATTCTCTGGGAGATCCGGGTCCCGCGCGTGATCCTCGCCGCACTCGTGGGCGCGATGCTGGCGTTGGCCGGTGCGACCTACCAGGGTGTCTTCCGCAACCCGCTCGCCGATCCGTATCTCCTCGGCGTCGCCGCAGGCGCCGGTCTCGGAGCGACGATCGCGATCGCATATCTCCCCGAGGGGCTGCGTGGACAGCGTGCACTCCCGGTCGCCGCCTTCGTCGGCGGATCGGTTGCGGTCCTGCTCACCTACGCGGTCGGCCGCTCAGCCAGGCGGGAGCGCGACGCCGCGACGCTCGTGCTCGCGGGCGTCACCGTAGCGGCGTTCTTCACGGCCTGGCAGACGTTCGTCCAGCAGCAGAACGCCGAGACGCTGCAGCAGGTCTACTCGTGGATCCTCGGGAACATCCCGAGCACGGGGTGGACCGACGTCGTGCTGATCCTGCCGTACGTCGCAGTCGCGCTGGTCGTCATCCTCGCCCTCCGGCGCGTCGTCGACGTGCTGAGCCTCGGCGACGAGGAGGCGGCGAGCCTCGGCGTCGACGTGCGGCGCGTCCGGCTCGCTCTCGTGGTGGCCGCCACGCTCGGTACGGCGGCGGCTGTGGCTGTCAGCGGGCTGATCGGCTTCGTCGGGATCATCGTCCCGCACGCGATCCGCCTGTTGTCGGGTGTCGGCTACCGGGCGCTCTTGCCGCTGTCCGTGATCATCGGAGCCGGGTTCCTGGTGCTCGCCGACGTGATCGCGCGCACAGCGCTCTCGCCAGCCGAGATCCCGCTGGGAGTCGTGACCGCGTTCTTCGGAGCGCCGTTCTTCGCACTCGTTCTGCGTACGACGCGTGGCGGTTCCGGATGAGCGCGATCGAACTCCTCGACGTCACGGTCGTCCTCGGCGGCCGGCCCGTTGTCGACGGAATCGACGCCTCGGTTGAGGAGGGGGAGTGGCTCGCGCTCATTGGCCCGAACGGCGCCGGGAAGACGACTCTTCTCCGCGCGATCGCGCGCCTCGTTCCGTTCACGGGTCACATCGCGCTCAGCGGTCGCTCCGTGACGGAGATGCCCCGTGCGGAGCTCGCGCGGCTGATCGCGATCGTGCCCCAGGAGCCTTCGACGCCTCCCTGGATGACCGTCGCCGAGTACGTGCTCCTCGGGCGAACCCCGCATCTGGGCCCATTGGCGAAGGAGGGCACGCGCGATCGCGAAGCCGCCGCACGGGCTCTGGCTCGGCTCGACCTGCTGGAGTTTCGGAAGCGGCGGCTCGGGACTCTGAGCGGGGGCGAGAAGCAGCGGGTCGTCGTCGCGCGTGCCCTTGCGCAGGAGGCCAAGATCGTGCTGCTCGACGAGCCGACTGCCGCGCTCGACATCGGCCACCAGCAGCAAGCGCTCGAGCTGCTCGACGTCTTGCGCGGCGAGTCGGAGCTCACGCTCGTCGCGGCGATGCACGACCTCACGTTGGCCGCGCAGTACGCCGACCGCATGGTTCTCCTCGACGGCGGCCGGGTGGCGGCGGACGGCGTCCCGCCCGACGTGCTCACGGAGGCGCTGATCGCTAGCCACTACGGCGCTTCCATCGACGTCGTCCCGGTGGGCGACCGGATCGCCGTGATCCCACGACGCGTAGGGGGTCAGACCCCGCGGGTCCACGACGCGTAGGGGGTCAGACCCCACGGGTCTGACCCCCTACGGGCCTACGCCGCCGACGTGCTCTGCCGCATCTTCATCGTCAGCAGGATGCTCGTGACGAGCGCCCACGCGAGAAAGACGACGAAGGTGACGAAGCCGGCTCCATCGGGCGACCAGAAGCCGTCGCGAGCCCAGGCGGTCGAGCTGAGGATCGCCCAGAGCCCCGCGAGGCCGCTCAGCCATCCCCACCACTTGGCAACGAAGCCCGTGCGAACCACCGCTCCGCCCAGCGACAGGAAGATCGCTGCGCCGAGCAAGTTGGACGTCGTGTCCAGGTACCCGCCCATGCGGTAGAAGGACAGCGAGATCCCCGGGTCGGCCGCCTCCGCGATGCTGAACGCGAGCGCGCCACGGGCGAGAGCCGCCACCGCGCCGATCGAGAACGTGATCGCGAAGGCGAGCCCGAGGACCGCGGCCAGCCGTCCCTCACCGGCATCTCGCATCGCCGCGCCGAGCGCGCCGATGAACCAGATGATGGAGAGGAAGCCGAGTCCCTGGATGAAAGTCCCCCAGAGCACCTGGTCGCGGTTGTCCTTGAAGAAGTCGGCGACCGTCGTGGCGTCGGCATCGATATCGGGCGGCTGCCCGATGATGAGTATCCCGATGACGATCAGGACGACGCCGATGATGCCCCCGGCCGCGGCGATCTTGTCCCACATCGCTTTGTTCATGCGGACCTCCGTATGTGTGGACACGGGATTGTGACCCGAGTTGCGATCATGGTCAGTCGGGCGGACGGACTAGCCTCCAGGCGATCCCGCCGGGGCCTGCCGCTAGCATCGGCCCGTGGCCGTCGCAGCCCCCCAGGAGTACCTCGCAGACCTCAACGACTCCCAGCGCGAGGCTGTTCTCGCGACCGAGGGACCGCTCCTCGTCGTCGCCGGAGCGGGTTCCGGAAAGACGCGCGTCCTCACCTACCGCGTCGCCCACTTGATCCGCGCGTGCGGCGTCAAGCCGAACGAGATCCTCGCGATCACGTTCACGAACAAGGCGGCGGGGGAGATGCGGGAGCGCCTCGAGCGGATGCTCGGCGCCACGGCGCGGGCGATCTGGATCCTCACCTTCCACGCCGCGTGCGGCCGGATGCTTCGCCGCGAGGCCGAGCGCCTCGGCTACCGCTCGACGTTCACCATCTACGACGACCAGGACCAGGTACGCCTCGTCAAGGCGTGCCTCGAGGAGCTCGGGAAGGATCCGAAGCGCTTCTCGCCGCGCGGCATCCATGCGCAGATCTCACGCGCCAAGAACGAGCTCGTCTCGCCGGAGGAGTACGCGAGCCGCGTCGCCTCGTTCTGGGATCAGACCGTCGCGGAGGCGTACGAGCTGTACCAGCGCCGCCTCCACGCCTCGAACGCGGTCGACTTCGACGACCTGCTGATGCTCACGGTGCAGGTGTTCGAGCGCTTCCCGGAGGCGCTCGAGCGCTGGCGCAAGGCGTTTCGCTACGTGCTGGTCGACGAGTACCAGGACACGAACCACGCGCAGTACCGGCTGCTCCAGCTCCTGGGCGGGGAGCACGGCAACGTCTGCGCGGTCGGCGATCCCGACCAGTGCCTCGTTGCCGGAACGGCGGTGACGATGGCGGATGGGACGACGAAGCCGATCGAGCGCGTGCGTGTCGACGATGAGGTGCTCTCGTGCTGCGGGAGCGGGATCTTCGGCCCGGCACGCGTTGTGCAGACCCACCGTTCCGTCCGGCGAGCCGGAATCAAGATATCGACGGCTTCGGGCCGTGTCATCGTCTCGACGCCCGACCACGTGCACTTCGCGGGCTTCAAGACCGGTTGGACGCCACAGCTCCATATGACGTACCTCATGTGGAAGCGCGGTCGCGGCTTCCGCGTGGGGACTTCTCGCACCTACACGGGCGGCCGTCGGCAGCCGCTGCCGGGTCCCGCCTTCCGCATGAACCAGGAGCACGCCGACGCCACGTGGGTTCTCTCGACCCACGAGTGGGAAGCCGAAGCACGACAGGCGGAGCTGCTCGTCTCTCTCGGGTATCAGATCCCGACGCTGCCGTTCGTCGCCAGGCCATACCGAGACCACGACGGGCGCAGTCTTGTCGCGAACCAGGAGCTGATCGACGAGGTCTTCGCGGAGCTCGACACCGAGACTGCGGGACACCAACTGCTCGAGGACGAAGGGCTGAGCTTCGACCATCCGCACTTCAGCGCAGCCACGACGACGAGTGGGAGCCGGATGCGGAGGAGGCTCACCGCCTCCCTCTGCGGCGATCCACGACACGGCAAGCCGATGCATCGAATTGCGCTCTTCGGCTACGACGATGAGGGCCGCCACGCACTGGAGGGCCTCGGCCTGTCTATCCGCCCGGCGCGCAGGGGCTCCAGCGGATGGCGGCATGAGTCAGCCTTCGCCGACTTCGGCCGGCTCGTCGAGCGAGTCGAGGACATCGAGGCGGCCGTGGATGTCTCGGTGCGATTCACGGCTCGTCTTGCCCTGCAGTCGAGCGCCACCCAGAAGGATCGGAACTCGCTTCCCTTCACTCCGGCTTCGTCGGTTCGACCAGGCATGGTGATGGTGAACGACCTCGGCGAGTTCGACGTCGTCGGGCGTGTCGAGCGGGTCGAGCTCGACCGCCCGGTCTACGACCTCGATATCGAGCGGACGCACAACTTCGTCGCGAACGGGCTTGTCACACACAACTCGATCTACGCCTTCAGAGGCGCCGACCTCCGCAACATCATGGAGTTCGAGCGCGACTTCCCCGGTACGCGGATCATCCCGCTCGAGCAGAACTACCGCTCGACGAACATGATCCTGCGCGCGGCCAACTCGCTCATCGAGCAGAACCGGGAGCGGAAGCCGAAGAATCTGTTCTCCGAGCTCGGCGAGGGCGATCCGGTGCGCGTCATCGAGGTCGAGGACGAGCACGCCGAGGCCCGGTTCGTCGCGGCCGAGATCGCCTCGCTCATCGACGGCGTCCTGTCGGCGAGCGAGGTCGCAGTCTTCTACCGGACGAACGCGCAGTCGCGAGTGCTCGAGGACGTGCTCGTGCGCCAGGACGTCCCGTACCAGGTGATCGGCGGCCCGCGCTTCTACGAGCGTGCCGAGATCCGCGACGCGACCGCATACCTCTCCGTGCTCGTGAACCCGCAGGACGCGACGTCGCTCCTGCGGATCGCGAACCGCCCGCGCCGCGGGATCGGCGACACGTCGCTCGCGCGCCTCGTGACGTACGCGGAGTCGACCGGCCGCTCGCTCTTCGCCGCGATGGCGGATCCCGAGGCAGCGAGCATCACGGCCGCCTCGTGCCGGGCGATCCGCGGCTTCCACGCCACGATGGAGTCGCTCATGGCGCTCTCACAGGAGCTCTCGGTGGACGAGCTCCTCGAGCGGGTGCTCGAGAAGACCGGAACGCTCGACGCGCTCGAGGCGGAGCGCACGATCGAGGCCCGCGGCCGGATCGAGAACCTCCAGGAGCTCGTCGGCGTCGCGCGCGAGTACCGGCAACAGACAGCCGACGCGTCTCTCGCCGGCTTCCTTCAGGACATCGCGCTCGTCTCCGACCAGGACACGATCCGGGACGACCGCGGCCTCGTCACGCTGATGACGCTGCACAACGCGAAGGGGCTCGAGTTCCGTGCCGTCTTCGTCGTCGGGATGGAGGAGGGCGTGTTCCCGCACATCCGAGCGATCGAGGAGCAGGGGGTGGAGGAGGAGCGCCGCCTCTGCTACGTCGGGATGACGCGTGCGATGGAGCGGCTCACCCTGACACACACGCTCTCGCGCTCCCTCTTCGGCCGGAGGAGCTACAACCTCGCGTCGCGATTCGTCGACGAGCTGCCGTCAGAGGTCGAGCGGGAGCGGCTGCGTCCGTCCTCGTGGAGTGGGTACGGCTCTCCGCCGCGTGCGGCCGTCGAGCCGCGCCCCGGGATCGCGCTCTCGATCGGCGATGCAGTGCGCCACGGCTCGCTCGGAGAAGGGATCGTCACCGGGATCGAGCCCGGTGGAGTCGTGACGATCCGCTTCGCAGCCGACGGCACCGAGCGGCGGCTCATGGTCGAGTACGCGCCGCTCGAGAAGATCGCGTAGCGACGCGGCGCGCCTCGCCCGCGTCACTAGGATCCGCGCGTGGCGTACCGGGTTCGCACGTGCCGTTCCGACGAGGAGCTCGCCCAGGCCTGGGGTGCGATCGGCCACTACTTCGGCTGGGTGCCCAAGCCGGAGGAGGTCGAGCGCTTCGCGAAGCTCCTCCCGGCCGAGCGGACGCACGCCGTGTTCGACGGCGCCACCGCCGTCGCCGGGGCGGGCGCGTTCACCTTCGACATGACCGTCCCCGGTCCGGTGGCGATCCCATGCGCTGGTGTCACGGTCGTGGGCACGCTCCCGACGCACCGGAGACGCGGCCTTCTCACTCGCATGATGCGGGCCCAGCTCGACGACGTTCGCGACCGCGGGGAGCCGATCGCGGCTCTCTTCGCCTCCGAGGAGACGATCTACGGTCGCTACGGGTACGGCCTCGCTTCACTGCGGCACGAGGTCCGGCTGCCGCGCACCTGGGCTGCGCTGCGAGCAGATGCTCCACCGCGCTCGGGAGCAGTGCGCCTCGTCGAGCAGGACGAGGCGGCGCGCGTCTTTCCGCGGGTCTACGAGCGGGTGCGACGGACGACACCCGGTTTCCTCTCCCGGACGCGCGACTGGTGGGAGATGCGACGGCTGCAGGACGACCCGGAACGACGACCTGCGGGCGCCGGACCGCTCAACTACGCCCTCTTCGAGCTCGACGGCCGTCCGTCCGCGTACGCGCTCTACCGGATCGCCCAGCGTGAGGAGGACGGCCACTGGACGCGGCGCCTTCGCGTCGCGGAGGCGATCGGGACTGATGTCACGGGAATGCGGGAGATCTGGCGATTCCTCTTCGGCATCGACTGGGTCGACGAGGTCCTCGCCTGGCTCCTTCCGGTGGACCATCCGCTCATGCACATGGTCGCGCGTCTCGACCGCCTGGATCTCGGTGTCGAGACCGGTCTCTGGGTCCGGCTCGTGGACGTCGGCGCCGCTCTCTCGGCGCGTGGTTACGCGGCGGACGGGCGTGTGACATTCGAGACTGCCGACACCTTTTGCCCGTGGAATGCGGGCACGTGGACGCTCGAGGGTGGCCTCGCCAAGCGCTCGCGCCGACGGCCCGACATACGGCTCGACGTCACCGCGCTCGGCGCGACCTACCTCGGCGGCTTCTCGTTCGCCCAGCTTGCGCGTGCCGGGCTCGTCGAGGAGGCGCGGCGGGGCGGCCTTGCGCGAGCGGACGCGATGTTCGCGACCGACCGCGCTCCCTGGTGCCCGGAGCTCTTCTGATTCCGTAGCGGCGCCCGGGACGTCCGTCCAGGGAGGATCCGTGTTTGGCCGCAGCGCGTGGCCGCGACTGCCCGGATGACCGGCCGCCACCCACGGGGCGATCATGAGCCTGCACGGGTGTGTCCGCAGATAGGAGGCCGCCATGCCACGTGGACAGGTGCACCAACAGCGAACGAGAAGCAACTGGAGCCGCTCGAATCTGCTTGCACTCGCACTCGCCGCCCTCATCGCGATCGTGAGCGCCGCCGGCGGTGCGGCGACCGTCTCGGCGGCGCCGGGTGGGGAAAAGCCCGACAAGCCCGCCAAGCCCGACAAACCCCCAAAGGATCATCCCTCCAAGAAGGGGCTCGTGAGCGCTCTCGGTGGCCGGATCACCGTGACAGAGACGGCGACGCAGGCGACGGGGGCGGCGTCCACGAGCGGGGTGGGGATTCCCGGCTCGGTCGGAGCGCGAACCCTCGTGCTGTACGACACGACGGGCTCGTGGGGGTGGATGGGCGAGCTGTACGGAATGGCAACCGCCAACCTCGTCAGCCACTTCGGCTCCTGGACGGCCAAGCCCGTAGCCGACTACGTGGCAGGTGAGCTCGGCACGTACACGGCGACCGTCTACATCGGCTCGACGTACGACGAGCCTCTGCCGGAGGCCTTCCTCGACGACGTCTACAACGCGACGAGGCCGGTCATCTGGGTGTATGACAACATCTGGGCGCTGACCAGTCGCTATCCGGAGTTCGAGACGAAGTACGGCTGGATGTGGGAGCAGTTCGATCTCTCGCCGGTCTCGAAGGTCGTCTACGACGGAGTGGAGCTGACCCGCGACGCCGAGAACAACGGCGCCGGGATCATGCGCTACTGGTCGCTCGACGACACGCGGGTCGAGGTCGTGGCGACCGCGGTTCGGGAGGACGGGACGACGCTCCCGTGGGGGGTCAGGAGCGAGACGCTCACCTACGTGGGCGAGATCCCCTACGTGTACGTCTCCGAGACCGACCGGCTCATCGCGTTCGAGGACATGCTCTTCGACGCGCTCGACCCGGG
This sequence comes from Gaiellaceae bacterium, assembly GCA_035293125.1. Taxonomy (GTDB): domain Bacteria; phylum Actinomycetota; class Thermoleophilia; order Gaiellales; family Gaiellaceae; genus GMQP-bins7. The sequence goes on along the minus strand of DATDOS010000223.1, from coordinate 18,323 downwards.
TGCGACCGAGCGCCACCGCGCGCTCGTCCGCCTCGAGGACATCAGCCCGGCAACGGACGCGGAGAGCCTGAGGGAGGTCGTCGACTATCTCTACGGCCAGGGCATCCCCTTCGGGTTCGGCGTGACTCCGTACTACCGTGACCCGCTCAAGTTCGAGAACCCCAAGCCGACCTCGATCCACCTCAGCGGATCGGAGATCGCTTCGCTCGTCACCTACATGCAGGCGCGCGGGGGCGTCTCGATCATGCACGGCTACACGCATCAATACGAGGCCGTCCCGAATCCGTACAACGGGGTCACCGGGGACGACTACGAGTTCTATCGCGTGACCGAGGCGCCGGATCACTCGCTCGTGCTCCAGGGGCCGGTCCCGCTCGACTCGGCCTCCTGGGCGGCCGGGCGGATCGACGCCTCCGCACAGGAGTTCCGCACTGCGGGCCTCCCGGTTCCGCAGATCTTCGAGTTCCCGCACTACGCAGGCTCCGCACCTGACTACGCGGCCGTCGCGAGCAGAATCGGCGTGCGTTGGGAACGGGCGCTCTACTTCGGCGGCTCGCTCGAGGGCGGGACGATCGACTACGGCCATCTCATCGGGCAGCTGTACCCGTATGTCGTCCGCGACGTGCACGGCTCTGTCGTGCTGCCGGAGAACGTCGGCAACTACGAGCCCGAGCCGTTCTACACCTTCCCCGCGCACAGCGTCGCCGACATCCTGGCTGCGTCCAGCCGGAACCTCGCGGTCAGGGACGGGTTCGCAGCGGTCTACTACCACTCGGACAACGGCGTGGAGCCCTTGAGCCAGGTCGTCTCCGGTCTGCGCGGGCAGGGCTGGACGTTCGTCGATCCCGCGCAGGTCGCGGGGATCAGCGAGGGCCATGCGCCCGTGAACACGGCGCTGCCCGGCATCTCCGGCAAGGCGGAGATCGGGCAGAGGTTGACGGCGACTCCGGGAACCTGGGTCGCCGACCCGCCGGTCTCCACGTTCGGGTACCAGTGGTTGCGCTGTGACCCGACCGGAAACGGCTGCTCCAACATCCGTCTCGCGCAGAGCCCGACCTACACCGTGCAGCGGACGGACGGCGGTCGCACGCTCAGGGTGAAGGTGACGGCGACGAACTCTGTCGGCTCCGCGAGCGCGACGAGTGCGCCGACCCCGGTCGTGCCGAAGAGGAAGTGACCGTTCGAGAGCGGCCCGCTGGCTGAGAGCCTCCGGGCCGCTCGGTCTCACGGGCGACTCAGGTCGACGGTTCCCTCGAAGGATGTCTTCCGAGATCTGCAGAATGCGCCGATCACAAAGCCTGACGGTCCAGGGATCCTGCGACCTCGCCGTCCCAATCGTCCCAGCTGGAGCTCCTCGTCAACCGTTCAACCACCTCCCGCGCCGCATCCGCTCTCCTGCTCGTCGCCCTCCTCGGGGGAGTCGCGCTCGGCGGCCGCGCGGTCGCCTCCACGGCTCGTGCCTCGAGCGCGTCCCCGGTTTTCGCCGATGCCTTCTCGAGACGCGGCCTCGATGCGGCCCGCTGGCGCCACTGGTGGGGAAGCGTCGCCGCCGCCGGGAACGCGGCTGTGCTCGCGAGCAGGCCGCCGACCAGCGCGAGCCAGACGTTCAGCGCGCTGATCTCGACGAAGCGGTCGTGGAGGGACTTCGCGCTCGACGTCGCGATGCGTCCCGTCCGCCAGCTTCGCCTGAACGAACCGGGGAACACGTGGGAGACGGGATGGATCCTCTTCCGTCTTCGGGACCTGGAGAACTACTACTACTTCATTCTCAAGCCGAACGGCTGGGAGCTCGGGAAGAAGCACGGATCAGACGCACAGATCTTCCTCGCCACCGGAGAGGCGCCCTCGCTCTCGATCGGCGCGACGGCGCGGATCAGGATCGCCGCTCGCGGTGCGCGTATCCGCATCTCCGTGGACGGGGTTCCCGTCGTGGACTTCGTCGACGAGCGCCCGCTCGCAAGGGGCTCGGTGGGGCTCTACGAGGAAGATGCGCGGGTTCGCTTCGGCCCAGTGCGGGTGAGCGCGCCCTAAGCAATTCGCCGGAGCGGCAGCACCGTCTCCAGCAAGGCCTGCGACGTCGGGATGAAGGGCTCGGGCCGCTCCGCGGTGAGGCCGAAACGCCAGCGGAGCCAGTCGAGGATTCGCTCGCTCGCTTGCCCGTCCCCGAACACGTCGGTTGCCTGGTCGCTCAGTCCCCCGTTCTGCAGCGAATGGGCGACGGCGGCTTCGATGCCGTGGTGCTCGATGCCGATCACCTTCGCGCTTCCGACGGCCACCGCCTCGGGCCGCTCGGTGCGGTTGCGAAGGATGAGGGCCGGCCGGCCTAGCGCGGTGGCCTCCTCGAGCACTCCACCGGAGTCGGTGACGACGAGATCGGATCGCTCGAGTGCCGTGATGAACTGCACGTACGGAAGCGGGTCGGCGACGATCACGTTCTCGGGGAGCGCCCGCGCCCTGAACGCCCGCCGGACGAGCGGATTCGGATGTAGCGGGAGCAGCGCGACGTGAGTGGGGAAGCGTTCGCCGATCCCCTGGAGCGCGAGTGCGATCTCGTCCATCGGCTTGCCCCAGTTCTCGCGCCGGTGCGCCGTGACGACGATGCGTCCGCTCCAGTGTGGATCGAGGAACCTCGACGCTCGCCCGTCGAGCGGTGCACGCTCACCTGCGAGGAGGGTGTGCAGGGCGTCGACGATCGTGTTACCCGTCGTGAAGACGTCGCTGCCGCCGAGCCCCTCGGCTGCGAGGTTCGCCGCCGCAGCGGGAGTGGGTGGGAAACGGAAGGTGGCGACGTTGTCGATCAACCTCCGGTTCATCTCCTCCGGGAAGGGCTCGGCGGCGTGGTTCGTCCTCAGGCCCGCCTCCACGTGGGCGACCGGTATCCCGGCGTAGAAGGCGGCGAGCGCTCCTGCGAAGGCGGTGGTCGTGTCGCCCTGGACGACGACGACGTCCGGTTGCGTGCTTGCGAGCTCGCGCGCCAGCCCGGTGAGCACGCCTGCGGCCATGTCTGCGAGCGTCCAGTCGCCTGGAAACAGCGTGACGCTTCGGTCCGCGCGCAGTCCAAAATGACCGAGTGCCTCGAGCATCTCGGTCGGGTGCTGACCCGAGCTGACGAGCCGTATGTCGAGATCCGGCCGCGTTCGGCCGTACACGACGAGTGGAGCGAGCTTGACGGCCTCGGGGCGGGTCCCGAGGAGCATCAGCAGGCGGAGAGGGTGTCTCCTCAGGAGGCGGTGTGTGGCGTCTTCGACCATTGGACCTTCCCCCTACGAGCGAGGTAGATGACGAGTGCCCGCGCGAACACGTAGAGCCAGAGCAGGCTGTAGAAGAAGTACATCGCCGTCCCGACGAGCGGCGTGCGCCAGTCGTCGACTCGATCGAGAGCCGCCGCCAGCTGGACGGTGCCGAGAAAGACGAGAAAGGCAAGAGCCCAGAGCACGAGGAAGCGTCCCTCGACCGGGACGTGGAGCGCGCCGACGAGACCGCCGATGAAGATCGCCTCCGATGCCAGGAGCGCGAGCAAGAACAGCGCGTACAGCCAGTAGAGCTCCCAGAGCACGACGAGGGCTCGCGCGTGTCCCGAACGCACCATCGCGCCGGTCCGCCGGAACAGGACGTAGTAGTTGCCGATCAGCCAGCGCGTGCGCTGTCGGATCCACACGTGCAGGCTGTCGGGATCCTGCTCTTGCGCCACCGCGTCGGGCGCAAACGTCACCCGGTGCCCGCGGCAGTACAGCCGCACGGACAGCTCGAGATCTTCCGTGAGAGCTGCCGGGTCCCACCCCCCGAGGTCGCGAACGACGTCGGTTCGGATCACGTAGTTCGTGCCGGTGAGCAGAACGACGTCGAACAGGCGGCTTCGACCGGCCTGGAACGTCCACTGGAAGGTCGTGAACTCGAGCGCGGCCAGGCGTCGAAGGAGGGACGAGCGGCTGTTGACCTTGAGGAGCCGTCCCACCGCTGCCACGTGTGACCCGTCCGAGAGCGCTCCGACGAGCCGGCGAATCGCGTCACGGCGCGGCAACGTGTCCGCGTCGTAGACCGCGATCAGCGGGTGCCGGCATCTGGGCAGGGCTCGGTTGAGGGCCGCTGCCTTGCCGGTGCCGCCGATACCCGCGGGCACGTGGACGACCTCCAGCCGCCGGTCGGTAGCGGCGATCCGGTCACAGATCGCTCCGGTGGCGTCGGTGCTCGCGTCGTCTACGACGAGCAGCTGGAGACGGTCGAGCGGATAGTCGAGCGCGAGGAAGCTTCGGAGCGACTGCTCGATGACGTCCTGCTCGTTGTGGGCGGGGATGACGAGGGAGACCCCGGGCCACGTCTCCGGCTCGGGGAGGTGTGCTCGACGCGCGGCGCTACGCGCGAACGCCGCTCCCGCGAGCGCCAGCACGAGCCACGAGAGAACGGCCATCCAGATGAGTAGGAGCGCGACCACGAACACGGTCTCGATCATCGGTGGTAAGACCTCCTCGTACCGATCCTCGCCGCCGTGTAGGCGGCGAGCAGGAGCCCCAGCCCGGCGACCGCGAGCACGACGAGCGCGAAGCCGATGGTCTCGGAGGCGTCCAAGGGCAGGAATCCGCCCCCGTCGGCTACTGCGCCGGCCTCGTCCGCCGAGAGCACCCGGAGACTGAGCAGGCTCATCCCCGGCGTCTCGCCGAACGTCCGCGCCGGACGCATGTACGCCGGGAAGCCCGTGATGCTCTCCGCGACGACCGTGCCGGATCGGTCGATCGCGCGCTCTTCCAGGTACCAGCCGCTCGGAACGGGGATCGACACAGTCCCGGAGCCCGTGAGCTCGATGCGCCCACGGGCCTCGACGGTGTTCGAGCTCTCGTAGAGGTCGACGAACCGGTACCCGAGCTCGCGGAGATCGGCGACGAGCGTGCGTACGACGGCGGGATCCGCGGAGACGTCGAGCGACGCTCCGGCGAGGGCATCGCGGACGATACGCAGGCGTCGGGCGTTGAGCGTGATGACACTCACGTCGTTGTCGGCGCCCAGATGTCCGAGGTTCTCGGGAAGGATCCGGCCGCCGAAGATGTCCGACTCGACGGAGAAAGGAAGCGGCTGCGTGTACGGGCGGCCATCGACGACGCCGTACACGCGTCGCTCGACGAACGTCGAGAAGGTCTCTGCGAAGAGTGCGTAGTCGAACGGGGTCGCGCGGTAGGCCGGCGTCTCCCAGGCGAGAGGGTGGAGCTCGTTCCCCCAGAGCTCCCCGAGCGCCCGAGCGATTCGGTCGCGGACGAAGGTGTCTCCGTCCTCGGGGACCCCGCCACCGTTCTGGAGGTCCCAGAACTCGGCGTCTTCGCCGGTCTTACCCCGGTACTGGTGCGTCGCCCCGTGGGCCACGATCGCGCCTCCACGCGCAACGGCCGCGCGAAGTGCTGCGACGACCTCCGGTCGGTCCGAGAGCGACACCGTGATGTCTCGCTCCGGATCGACGTGCACCGGCGTGACGGAGACGAGGAAGGGGACGCGCTCGGCAGCGAGGGCGTTGGCGAGCGCCCGGATCCGCGCCGGCTCGGTGAGGGGATCGACCCCTCCGATGCGGAGCAGGGCGCCGGGGCCGCCGGTCGAGTGCGGCACGCCGAGCATCTCGTGGAGCACCTCGGCGAACACGACATAGCGCCCGTTCATTCCGACCGGCAGCTCGAGGAAGGAGAAGGGCGAGCCGCTCACGTACCAGAAGCGCCCGGAGCGGAGGATGAACGGCGTCGTCCCCTCGGGCCCGGTGACGGTCGCGACAACTCTCGCACCCGTGCCCGCCAGCGTCGCGATGATCTCCCCTTTGGCCGGAAGGGTCCTCCCCCGATACTGGATCGTGCCTTCGCTCGAGTGCTGGCGTTGGCTCGGCTGGTCGAACGGGAGCGCGACTCCGCTCTCCCGGAGCTGGAAGAGGTTCTGTCCGATCCAGATCACCGTTCCCTCGAAGACCGAGACGTCGGATACGAAGGCTTCGGGGGCGTTGCCGTACCGAGAGCCGAGGTACACGACTGCTTCGTAGTCAGCGAGGCTCCCGCGCTGGTACGTGTCCACGGCGCGCGCCTCCCATCGGAGACCGAAGTGGTCGACGAGGTTGAGGAGCTCGGCCTCCTGGAGCTTGACGAGCGCGACCTGCCGATCGCTCTCACGGGCATCCTCGTCGTGCACCACGAGGATGCGCCGATCGTGGGCGATCCCCTCCGGCTGCGCGGACGGCGCGGTCGGTCCGTACACGGCTCGCACGGCGGGCCATGCCTGCTTTGCGTCGGCGAGCGAGGAGCTGTAGAAGTCGAGGCCGATCGTCGTCTTGACGGAGGCGGCGCGGAGTGTCCGGTAGAATTCCTCGACCGATATCTGCGAGCGCCCGAAGTCGGTGAGCTCGACGTGCGTGACGACCGGGGCTCGTCCCCGCACCTGGCGAAGGAACGCGCGTAGAGCCGTACGCGTCCACTCGGGCGTGAACGACACTCGCCCGTAGAGACGCGCCCACTGCTGCCAGATCAGCTCGACCTTCACCGCGTCGGGACGCGTCCGGCCGCTGAGGAGAGCATCGAGGTCGAACCCGGTCTCACGTGCGAGCCAGGTGGACGGCATCACCGCACCGGTCGGGCTCACCGTCGCGACCGTCGTGACGTGAGCGACGAGGCCGCGAGCCTGGATGAGCGCGATCTCCTCCTTCAGGAACCGAGTCAGCGTCGCCTGCCGGAAGCCTCGCCAGGTCTCGCCTCCGAGGGGCGCGTCGGGATGTGCAGTTCGGAAGGCGCGGGTGACCGCCGGGTTGTAGTCGGCCGTCGTACCCCACCAGTTGACGATGGGCTCGCGCAGCTCGATGCCGTCGAGCTCGGGGTAGCGGCTGAGGAGGTCGAGCAGGAAGCCTTGCCACCAGGCGACCGCCTGCGGGTTCCCGGGGGAGAGGTAGTACTGGATGTCGGTGACCGGCGGGTTGTAGTCGCCGCCGCTCTCCGTCTTCTCGCGCCAGGCCGGGTTCGCCTCCCAGGCGCCGCGGTGCTGATGGTCGTAGAGCGCGGCGAACACCCGGATGTCTCTCGCGTGCGCGGCGCTCGAGAGCTTGCCGAGCAGGTCCTGTCGGCCGTAGTGGCTCTCGACGTTGTGGAGGTACCCCGTCCGGTAGTAGGCGCCGTACTGGACGTTGTAGGCATTGACGTAGATCGTGTTCACGTCGTTTTCCTCGAACTGGCGGACGAGGCGCTTCGCGAGCGCACTCGCGTCAGGCGTCTCGGAGAGGTAGTCGGCCGGGTCGATGCTGACTGCAAGGACTCTCGCCGACGGCCTCGTCGTGCCTCCAGCAGGAGAAGATCCGGGCGCGAGAAACGCAAGGGCGGCCGCCACTCCGGCGGTGAGCACCTGGGCCGCTCTGGCACCCCGCCTCATGCCCTCAGAGTCGGCTGCGGCGCCCGTCGCTGCATCCGCTGATTCGGGCACGCCGCCTGCGGCACACTACGGAGCCCGACTACATCTGGCCGCAGAATGCCTGTGTGGAGTCGGAGTCACCTTCGGAGCGGCCGCGACACGGCCCTGCTTGGAAGCCGGTCTCGACGACCATCGTGGCCGTGCTGTTCGCCCTCGTCGCGGTCGTCGCGGCGGCGGGCACCGGCACTGCTCGAGTCCCGTGCGGCCAGCGGGAGCACCTCGCGCTCGCCCGGCCTCCGGCGAACACCGCATACGCCGGCGCGTTCCCGTTCTTCTCGACGGCGACCCGGAACGAGGATGCCGTCACCGCTGCGAGGATGGCCTCGTTCGAGGCCCGTGCGGGCAAGCACCTCGCGTGGGCCGCGTTCTCGAACCACTGGGACGGCGGCCGGGTTCGTTTCCCGAAGGAATCCGTCGAGCGCATCTGGCAGCACGGATCGCTCCCGCTCGTACGGATGCTGCCGTGGTCGCGGCAGGAGCTGGGAAAGGCCGATCCCGTCTTCCGGCTGCGCGACCTCGCCCGCGGACGCTGGGATCCCGAGCTCGAGGCCTGGGCGGACGGGGCGCGCCGGACCGGGGTGCCGGTCATGATCGACTTCGCGCCGGAGATGAACGGCGACTGGTTCCCGTGGAGCGGTGCGCTCTCCGGCGGACGCGCCGGCACGCGCGCCTACCGCGATGCCTACCGCCACATCGTCGATCTCTTCCGCGCGCGCGGCGCCGCGAACGTCAGCTTTGCGTTCCACGTCGATGCGGAGGGCGCGCCGGCCGCTCCGTGGAACGTGCCTCGTGCCTACTACCCGGGCGACCGCTACGTCGACTGGGTCGGTGCGTCCGTGTACGGCTCCGACGACGTCGGCCAGAGCTGGCGAGGCCTCGCGCCGCAGCTCGAGCGTGCGTACGCTGCCGTCCGGGCAGCCGCTCCCCGCAAGCCGTTCGCGCTGTTCGAGTGGGGTGTCGTCGAGGATCCGCGAGTGGGCGACAAGGGACGGTGGATACGCGACGCGTTCGCGGCGCTGCGCACGAAACGACTCTCGGGCGTACGGGCGGTGTCCTGGTGGGACGAGCGCTGGATGCGCGAGGACGGTCGCTGGAACGACTCGAGGATCTCCAGCTCCTCGGGTGCGCTCAGTGCGTATCGAGACGGCATCGGCGATCGGCGCTACCTCGGCCGGCCCGCCACGGCATGTGTGCCCGACCGGTAGGCGGTCGTCGAGCCGCTGGGTGCCCGTGAAGCTCTCGTCGCGGAGGCGAAGCTGCGTTCCCATCGAGGCAGGCGAGGTCGACACTCAGGGCGACGCGTTCTTCTTGGCGTACGAACGCGCGACCGGTGCGGTTGTCGCGGCCTCCGAGATGCAACGCGCGCTCGCAGGCGGGCCGATCCGTCTTCGAATGGGACTTCACACAGGAGAGCGACTGCTGACGGACGAGGAGATGACCTCAGTCAGTCCGTCGACAGAAGTCCGCCCACGAAATCCCGAACCGTGGCAACGGCCTCCTGCTCGAGTCGGGCCGTGGCCTCTGCGTCTCCGGGTTCTGCAAGGAACTTCGCGTATGCCGTTGGCCCATCCTGATCCACGTCGCCGAATCGCTCCTCGAGGAGTGCAATAGCCTCCCGCACCTGCTCATGATCCGCGACGGGGCTCATCTGCGCAGCCTGCCCGCACGCACGAGGTCCGTCGTCGTAGTTCAAGAGCGTGAACACGAGGTCGTACGCGTCCTTGTTGTCATGGCGATCCTGGAACGAGAGGATCTTGAGCACCGCGTATGGGAGGACGTTCGCGATACGGACGGCGACTCTCGAGCGTCCTCCTCCATCGAGGCGCTCGGCTTCGATCTCTCGCTCGATGAAGTCGTCACGCACGAGGTGGGCGCCACGAACGTTGAACGCGCTCAGCTTTGAACCCGTCGACTCGCCCTTCGGCCGAAAGATGTCCCCAGGCGACACAGCGTCCGTCTCGCAGAGGAACTCGACGGCTACGGTGACACCCTCGACGTCGCGCGCCCAGCGGAAGCTCGGAGTGCGCTGCTCGAAGCCCGCTTTCTCGAGGTTGTTCTGAAGCGTGCGGTAGGTCTCGGGCGTCTCGTCACCGAGCGCGATACCGATAATGAGATCGATGTCTGCCGTCCCTACGTGGGCCGCCGCTCCTTCGGGTAGCTGACCGACGAGATACCTCGGCGCGAGGCCTCCCACCAGGTAGATGCGCTCACGCCAGGGCCCAAGATCGCCGAGCAAGGTCACAAGGGCACGCTCGCAGCGCGCAGTTGTCTCCTCGTCGTAGTCGGAGTGATGCTCGCGATGGCTCAGAACCCGATCACCTCAGCACGAAGGTGCTCTGCCTGTTCTTGCCCCCGGCGCGGGTCGCGCCGAAGGTCCGCGTACAGCCTGAAGCGGTTTGCCACCCAGCCGTCGTCGGTCCTCTCACGGTACGCAAGGGGGTCGTCGTTCCTCGCCTGCACGAAGACCACGTTCTGTCCGTCTCCCACCGGCTGAGTACCAGCGCCGGTGTGGAGCTCCTCCGGAGCTGCAGTTGACATAACCCACAGTTCGACCACCGGGATCGCCGTGACGAACGGGGCGACCAGGCTTGCGCCGGCCGCTCCGGTAAACGCGTAGTCGATCTCCGCGTGACCGAGGTTTTCGCCGAGGCGACGAATGAGTTCTCTCGGAGCCCGGGCGAGTAGATATCCAGGCGTCCGTATCGGACGCTCATCTTGCTCTTCCACCCACAAGTCGAGAAGTGCGGCTGGGTTCGCCACGCGTCGCACCCGCCTTGGGCCGGCCCCTTCGCTCATGACAATGCCTTCGTTCTCGAGACGAGCGAGAACGCGATGGGCGAGACCCGCCGAGATCCCAGCCTCCTCGGCAAGGTCTCTGACTTGCCACTCCCTATCGCCATGAACGAGCAACGCCTGCGCGGTGACCCCCGCCTTGCCGCGGAGGCGTGCCGGAGCTGCCTTGCCTGGTCCACGTGCCTGCTTTCGGCCCTCGAGGTGGATGAGCAGTCCTGGCAGCTCGATGTGCGCGTTACCGAGACCGTCCACGAAGCCAATGCCGTGCTGCTCGAGGATTGCTCGTGCGTCGGCGGTGGTCTCACCTGCGACAGCAAGGAGGGGCATGTCCGGCAGCGTCTTCGCCTGCTGGATGAGCTGCCAAGCCATTGCGGCGTTGACCGTACGCTTGAACTCAATCGCGACGGGCTCTCTCTGATCGCCAAACTGCAGGATGGCGTCGACCCTCCGGTCTGTTCCCCCGGGTTCGGCAACAACGGTCAACCCCGGGACATCGTGGAGTATCCGGAGCACTTGGGCGTTTAGCTCACGAGTCATATTCACACTTCCTATCTTATTCACAGCAAGTGTGAATATAGCCGAATCAGTGAAGAATAGGAAGTCTTGGCAGAGCCGTGGCTCTGCTCTGCGTGCACCGCAGCACGGGCGAGTTCGCAGATGTCACAAGCGTCGCGAATGACCCCTACGTCGAACGGCGCATAGTGGGCGACGAACGGCGCGCCGTTCGCGAACTCGAGGAGCCCCTCGGCAACACATGGCCACGGAGGTGCGGCGGACACCATGTCCGGAGTGATGCCGTGGAGGCTGACGTTGAAGCCATCGAAGCTGTCGGCCGGTTGGAATACATACGTCGAAAACGCGTCGAGCGCGATCCCGTCCTGCATCCGGAGAGCCGCGACCTGGCACGGCGTCCCACGCCCCGAAGCTGTCTCGAAGTCGATCACGACCCAGCTGTCTGCCATTCGGTTCATTGCCTGCCCGTGGAATCCAGACGAGCCGCCGGTTGCTTCCCCTTTCACCTCACACTGTGATCATCGTCGGCTACTCGGTCGCGCGATCCGGCCGAACGCCCTGCGGCCGCCGTCCTCACTCCGGAAGGCCGAGAGCTGGATTACCTCATCCTCGAGCTCGAGCCCGGAGCCGATAACCCGCTCGCCGCGCAGGCGAACGTCCCCACCGAGGCCGACTGACGGCTGGCGCGTCGTGAGCGACTTGTTCGTCTCCTTCACAAAAGTCTCTATCGCCGAGGCGGTGGTCGGCTTGCCGTCGAGGCGCTCGAGCGCGTCGAGCAGGTAGCCGGCGCGGAGCTTCGGCCACAGGCGCGCGAACGCGTTCGGAAGCGAGACAAGGTCGAGGCAGATATCGGGCCCGATCCCAAGGATCGCGCCACACTGCCCAGGCAGGGCGGGGAACGCGTCCTCGAGCGCACGGATGTCGTGCGCGTAGGCGCGATGGACATCTGAGGCGGCGCCGGTCGGAGCGTCCACCGACATGCGGACGACCTTCTCGTGAACGGCGTCCCACACCTCGCCCTGGGCGACGCCACGGGCAAGCGGCCGGGCGGCCTGCGCCTCTGCCTTCCGCCGGCGAAGTTGCGCGTGCGAGATGTGGCGAGCGGCGGCGAAATCCACGGTGTCGCGTCGCCACCGTCCCTGCTCGACGCAGGAGACGGGAATGCGAAGGCTCGACTTCGCCTCCGCGAGGACGCTCACGTTGAGGATGCGGTTCTGCTTGGCGCCGACGAGCTCCTCACCGTCGTACAGGAGAACACGCTCGGCGAGCGGGTTCTCGACGACAAGCTCTGGCACGGTGCCGGCGTCGTCGACCTCGCGGATCCGAAGACCTCGCGGCAGAGCCTCGTCGAGCGTGATGTACTCCGCGACCGGGTCGCGGCGGGGGAAGAGCGGTGCGATCACGATCCCGCGGTGCTCCACGGCATCGCCGATTTGAAGGTTCTCGATCATCTGCGACTCCTTTCGCTTGTCTGAAAGGGAGTCGCGCGCCGCGAGGCGAGTTCTTATGCGGAGACGCGGGTCTTACGCGGTCAGCGCGCGGGCGACGGATCCGGCGGCGGACGCTTGCCGGTGGCGAGCTCGATCTTCGCTCGTTCGATCAACCGCAAGAGCGCCTGGTAGCGCTCATCCTCGGCCATGAGACGCTCAAGCGTCTCCGGAGGGATCTTCTTCCTCTTCCTCCTCTTCCCACTCATCGTCGTCGCCTCCTTCGATGTACCACAAGATCCGGCGGACGTCGACCCCGATGTCGGCGATGGCACCCATGATCTCGATGACTTCTCCGCGATAGATTCCTTGCTCCTCCTCCACTCCTCGAGAGTGCCCGCCCGCGCTCTACCTTCCGGGCCACGCTCCACGCATGGCGATGGGGATTGACGCCAGCGTACGGAGTGATCACTATGTACACATGTCGCATTCAGTCTCCGCGACAAACGCGCGCAGGCAATGGTCGTCCTTCTTCAGTCGGGCCGTCCATGACCGTTGGCCGGTGCTGATCGAGCGGGGACGCGGGGAGCGCGGGTTGCTGATCGGATCGGACGAGCTCGAGCTCGTTCTCAGCCTTTACGAGTTCCATCCCGAAGTCCTGTTCGAGGCGGATGCGGTGAGCATCTGGCTTCCGGAGCTCGCGCTCTACGGTCGCGGCGCGTCGTTCGACGATGCGCAGAGCGACCTGGTCGAGGAAGTCCGTGAGTACGTCGACGAGTACATGGGAGACGCGGGTCGCTATCTGCGAGCTCCCAACCGCGCCGATCACTTCCCGTACGTGCTGCGGGCCTTCGTCGCGGACTCGGCTGGCAGCCTGCCGGACGTCCTCTTTGCAGAACCACGCGTGCCCGTCGAGGCGTAGTGCCGCAGCCGCGCTGGAGCGACCTCCGGCGGTTCTGTGAGATCGACGGCTGGGAGGCGCGAGGCCGAACGCGCGGCGGCACCGGAGATCACGTCCGCTATCGCAGGTTCCTCCCGGACGGCCGAATCCTCCGTACGAAGGCCTCGCACGGCAACGACGAGATCGGGGATGCGCGACTCTGGCGTCACATCCTGCGCGACCAGCTCGAGCTCGAGAGCGAGGATCTGTTCTGGGAGGCGCTGCGCAGCGGTCAACCGGTGCCGCGGGCAGCCGCTGAGCCTTCCCCGCCGACCGGCCCGTCGATCCCCACATGGGTCGTCTCCGGCCTTCTGAAAGCCGGTATCGCCGAGGCCGAGATTCGAGCGATGAGCCCTGAGCAGGCGCAACATCGCCTCGAGGAGCTACGGTCGCGACGCCTTGAGCCCTCGTAAGATCGGGCCCCGCGCATTGGGGTCTGGCTTAAGCCAGACCCACGGGTCGTGCGCGGGGCGTGCGCTTCCTATCGCGCCCCGGAGTCGGCGCTCGCCGGGCTGCCGCAGCAAAGACCACGAGTCGCCACCGACCCCCGCCTGCGAGGTGTTCCCTGAGCAGCGTCACATGGCCAGTACGAGATTCGCCCATGCGTCTTGGTCACCGATGTTCTCCAGCATCGCGAGCATCTCCGTCACGAGGGAGCCGAACTCGTCCGTCTCTCGCGTCCAGACGAGCAGGACGCCTGCATGCCAGTGCTCGCGGCTCGCCCAGCGGCGGGTGATTCGGTCGACATGCCCGCTCGTTGGATCGGGGCGTGTCCGAGCCGTGTGCGCGGGCGGCGGTCGTCAGGCGGCGTTCTCGGCTTCGCGCTCCGCGCGAACCTGCGCGATCCAGTAGCCGATTCCGCGGTAGTTCGGGTCCTTCGCGGCCAGCTCTTCCTCGCGCTCGAACCTTTCCTTCAGCATCCTGTCGATCGCCTCGGAGCGGATGTCGCGCTCCTCGCGCTCCTCAGGCGTCTGGACGATCTTCCTCTTCTTCTTCATCGCCGTCCTCCTCATCCTCAATGTAACGGAGGATCGTGTCGACCTTCTCGCGGATTTCGGCGAGCATCTTCAACACGAGGTTGAAGTCGTCTCGGTAGACGTCCTCCTCTTCCGTGCTTCGAGGGTGCCCGCGGGCGCCACGACGCGCAAGACGTCGCTTGAAGCCTCGTAAGATCAGGCCGTGTCCGACCTGACTGTCTCCTCGATGCACGATGCGAGAGACGCCGAGGACACCCGACTCCTCGCCGCCCACGAGCACAACATGCTCGTCGAGGGCTACTACGAGTCGATCATCCTGCGCTGCCGCGTCCGCTGCCGCTCAGAGGACGACGCGCTCGACTGCGCGCAGGCCGTCGCCGTCCGGCTCTTCAGGAGGCTTGTGCCGAGTTGGCGAGAGACTCGGCCGTCCGCTCGCGGTCGAACTCCTCGATCACCCTGCGGAGGTTCTCTCGCTCGAGCGCCGTCAAGGGCAGCCCTTCAATCGGCGGGACCTCGAAGGGGCTCTCATCCGGATCCACCTGGGGCGGTGGCCGCTGGATGCGTTCATCGGTCGCCATCGCGCGTCTCCACCCCGAACCGGTCGAGACCCTTCTCCTGAACGTCTAGGGGCGGGAGTTCGAAGGGCGAGTCATCGGCTGCCGGCTGCGGCTCGGGTCGCTCCGGAGTGGGCTCGACCGGCACGTCTGGCTCGTCGCTCATCCCAACATATCCTCGAACCCAAGGGTAGCGCCCTCAGCCGCGATGAGCACGAGTCCCACGAGGAGTTGAATGAAGCTCCAGCGGATGAGCCCGATCTTCCGGTCGTTCGTCTCGCGCTCGTTCGCTATCGCCTCGACGAGACCGCGCATGGTCTCGCCGCGAACTCTCTCGGGCGGCTTGAGGATCTCGCCCCATGTGGGGAACCGCCGCAGGTAGGCCGTTCCCAGCGTCAAGTACTCCCGGGGCATTAGCGCGAGGACGGCGCAGAGAACGGCGCCGGTAAGCACGCTGAGGCCCGCCACGAAGACAACAACCGCCCACCAAGACTCGAGCTCCTCCACGAAGCGGATTCCAAGCGTCGCGGTGAGGACTGCCAGGACCGAGGTAAACGTCGCGACGGTAGCCGCCTTCCGGTCGAGCGCATCGGTTCGAGCCGCCTCGGCCGAGGCCAGACGCCACGTCGTGTCGAGCAGCACCTCAACGGTTTCCGCATTCGGTACCGGTCCGACGACGTTCACTCGAGCCCAGTGTAGTCAGATCAGAAGACAGACCCAGCTCCCGAGACCGGACCGCGACTCAGCTCCTGCACGGTGCAGCCGTAAGATCGAGCCGTGTCCGACCTGACTGTCTCCTCGATGCACGATGCGAGAGACGCCGAGGACACACGACTCCTCGCCGCCCACGAGGTCAACATGCTCGTCGAGGGCTACTACGAGTCGATCATCCTGCGCTGTCGCGTTCGCTGCCGCTCAGAGGACGACGCCCTCGACTGCGCGCAGGCCGTCGCCGTCCGGCTCCTCTCGGAGCTCGAGCGCGGCCGGCGCTACTCCGTTCCCTACCGCGTCGTCGTGCACAAGGTGATCGAGTGGACGACGAAGGGCTTCTACGAGCGCGGGCGCGCGATCCTCGTCGAGCTCGACGACGACGTGCCCGAGGAGGTCTTCCACGCGGCGAATCCGTACGGGGACGTCGAGACCCGCTACGACCTCTCCCTCGCGCTCGCGAAGCTCCCGCCCGGAGATCGCGAGGTCGCGCGCCTGCGCCTTCTCCACGGCTACGAGATCGAGGGCATCGCGCGGCACCTCGGCAAGAAACGGAACGCCGTCGACCAAGCGCTCCACCGCGCGTGCACCGCGCTGAGGGAGACCTTCGCATGAGAACCGTCGCCGAGCTGCTCTTCGAGGAGTTCGCCGCTCGCTTCGCGCGAGGCGAGCATCCCGACGTGCGCGACTACCTCGAGCGCGCCGCGGACGACCGCGACGAGCTCGCCGCACTCCTCGACGGCTTCGTCGCCGCCTCTCACGCGCCCGCGCCGAGCGCGGAGACGCTCGCGACCTTCGCCGAGCTCGTGCCGACGGAGGAGTCCGCTCCGCCGATGCTCGCCGCCCGCGTCCGGCTCGGCCTCCGCCGCAGCCAGGTGGTGGGGACGCTCGCGTCGTGGCTCGGCGTCGTGCCCGAGAAGGAGGAGAAGCTCGCGCGCTACTACCACGAGCTCGAGACCGGCCTCCTCGACCCGCGAGGCGTCGAGGCGATCGTGTGGCACCACCTCGCAAAGATCTTCGGCACGGGCATCCGCTCTCTCATGCTGCGACCGAACGAGCCTCCTCCCGCGATGGTCGCGGCGTACTACCGGCACTCGGACGACCTCGCGCTCGCCGCTCCCGCAGCTCCGGCGCCCAGCCCGGAGGTCGCGGAGCCGGAACGGGACGAGATCGACCGGCTCTTTACCGGATCAGGCGAACGGTGAGCGCCTACGCCGCAGGAGCCGGACGAAGCTTCGCGGGATCGACCTCGACACGGACGCCCTCATCGTCGTCCCAGATCTCGAGGTCATCGTGTGCTTCCGGGGCGGCACCCAGAAAGCGGGCAAGTGTCTCTTCGGCCTCGGCGAGCGTGTCGAACTCGCCGAGCTCATTGCGCGAGGCCTGGTCGAGCAGGATGTACCGGCCCTTACTCATGCTCGTCACATTGAACCACGGGGTCTGGCTTCAGCCAGACCCCGGAACGTGTCTGAACCACGGGGTCTGGCTTCAGCCAGACCCCGGAACGTGTCTGACCCTGCCCTCCCGTACGCGCCCACGCAACCTGGGCGCCACGAATGTCCACGGTCGCCACTGCTCGGCCTTGACGGTAGTAGCGAGCGATTGCAATGGCTCGCTCCCGCGTCGTGCGCATGGACACGCCAACGCCCTTGAAGAAGTCACGGCGGTTATACGGACGCCCCAGCACCTCGTAGGAGCGGAAGTCGTCGAGGTCAGGCGGGCAGCCCTCGACGATCCGATAGAGGAGGCTGTGCCGCGCCAGATGGCTTCTCGAGCCATGACCGCTGGCGATACTCGCTCGGGCGAGCGATGACGCCCTACGCAGCCGGAGCGGGACGAAGCGCCGCGGGATCGATCTCGAGCCGGACATCCAGCTCGTCGTCCCAGATCTCGAGGTGCTCGGCGGCGCTCGGATCTGCGTTGACGAAGCGGAGCAGACACGCCTCCGCCTCCTCGACCGTCGGGAACTCGCCGAGCTGGTTGCGGGTGATCTGGTCGAGCACGACGAACCTAGTCATGACGCTCGCATTGAAGCACGTGTCGCATGAGCAGCTCTGGCGGCGCCCAGACTGTGACGTGACTCGCCCCGCCTGTTCTGGCCCACGCGATGTCCTGGCCACGAAGATCCAATGTCGCGATCGCGCGACCGCTGCCGAACCGCCGCAAAGTCGCGAGCGATCGTTCGCGCGTCGTATGCATGGAAACGCCCACGCCCTTGAAGAAGTCGCGGCGGTTGTACGGCTTGTTGAGCGCCTCGTACGACCGGAAGTCGTCGCGGTCAGGCGGGCAGCCAGCGACGATCCGATAGAGGAGACCTTCGAGCGCGGCGCCGTCGAACACGAGATAGAGCGGAGTCGGCTCGTGTGGCACCCGCCCACTTCAGCACCAGGCATCCTGCTGCGCCAGATGGCTTCTCGAGCCATGACCGCTCGCGCTACAGACACAAGCGAGCGATGAGCGCCTACGCGGCCGGCGCGGGACGAAGCGTCTCGGGATCGAGCTCGATCCGAGCGCCCTTCTTGTCGTCCCAGATCTCGAGATCGTCGGCAGCCTGTGGGGCCGCTGCCACCCAGCGGGCGCGCGCCTCTTCGGCTTCGGCGAGCGTGTCGAACCAATCGAGCCAGTTCCCTGACGCCCGGTCGAACAGCGTGTACTGGTTCTTACTCATGCTCGTCACATTGAACCACGGGGTCTGGCTTCAGCCAGACCCCGGAACGTGTCTGAACCACGGAGTCTGGCTTCAGCCAGACCCCGGAACGTGTCTGACCCTGCGCTCCCGTCCGAGCCCACACGATCGGAGCCGCTCGGAGGTCGACTGTCGCTACCGCGCGACCATGACCGAAGCGTCAAGCGATCGAGACCGCCCGTCTGTGCGATGTGTGCGTGGACACGCCGATGCCCTTGAAGAAGTCGCGACGGTTGTATGTCTTCCCGAGCGCCTCGTACGACCGGAAGTCGTCGAGCGTCGGTGGACAGCGCCTGACGATCCGATACA
>DATDOS010000222.1:0-3017 GCA_035293125.1 Gaiellaceae bacterium | reverse complement strand
TCTCCGTCGCGGATGAGGTTCACCCGCGCTCCCGCCTCGCGCAGCTCGGCGATCAGGTCGTCGTGGCGGTCGCGCTCGAGGACGACGACGGTGAGGTCGTTGACGCCGCAGTCCTTGACCTCCGCGACGCGCTCGAGGTTCTCCGTCGGCGACGCGTCGATGTCGATCGCGTCCGCTGCCTCCGGCCCGACAGCGATCTTGTCCATATACAGCGCCGCTCCGGGGAAAAACATGGTTCCGCGCTCGGCGACGGCGATGACGGAGATCGCGTTCGGCATCCCGAGAGCCGTCAGGCGAGTTCCTTCCAAGGGGTCGACTGCCACGTCGACCTCCGGGCCGGTCCCGTCCCCGACCTCCTCGCCGTTGAAGAGCATCGGCGCCTCGTCCTTCTCTCCCTCGCCGATGACGACGACACCGCGCATGCTCACCGTGTCGAGCATGAGGCGCATCGCGTCGACGGCGGCCTGGTCGGCCGCGATCTTGTCCCCGCGCCCGATCCAGCGAGACGCAAAGGTGGCGGCAGACTCCGTGACACGGACGAGCTCGAGCGCGAGATTGCGATCCGGAATCCCGGCGTTCACGTCGTCTGATCCTACATCCGTTCCGGCGCCTCGACTCCGATGAGATCGAGGCAGCGGGCGACGATTCCCTGCGTTGCGGCGCAGAGCGCGAGCCGGAATCCTTCTGTCTCCGTCCCGAGGACGCGGTGGTGGTGGTAGAAGCGGTGGAAGTCGTCGGCCGCCCGGATCGCGTAGTTCGGGATCGCGTGTGGCGCGCGGCGCTCTGCCGCCTCTGCTGCGAGAGCCGGGAACTCGAGCAGTCGCTTCGCGAGCTCGCGCTCCTCACCGGAGAGAGACGGGATGGAATCGACCTTGTGGCTCTGAGCCACAAGGTCCCGGTCGCCCGCATTGCGGAGGATCCCGGCGATACGGGCGTGCGCGTACTGGACGTAGTAGACGGGGTTCTTCTGCGTCCGCTGCTTCGCGAGATCGACGTCCAGCTCGATCGTCTGGTCGTGGCCTCGGGAAACCAGGAACCAACGGACCGCGTCGACGCCGATCGTGTCCATGAGGTCGTCGACGAAGACGACGTCGCCGCGACGCTTCGACATCCGCTTCGCCTCGCCGGCCTCGACCAGGTTCACGAGCTGGTAGATGAGGACCTCCAGCGAGTCGCGAGGATGGCCGAGCATCTCGGCGAGCGCCTGCAGCCGGCCGACGTAGCCGTGATGGTCGGCGCCGAGGACGTAGATGAGACGGTCGAAGCCCCGCCCATACTTGCGCCGGATGTAGGCAGCATCGGCCGCGAAGTAGCCGGGCGTCCCTTCGGAGCGGATCAGGACGCGATCCTTGTCGTCGCCGTGAGCGCTCGTGCGGGCCCATAGCGCGCCGTCTTCCTCGTACGTGTCGAGAAGCGCAACTGCCTCGGGGATCTCGGCCTCGACGGCACTCTGGCGCTCCCAGGTGTCGAAGTCGATCCGGAAGCGCACGAGCGTGGCCTCGATCCGCTCGAGCATCGCGGGCACCGGGTCTCCGGGAAGGCTCGCGAGCTCGGCGATGTAGTCGCCCCGGTACCCGTCGTCGGGCGGCTCCTCCCCGCGTCGCACGGCCTCGACGGAGGCGTGGAAGCGCTCCATCTGCGCTCCGGCGTCGTTGTAGTAGTACTCGCGCTCGACGTCGTGCCCCGCGAAGGTGAGCAGCCTCGCCACCGAGTCGCCGTAGGTGGCGTTTCGCGCGGAGGCGACGGTCAGCGGCCCCGTCGGATTGGCGGAGACCATCTCGACCTGGATGCGCTCCCGCCTTGCAGCCGATCCGGCGCCGAATGCGTCGCCCGCCGCGACGATCTCCCCCACTGCGTCGGCGAGCCAGGCGTCCGCCACGTGGAGGTTGACGAAGCCGGGCCCGGCCGGCTCGGCCGCGTCGACGAGGCCCTGTTGCGCCGCTTCGGCCGCGATCTCCGCGGCGATCTCGCGGGGAGGGCGCCCACGGCTCGGCGCCAGCCGCAGCGCGACGTTCGTCGCGTAGTCGCCGTGCTCGGGGTCGCTCGGACGCTCGAGCGCGGCGGGTGCGCCGGCGATGTCGGTGAGCGCCTCGGCGAGGCGCGAGACCGGGTCAGGCAACCGTTACCCCACGCGGGGCGAAGAGCGCCTCGAGCTTCGCCATCTCCTCGGTCGTACCGACGCCGATGAGGATGTCGCCGGCTTCGAAGACGGCATCGGGGCTCGGTGTCACTTCGAAGGCCCCGTCCAGCCGGCGAATCGCGACCACGAGGGCGCCGGTCACGTCCCGGATTCGGAGCTCGCGGATCGACCTCCCGCACGGCTCGCAGTCGGGCGACACGACGATCTCCTCGAAGCGAAGCTCCGGTATCTCGCCGCCGGCGGTCGTGGCGATGTCGAGAAAAGCCGCCACCTGCGGCTTCAGGACGACGTTGGCCATCTGCAGGCCCGCGGACGTGTACGGCTGCACGACATGGTTTGCCCCTGCGAGGAGGAGCTTCCTCGCGGTGGCGTCCACCGACGAGCGGGCGACGATCGTCAGGCTCGGACGCATCGCGCGCGCGGAGAGCGTGATGAAGAGATTCGCCTCGTCGGAGTCGACGGAGGCGACGAGCGCCTTTGCGCGGTCGATGCCTGCCTTCCGAAGATCGTCGTCGTTGGTTCCATCTCCGTCGACAACGAGCGCACCCACCTCTCGCGCCGCCTCGACCGACTCGGGATTGCGGTCGACGACCACGTACGAGGTCCCCGTCGCCGCGAACTCGGCGGCCACGCGGCGGCCTACGCGACCGAAGCCGCAGATGATCACGTGGTCCGTCAGCCGCTCCACTCGCCTTCTCAACCTCCGCGCTTCCCAGGCCCCGCTCACCGTCCCGCCGACCGTGAGCTCGATGATCAGGCCGAAGACGTACAGGAAGATTGCCACACCCCAGACGACGAGGACGATCGTGAACAGCTTCGACGCCGTCGTCGCCGGTGCCGAGACGAGGCCAGCCGTGTAGACGGTGATGATCGTTCG
>DATDOS010000221.1:0-7577 GCA_035293125.1 Gaiellaceae bacterium | reverse complement strand
GGTCTCGCACAGCACGCCGAGTCGCCTGGCCGCGGTTTGGCCGGAATCTTCGTAGAGCAACACGCATCGTCCGCCCTTGCGGCCTCGTCCGACCCGGCCGCGAAGCTGGTGCAATTGGGACAGTCCGAGTCGTTCGGCATGCTCGACAATCATGATGGTCGCGTTGGGCACGTCGATCCCGACCTCGATCACGGTCGTCGCGACGAGGACGTCGAGCTCGCGCGCCTTGAAGCTAGCCATCACGCCGCGCCGTTCCGCCGGCCGCAGGCGGCCGTGGAGGCAGCCCACGCGGTAGCCCGCGAGCTCGGCGCTGCGAATCCGCTCGGCCTCGGCCTCGGCCGCGCGAGCGACCTTCGTCTCCGACTCTTCGATCAGCGGGCAGACGACGTACGCCTGACGGCCGTCGTCGAGGTGACGGCAGAGCCGCTGGTAGGCCTCCGAGCTCCGCTCCTCCGTGACCCACGCCGTGATGACCGGCTTCCGGCTCGCGGGCGGCTGTGCGAGCTCGCTGACGTCGAGATCCCCGAACACGGTGAGAGCGAGCGTTCGCGGGATCGGCGTCGCGGTGAGGTGGAGGACGTGCGGGCTGCGACCTTCCACGAGCGCGCTTCGCTGCCCAACGCCGAAGCGGTGCTGCTCGTCGACGACGGCGACCGCGAGGTCGTGGAAGTCGATCTCCTTCTGGATGAGAGCGTGTGTCCCGACCACGATGTGCGCGTCTCCGGAAGCGATGAGCTGCCGCGCGGCAGCATGTTCGCGGGCGGCAAGCGAGCTCGTCAGCAGCGAGACGCGAACCCCGAGCGGCGCGCAAAGCTCGTCGATCGTCAAGAAGTGCTGCTCCGCCAACGTCTCGGTGGGAGCCATGAGCGCGCCCTGGCGTCCGAGCTCGACGGCGCGGAGGAGCGCGTAGAGCGCGACCACCGTCTTTCCCGAGCCGACGTCACCCTGGAGGAGGCGTTGCATCGGGATCGAGCGCTCGAGATCGGCGTCGATCTCCGCGATGGAGCGCTCCTGATCGGGAGTCAGCGTGAACGGAAGCGATGCCAGGTACCGACCGATCAGCTCGCCGGGGGCGCCGAGCGGAACGGCGGATGCGTGCTCTCGCTCAGCCGCGGTGCGAGCGAGCGCGAGGCGGAGCACGAGCAGCTCCTCGAACGCAAGACGCATGCGCCCGGCCTCGGCCTCGGCCAGAGACCGAGGCCGATGGAGAGCAGCAAGGGCGTCCGCGCGGAGCGGGAGCCGTTCGCGGGCGAGCAGTGGAGCAGGCAACGGCTCGCCCGCGTCCCTGACCAGGGCGAGCGCTTGACCGCGCAGCTCGCGGAGCCTCTTCTGCGCGACGTCCTCGCTCGCCGGGTAGACAGGCGCGAAGTCGGCCGTCTCCGCCTCGCCGTCGAGGTCGTACGACGTGACGGCGAAGCCGTACCTATTGGCTTTCCCCCGCAACCGCACCCGAGTCCCCGCGGAGAGCATCTCCTCGAGCCACGGCTGATTGAACCATGTGGCCTTGATCTCGCCGGTGTCGTCGGCCACGCGGGCGGTCAAGATCTTGAGGCGTCCGCGGCGACGGCTCGACACAGCCCGGACGACGACCTCGATCACGGCCTCGTCGTCACCGAAGAGGTCGGATATCCGCTTCGTCGGCACCGGCTCCTCGTACCGCCGGGGTCGCTGCCGAAGGAGGTCTCCGACTGACTCGAGGCCGAGGCGCCCAAGGCGGCGCCCGAGCGTCGGACCGACGCCGTGCAGCGTTTCCACGGACGCCGCGAGGCGTTCCGGGCGTGGCGCGCTTCTCGGTCGGGGCCACGCATCAGGCGCATCGAGGCCGGCGAAGCCGACCGAGAGGCCGCTACGAGCGCTCTTCCCCTTCACAACCGCGCATCACTATAGGTCCAGCTCCCGGACGACCGCTCCGCGTGTCAGGGAGTGACGAGGTTGTAGAGCCAGCCGTCCTGCCACCGAAACGAGCCCTCCACGAGCTCGGGAAGTGGGGCACCTTCGAGGAGGTGATCGAGCGCCCACTGAGTAGCCGAATGGCCGATCACGACGACTCGCTCGTCCTCGAAGCGCGGCGGGAGATCGTGCAGGAAGCTCTGGACGCGCACGACGACCTGGCTGTAGCTCTCTCCGCCCGGATAGGGCTCGTAGACGTGGTGCGATCGCTCGGTCTCGAGCCTCGCGACAGGCGTGCCGTTCAGCTCGCCGTAGTTGCACTCTCGAAGTCGCCAGTCATGGAAGATCGGGACGCCGCGGCCTCCGAACGCAATGTCCGTCGTCTCGATCGCGCGACCGAGATCAGATGTGAAGACGGCGGTGATCTCGTCCTGGGAGCGACGTTCGCCCAACTCCTTCGCCTGTCGCCTGCCTGCCTGCGAGAGTCGGCCGTCGAGCCAGCCCGAAGCGATCCAACGCTCGTTGTCGGTAGTCGTCGAGTGCGTCTCGAAGACAATCGCGATGCTCGACTGTCTTCTGCGCCTCATGCCGGGATCCGCTCAGCGGATCCCGGCAGCGCAAAGACCCTTGAAGGCGTCCGCTTCGCGTCCGCGATGGTCGCGTCTCGTCACGGGCTACTCATCTTGGAACCAGAAGAAGCCGACAGCGCCGGGGCCCGCATGGGTTCCGACGACCGCCCCGAGCATGGAGGTGAACTCGATCTCGGCCTTCGGGCGCACGCGCCAGACGACCTCGCTCAGGGTGCCAACCCACTCCGCCGCATCGGCGTGCGCGATGGCCACCCGCAAGCCCGGGCCGTCCGTGGTCGCGTCGAGGAGACGGCGCTCGAACTCGGCTATCGACTTCCGGCGACCCCGCACACGCGCGACGGCCACGACGACGCCGTCCTCGATTCCGAGGATCGGCCGGACGTTCAGGAGCGAGCCCGCGATTGCCGCCGCTCGTCCGATCCGCCCGCCACGTTGGAGGTACTCGAGGGTCTCGACCGTGAAGACGACGCCGCAATCGCGGTGGAAACGGGCGACGAGCTCGTCGATCTCCTCGTCGGTCGTCCCGCGAGCCAGTCGACGCTGGATGGCGTGCGCCAGTAGGGCGATCCCGAGAGACGCGCTGAGGGAGTCGACGACCCGCACCTTGTCGCCTCCCACCTCATGGGCCGCGAGCTCGGCGCTCTGGAAGGTTCCGGACACCTTCGAGGAGACGTGCAGGGAGTAGATGCGCTCGTATCCGGCGAGGCCCTCGTACGCATCGAGGAAGTCTTGGGGAGTCGGCTGAGCCGTGGCCGGCACGACGGTGGACGTGCGGAGCCTCTCGTAGAACTCGACGGGGCCGAGGTCGACGTAGTCACGGTACGTGTCGTCGCCGAACCGTACGTACAGCGGGACGAAGCGCATGTTCGGGAAGCGGGACGGCGCCTCGGGATAGTCCGACGTCGAATCGAGCACGACGGCCGTGTTCTCGGTGGTCAGGTTCACTCGCGTCACCTCCCAGCCGCGGAGCGCACGGCGCCGACGAGCGCGTCGACTCCCTGGTCTTTCCGCACGAGCGCGGCGCCCGCGCGGTGCGCGGCATCGTACTCGTCCCGCCCCGCCGACGCGCTCAGGAAAACGACGGTGACGCCGGGGCAGCGGGCCCGGAGATCCGCCGCGACGTGGGCGCCGTCGACGTCCGGCAACCGGTAGTCGACGACGGCGACGTCCGGCGCGAGCTCGACGCACGCCGACGGGGCCGAAGCACCGTCGGCAACAGCGCCCACGACGTCGATCCCGTCGAGCCTCTGCAACAGGAACACGAGCGACTCGCGGTAGACGTCGTTGTCCTCGACGAGCAGCACCCGAATGGGTCCGTCCATGCCCTCACTCCGCGACGACGAGAAGGGGATAGTGCGGCTGACCGCCGTCGTGCACCTCGATGACGACGCCGGGATGATCGCGCTCGACCGCAGCCACGAGCCCGTCGAGCGGCGGAGCACCGTCTCCCGTGAGAATGGCGAGCCACTCCCGCCCGCCCACGAGCACCCGGGAGACGACCTCGCTCAGAACCGCGTCCATGTCGGCGGCGGCGGCGACAGCGGTTCCGTCGACGAGGCCGAGAACGTCACCCTTGCGAATCTGGATCCCGTCGAGCTCCGCGTCGCGCGAGGCGATCGTGACCTCTCCCGTCGCGACGGAAGCGAGGGCGTCGAGCATGTCCTCCTCGTTCTGTTCCGGCGTGTTCGTCGACACGTAGCGGCCCATCGCGGCGAGCCCCGCCTGCACGGACGTCGAGGGGACGACGCGCACCGCCTTGACGCTGTGCAACGCCGCCTGCTCCGCCGCAAGGATCACGTTCGAGTTGTTCGGCAGCACGAGCACCTCCGCAGCGGGAACCGCGTCGATCGCCTCGACGATCTCCGCTGCGGAAGGATTCATCGTCTGCCCCCCTTCGATGACGCGGGTCGCGCCGAGGCTCTCGAAGAGCCGGCGGTTGCCCCGCCCCGGACACACTGCGACGACCCCGGTCTCGAGTGTCGGTATGGAGACGCTTCCGCTCCCCAGCAGACGGTCCTCGCGCTGCGCCGTCTGGTGGTGCATGTTGGCGATCTCCACGCTCTCGACGACCCCGAGGAGCGTGGCCGCCGAGAGCGCTGCGCCGGGGTCGTCGGTGTGGACGTGCACCTTGAGCGCAGACTCGTCTCCGACCACGAGAAGCGAGTCGCCCATCTGCTCGAGCGTGCTCTCGAGTGCGACCTGGTCGAGATTCTCGCCCTCGACGACGAACACCGTGCAGTAGCGGTACTTCGAGAGCTCCTGATGGATCGCGGCCAGGCTGAGCGCCTCGGCTTCCACAGGTGCCTCTGGGACCGGCTCGCCGGAGGCTCCGAGGACGAGACCGCGGGCGATCTCGACGAGCCCTGCCCCTCCGGCATCGACGACGCCCGCATTCCGCAGGACATCGAGCATCTCGGGCGTTCGCGCGAGCGCGTCCTCTCCGCGCGCGAGAACCGTTGCGAGGAACTCCGGCCCCGGGAGCCGCCGGATCTCCTTCCGTTCGCCCTCCTCGGCCATCTCCCTGATCACGGTGAGCATCGTGCCCTCGACCGGACGCTTGACGGCACGATAGGCCGCGTCGCTCGCGCTCCGAAACGCGCGGCGCAGCCGCGGTGTGCTGACGTCTTCCGACTGCCCGAGCACGCCCACGAAGCCCCGCACGATCTGGGAGAAGATGACGCCGGAATTGCCGCGAGCACCCATGAGCGCCGCCCTCGTGACGTCCTTGGCAACGGCGTCGCTCTGCGCTGCGGTCGAGCTGTCGAGCGCCTCGACGATCGACCGAAGCGTAAGAACGAGGTTCGTACCGGTGTCCCCATCCGGGACGGGATAGACATTCAGGTCGTCGATCCGACGACGGTGCGCCTCGAGGTTCTGAAGCGCGCAGCGGGAGAGATGACGTACGGCCTCGAGCTCCATCAGCGCGACCGAACTCTCTCGATATGAACCTCGAGCGAGGCGACCGGGATCCCGATCATCCGCTCCAGCTCGTAGAGGACCCGCGCGCGCGCAGCGGCCGCGACCTCCGCGAGCTTGAGACCGTGCTCGACCACGACGCGGAGCTCGACCACGAGCCCGTCGTCGCGGCGCGCGACGTCGACCCCTTTCTTGATCCCCCACGGCACGAGACGTGAGAAGCGGCTTCGCCCGGCGAGGGCGACGACGCCGTAGCTCTCGGCGGCCGCGTAGCCGACGATCTGCGCGACGGCCTCCGCCGAGACGGCGATCTGGCCGAGCTCGGACGACGCGACCACGAACTGCTCACGCTCCACGCCGCGAGCTTAATCATCCTGAGCGCAGAACACTCTCGCGCCGCCGGGGCGGCGCTCGGAAGCGAGCGCGCAGGATCGCGCAGCGAGCGTCGAGCCGGTCGCGGAGGTCCGCTTCGCGGGCCGGCAGCGACCGGCGGCCTGCGGCGTCAGAGCGCCTTTTGAACTTTTCCGGCTTTGAGGCAGCGCGTGCAGACGTAGGCGCGCGTCGGGTGCCCGTCGAGCAGCACGCGGACGCGCTGCAGGTTCGGGTTGAAGCGCCGCTTCGTGGCCACCATCGAGTGGCTGCGGCTGTTGCCGAAGCCGGGCTTCTTCCCACAGATGGCGCAGACCTTGGACATGCGGCCGAGCACTCTACCTGTTGCGCAGCGGCACGAAGCTCCTACTCGGAGCTCCGTGACGCGCGGAAATCCCTGAAGGCGCTCGCTTCGCGAGCGCTGTCGTTGCTTCGGTGCAGCACGAACCCTGTTGCGCAGCGGCACGAAGCTCCTACTCGGAGCTCCGTGCCGCGCGGAGATCCCTAAAGGCGCTCGCTTCGCGAGCGCTGTCGTTGCTTCGGTGCAGCACGAACCCTGTTGCGCAGCGAAACGAAGCTCCTACTCGGAGCTCCGTGTCGCGCGGAGATCCCTAGAGGCGCTCGCTTCGCGAGCGCTGTCGTTGCTCCGGCTCAGCCGCGACTCACGTCAGCGCGACGCGGCCGCGCGGAGGTGCGAGAAGAGGTCTGCCATCTCGAGCGCGCTGCGGACAGCCTCCGCACCCTTTTCGATCCGCGCCTCGGCTTGCTCCACGCGATCGAGGGTCAGAACGCCGAACGAGACGGGGACCCCGGTCTCGAGTGCCGCGAGCTGGAGGCCGCTGGCGGCCTCACTCGCGACGTAGTCGAAGTGCGGCGTGTCGCCGCGGATGATGCAGCCGAGCGCGACGACGCAGGCGAAGCGGCGCGTCTTCGCCAAGGCCGTCGCTGCGAGCGGGAGCTCGAACGCACCGGGGACGACCATGATCGTGATCGTCTCCTGGCGCACTCCGGCCGCCTCGAGCTCCTCGAGCGCGCGGTCGAGGAGCTGCGTTGTCACCTTCCCGTTGAAGCGCGATACGACGACGCCCACCGCCCGCCGTCCGCCCCCGGCTTCGCCCTCGAGGACCGCGTAGCCGTCGGGAATGTGCAGCTCGCCCGCCGCGTGCTCATGCGAAAGCTCGAGCGGAATCGGAGCGCCATCGCCCTCTGGGAGCTCCGGCTCGAAGGGCTCCTCGTCGTCCTGAGCCGGCTCGAGCATGGGCTCGGGGGCCGCCAGGGCGTCGACGTCTTCTCCCTCCGTGGACACCGCCACGCCCGACGTTCCCCAGGCGGCACCGGCGCCCCCGTCCGTCTCCTCGCTCCCGTCCTCCTCCTCGAGCTCGCGCTCGTCCTCGGGCTCGGTCTGACGCGGCCAGTCCGAGAGGACGTTCTCGCTCGACTCGTCGATGTCGCGGCTGCTCATGCGCGCCCCTCGCCTTTGCGCAGAGGCGTGATCCGCAGGAGCGGATCACGCCTCGCGAACACCCCTGGGCCGGCCACGGCTCCCGGCCGGCATCTTTCTTGGGGTAAGAGCCGGCCTCCGTCGCGGCCTGACGCCGCTCGCGGCACCAGGCTCTCCGGGCCCGTGCAGGAAACTGTGTGGGGGACAGGATTGATCCTGTCCCCCACACAGTTCTTCTCCCTCCGGCCTGGCACCGCGAGCGGGGTTTCGGGGCCCCCGGAAAGTGCAGAGCACTTTCTGGGGTTGGACGTCCGAGGAACGCGCGGGAAGGCCGGGGTTGACACAGGGCGTCTCATGCGGCTCGCTCCTCC
>DATDOS010000220.1:0-5898 GCA_035293125.1 Gaiellaceae bacterium | reverse complement strand
ACGACGACGGTCCCGAAGAGGATCTGGAGGCGCATCTTCGCGGCGAGCGGCTTCCCCGCCGCGTCCTTCACCCTCACCGTGTAGCGCCAGGGCTCGTCGACGACCGGCGTTGTCGAGCTCGTCGTCATCGTGGCCCTGAGGGGCGTCGCCGCGGTCGCGGCCGCGGCGAGCACCAGCGCGGCGATGGCGAGACCGACGAGTCGCATCGATCTCATCTTAGGCCCGCGTCGCCGCAGCCAGCTCGAGCCCACGCCCGGCACGAGGCAGGAGCACGAGCGCCGCGAGCGCGGGAATCGTCGGCACCCAGAACCCGAAGAGCCGGTAGACGGCGACCCCCACGAGCGCCGGTGCGAGCGCCACGCCCACGGCGGTCAGCGCGAACGTCATCGCCGCGTCGACCCCGCCGACGCCGGCGAGCGGAAGAGGCAGCACCATCGCCACGTAGCCCGTGGCGTACGCGAGCACGAGCTCGGCCAGCGGAAGCGACACGCCGACGGAATGCAGCGCAGCCCAGAGACACGCCACATCTCCGGCCCAGTAGACGGCGGAGGCCGCGAGAGACCGCCTGCCCCCGGAGTGCGGAAGCACCTCCCGCACCCACGCCGCTCCGGCGATCGCGTAGGCGAGCCCCCGGCGAAGGATCGATCCTCTCCGGGACGTGAGCCTCGCCGCCCGCTCCGACTCGGTCACCAACCGAGCGGCGACGAGGCAGAACGGGACGACGACGAGCCACGGCAGGGTCATCGCCAGCGGCGCCTCCCCCAGCACGCCGAGTGTCGCCAGGAGGGCAGCGATCCAGGCGCCCGCCCCGAACACGAGGTAGACGAGGGTGTTGAGGCCGAGAACGCGGACGAGAGCCTCGCGAGTCGAGAACTGCGCACGACGGAAGCACCAGTAGGTCACTGCGAGCCCTCCCGCACCCGCCGCTGCGATCACTCGCGTCGCGCCCAGGCTGGCGAGAGTCACGTGGAGGCTGAGACCGAATCTGGTCTCGGGCCCTCCATGCCACCGGAGCGCCTCGCGCACGACGACGGCGTACGCCGAAAAGGCCGCGACCTCGGCGAAGAAGCAGACGAGGAACCACCCCGACTCGGCTTCGGCGATCGCGTCGCGTACCTGCGCGAACCCCGCAGCCTTCGCGATCAGCGCTCCGACGCCGACCGCGACGAGGAGTGCCGCGGCGATGCCGGCCGCAGCCCGCCACCCAGGAGGAACCAAACCGTTGTTGAGCGATTGCCTCACACTTTTCACACTTCGGTGCCAGGCACTGTCAAGGGCTGAGCCTCGCCGCCGCGCCGAGAGCTGCGCCTGCGACCGCATCCAGCACGTAGTGGTTCCCTGTCCCCGCCACGACGAGAGAGACGAGCGGCGCGTATGCGTACGCGGCGGCCTTCACCGCGCCGGACTCGGCGCGTTCTGCGATCGCGGCCCCGGTGAGCACCGCGAACGCCACGTGCAGGCTCGGCATGGCCGCGACGGGGTTGTAGAAGCGGACGAGGAACGGGTGCTCGATGTCGACCCCGCTCACCTCGGACAGCGTGTCGACGAAGCCGTCGAGGACGCGCGGCGGGGCGGTCGGAAGCAGGAGGAAGACAGGTTGGGCTCCCGCATGCACGAGCAGGCACGCGCGCCGGAGCCGGTGGTACTCCGGGTCGCGTCTTCGATACAGAACGACGAGCCACCCCATGGTGAGGCTGACGTTGAAGACCGCGTAGCCGACGTTGAGCCCGTGGACGAGGCGCGGGAAACGGAGCAGCGCGCGCTGCACGGCCGGCTCGACATGCAGGTCGAGCCTCTCTTCGAGCGCGACCACGCGTTCTGCATTCCGGCGCGCGCGCGCACGGCCGTCGGCCCGGAGGACGAGCCACCTGACGAAAAGGTAGAGCGCATAGACCGCAAGGCCGAGCGTCACCTCGCGCCGGAGCGAGAACTTCCTCACTCGGCCTCGTGCCATGTCATCGGGTACACGGCGGCCCAGTGTTCCGCATGCGCGTGCAGCGTCAGCGTCCAGCGGTCCGCGAGCTCCTGCAGCAGCGCCGTCTCCGCCGCGACGCCTCCGTTGCGCTCCGGCGGGTACAGGGGTGCCTCGATCTCCACGCGCCACCGGCGCGGACCCACGGGCAGGACGCTGAACGGGACCACCGGAGTGCCGCAGAGCCGGGCCAGCACCGCGGGTCCCGCAGGGAGCTCGGCAACGGCGTCGAGGAGCCGGACCGGATACGTCCGCATCCAGTCCTTTGCGTAGTCGCCGAGGACGAGGATCGCCTCACCGTCCTTGAGGAGACGAGCTGCCTTCGACACCGGCTCGGAGTCGTACATGATCCCGAGCCCCGCGCGAATCCGAAGTCCCTCGACGGCCCAGGCGAGCCAGTCGTCGGTCACGATCGCCGTCGTCGGGACCGGCACGATCGCCTTGGCCAGGGCAGTCGCCACCTCCCAGCCGCCGACGTGCGTCGAAACGAGGAGGACACCGCGTTCGTGCGCGATCGCCTCGTCGATGTGCTCACGCCCCTCGATCAGCGTCGTCGCGAGGAGCTCCTCGGGCTTCGCGAGCGCCCACAGGAAGTCGGCCGAGCGACGGGCCTCGTTCCGCATCTCCTTCCTCACCAGCGCCTTCACCTTCGGGTGATCCGGTGGGAGCCCCGACGTGTGGCACAGGTTCGAGGCCAGCTGCCTCCGTTTCGCCGGGCGGCACGCCCACTCGACGTTCGCGCCGAACGCCGCGAGGTGGCCGATTGCGCCGACAGGCAGCCGGCTCGCCACCGCGCTCGCGCCGACGATCGCCCCGCGCAGCACTCGGGACGCCAGCGGCCCTTGCCCGAAGGGAGCATCCGGCCGCGGCCTGCCGTCCGGGGCGAGTCGCAGTGCCCGCAGCCTCGCACGCAGGCTCATCGCCGGGGTGTGAGAGAGGTCAATCGGAGCGAGACCTCTTCGTCGTAATGGACGTCCCCGACGGGCGAGTCGTTCGTGGTGCGGCTCACCATGACCATTTTCACCGGCACTCCGGACCGCGAGTCGAACCAGATGTCGTGTCGCGAGGTCCCTCGAATCTCCCCCGTGAATCTCGTCGTCTTCCGAACGTGAACGGTCGCGACCTCCACGTTGCCGACCCGAACCTGCGGCAACCCGATGACTCGCACCGTGCCTCTCTCGTCCGCTTCGCCCGTGCCGCAGTCGAGGACCCGCCATCGCATGCCGACCGACGGCTCGGCCGGCCTGATCGGAGTCGTCTCACACACGTAGGTCGTCCGCTCGGTGCGGCCGAAGAACGTGTGTCGCTCGTCCTGCCGAGCGATTGACCAACCTTTCCCACCGACGCAGTAGATCCAGTCGGTCGAGCGGCCGTCGAGCACGCGCCAGAGCAGGCTGAGCCCGCAGTCGGCCGCAGTGATCGTGATCGTCGAGCGCCTGGGATAGCGGTGGGTGACACCCGTAAGCGCATCGGTCTTCTCGTACCCGTCCGTCGCGTACACATAGACGCCTTCAGGAATGGGCGACGGCCTTACGTCTGTGGGCTCCGTATCCGTGCGAAAGCTCGTCACGGCCTCGTCGACGCTGACCGGCTCAGCCGTGTCGCGGAGAAAGACGAACCAAGCAGCAGCGGCGCCGAGCGCGAGCGCCGCTCCAACCGCACCCACGACCAGCGCTGCCCGTGACATGGCCGTTGAGCGTATCGCCGGAGGGAGCTACTCGGCGTTACGCGAGGCCAGACTCTCTGCCACCGCGGAGAACTCGGCGATCGCCGCCTCCAGATCATCGACGATCTCCTGCGCGAGCACCTCGGGCGGCGGCAGGTCGTCCACGTCCTCGAGCGACGCGTCGCGCAGCCACGTGATGTCGAGCGAGACCTTGTCGCGCTGGATCAGGTCGTCGTAGGAGAAGCGGCGAAAGCGCTCGGACTCCTCGCGGAGGTGCCGCTCGCCCGGCCGGAACGCCACGACGAACTCCTGCAGGTGCTCTCGGCGAAGCGGGTTCTGCTTGAGGGTGAAATGCTGGTTCGTCCGCAGGTCGTAGACCCAGAGCTCACGCGTCCACGGCGTCTCGGATGCAGGCTTGCGGTCGAAGAACAGCACGTTCGCCTTGACGCCCGGCGCGTACCAGATCCCCGGCGGCAGGCGCAGGAGCGTGTGCACCTCGCACTCGTGCAGGAGCTTGCGTCGCACGGTCTCGCCGGCGCCGCCCTCGAAGAGCACGTTGTCGGGGACGACGACCGCGGCACGGCCGCCGATGTCGAGCAGCGTCCGCACGTGCTGGACGAAGTTGAGCTGCTTGTTCGAGGTGGACGCCCAGAAGTCGTCACGGACGACGACGAGATCCTCCCGTGCGACCTGGCCTTCCTCTGACACGAACGTCATCGACGACTTGCGCCCGAACGGCGGATTCGTCAGCACCATCTCGAACCGCTCGTTCGGATCGGCCTTCAAGGCGTCGTCCACGATCACCGGGCTCTCGGCCTCCTCGGAACCGATCCCGTGCAGGAGCAGGTTCATGACACAGAGCCGCGCAGTCGCGTCGACGATCTCCCAGCCGCGGAGCGCGTCGAAGCGCAGGTGGCGCGTCTGGTCGGGATCGAGCTGGTACGAGCGCGCGATCCACTCGTGCGCGGCGAGCAGGAACCCGCCGGTGCCGCACGCCGGGTCGCAGATGCGCGTCCCCGGCTCGGGCCGCATCACCTCGACGATCGCGCGGATCAGCGCGCGCGGCGTGAAGTACTGCCCGGCGCCCGACTTCACGTCCTCCGCGTTGCGCTCGAGCAGCCCCTCGTAGGCGTCCCCCTTCACGTCGGCGTCGAGCGCGAGCCACGTCTCGCGGTCGATGAGGTCGACGACAGTCGCCGCAGCTTCGCGGGATCCTGAATGCGGTTCTGCGCCTTGCGGAAGACGACGCCGAGCATCCCCGACCCACGCCCGAGCTCAGTGAGAACGTGCCGGTAGTGCACCTCGAGCGCGTCGCCGTCGAGAGCGAGAAGCGACGGCCAGTCGAGCCCCTCCGGCACGATCGGCGGCCGCGAGAACGGCGACCTCGTCTGCTCGTCCGCCATCTTGAGGAAGAGCAGGTACGTGAGCTGCTCGAGGTAATCCCCGTACGAGAGCCCGTCGTCGCGCAGGACGTTGCAGTAGCTCCAGAGCCGCTGGACGAGACCGTTCTGCGCCGTCATTCGGCGAGCTGCTCGATGATAGACGCGAGCTGCTGTTCGAGCACCGCAAGGTCACGCTCAACGATCTCGCGGAGAATGTCGAGATCGAGATGGAAGTAGCCGTGGGCGAGGATGTTCCGTGTCCCAATGGCCTCCTGCCATGGGATCTCGGGGTGCGATGCCCGCAACCCAGGCGAGACGCCGAGGGCGGCTTCGCCGATGATCTCGATCCATCGTTGGGCGGCCGCCAGTAGCACCGGATCGGATTCGAGCTCCTCGGTGCGGCCGGCGACATGCTCACGCAGAAGGCTGCACATCTCGAGGATGTCCTCGAGCCGCTCGCGATCGCTCCTCACAGTGGCTGGGCTTCGGCCAGCACGCGCGCACGTATGCGCTCGCGCAACCCCTTTTCAGTTACGACGTCGACCTCGTACTCGAGCAGGTCGGAGAGATCCATCAGCAGGCCTCCGAGATCGAAGAGGCTTCGACCTGCCTCCATGTCCACCAAGAAGTCGACGTCGCTGTCACCGTCAGCTTCTCCCCGAACGACCGAGCCGAAGACGCGGACGTTTCGGGCTCCACGACGTGCAGCGGCCACGAGAATCTGGGCGCGGCGCCCGCGAAGATCCTCGAGCGTCGGCGGCGTTGTCGTCGTGACGCCAGTCATCGCCTCTCATGGTCGCACGGCACTGCGACGACGGCCAGTCGCCGGCTGGGACACGGCCCTCTCGGCGCGGATGCGGTCGAGGAGGACGCTCGCC
>DATDOS010000219.1:0-2932 GCA_035293125.1 Gaiellaceae bacterium | reverse complement strand
GAGCGCTGATGGACTTCGACTACGACGCCGATCAACTCGCTCTGCTCGAGTTCGGCCGCGAGCTGGCTCGGCGGTTCGAGGACCGCTACTGGCAGGAGATCGACGAGGAGTACCGCTTCCCGAGGGAGTTCTGGACCGCCCTGACGGAGCACGGCCTCCTCGGGATCGCGGTGCCGGAGGAGCACGGCGGCAGTGGCAAGGGCCTGCTCGAGCTGTCGATCGCCGTCGAGGGCGTCGCCGAGGGCGGCGGGGGAATGGAGGGCGGCACGCTGCTCGTGAGCGGGCCGGTCTTCGGGGGCTGCCTGATCACCCGCCACGGCAGCGAGGCGCAGAAGGAGGCCTACCTGCCCGGACTCGCGGCCGGCGACCTCTGGGCCGGCGCCTTCACCGAGCCCGAGTCGGGCTCCAACATCTCGGCGATCAAGACGCGGGCGGAGCGTAGGGGCGACTCGTACCTCGTGAACGGCCAGAAGGTCTACATCTCCCAGGTGAGCAACGCGAAGCACATCGTCGTGATGGCCCGAACCGGCCCCTACGACGAGGCGCATCGCACGCACGGGATCTCCCTGCTCGTCGGCGACCTTCCGAGCTCGGCGGTACGGGCCCATCCGTTCAAGAAGCTCGGCAACCACTTCATGGACACGAACCGCCTCTACTTCACCGACTACGAGATTCCGGCCGAGAACCTCGTGGGCGAGGAGGGCAAAGCCTGGGGCTCGCTGTACGACATCCTGAACCCCGAGCGCATCGTCTTCGCCGCGGCGGCGATCGGGACGGGCACGTTGGCCGTCAAGAAGGCGGTCGAGTACGCGGCCGAGCGGCGCGTCTGGGGGGTCCCGATCGGCGCGCACCAGGGACTGCAGTTCCCGCTCGCGCAGGCGCAGATCGCGCTCGCCACGGCTCGGCTGAAGACGTACGAGGCAGCGTGGCTGTACGACCGCGGACGCGATTGCGGCATCGCCGCGGCGACGGCCAAGTACGCCTCCGCGCACGCCGCCCTGGCTGCAGCCGACGCGGCCATCCAGACGTACGGAGGAGCCGGCTACATCGCCGACTCCGGAATCGAGCGGCACTGGCGCAACCTGCGCCTGTACCGGCTCAGCCCGGTGACGGACGAGATGACGTTGAACTTCCTCGCCCAGCACGAGCTGGGGATGCCGCGGTCGTACTGACCCGTCGGTGGGCGGACGCGGAGAGCCGGGAGCAGCCGTGAACGAGGAGATGCGCACGGTGCCGAGGACGATGGCTGCGCTGCGCGTGTTCGCGTTCGGCGAGGCTCCCCGGCTGGGGCAGGTCCCCGTGCCCGAGCCGGGCCCGAAGGACGTCCTCGTCGAGCTCGCCGCGAGCGTGGTCAGTCACCACGACCTCACCGTCGCCCGCGGCGACTTCTCCCTCCGCCCGGACCTCCCGTACATCCCCGGCCTCGAGGGCGCCGGCCGCGTAGTGCGCGTGGGGGCCGAGGTCGACCCGGCCCGGATCCGGCCCGGAATGTCGGTGCGCGTCTACGGGGGCGGACTCGGCGCGACACGGCCCGGAACGTGGGCCGAGTACGCCGCCGTGACGGCGCGGGCCGTCACTCCCGTGCCTGAGACGCTCGACCTCCCCCTGGCCGCCGCCTGCGGCTCGGTGGCCGCCACGGCCTGGACTGCCGCGATCGACCTCGGCGCGCTCCAGACCGGCGAGCGGCTCGGCGTGACCGGGGCCTCCGGCGCCGTGGGCTCGCTCGTCCTCCAGCTCGCTGCGCGGCACGGGGCGCGAAGCTCCGTCGGCTGGGTGCGCTCGCCGGAGAAGGCCGGCTTTCTCCCCGCCGGCGTGGAGGCGGCGGCGCCCGGCGACTCGGTCGAGCCGGTCGACCTCCTCGTCGACACGGTCGGCGGCCCGCTCCTCCCCGAGTGCCTGCGCTCCGTCCGTCCGGGTGGGCGTGCGGTGCTCGTGGGCTACACGGCGGGCACCGAGGTGTGCTTCTCTCTCCCGCACCTCATGGCGGCCGACGTGGCGCTCCTTCCGCTCAACATGATGCGACGGCGGCTCCCGGAGGGTCTCGAGCTCAGCCTCGTCGAGGATGTCGCTGCCGGTCGGCTCCACGTCGCGGTCGAGACCGTTCGGCCGGCGGACGTCGACGAGGCAATCGGCCGCCTCGCGCGGGGAGCCGCGGCGGGAAGGGTGGTGCTCGAGTGGTGACCGGGTGGATGCGGACGCGTCCGGCGGGCCCACGCTTGTAGATTCGGACGGACCACGCGAACAAGGGAGAGTTGAGCCGCATGAGCGCCGATAACACAAGCGTCGTCCGGGTGGAGCGAGCCGAGACCGGCGTCGCGACGATCATCCTCGACCGGCCGAAGGTGAACGCGATGAACCCCGAGCTCATCGGCGCGCTCCAGGATGCCGTCGACGAGCTCGCCACGGAGCCCGATGTGCGGGCGCTCCTGATCCAGGGCGCCGGCGGGCGTTTCTGCGCGGGGGCTGACATCGAGGTCATGAGCGACCACACGCCTGAGACGTAT
This sequence comes from Gaiellaceae bacterium, assembly GCA_035293125.1. Taxonomy (GTDB): domain Bacteria; phylum Actinomycetota; class Thermoleophilia; order Gaiellales; family Gaiellaceae; genus GMQP-bins7. The sequence goes on along the minus strand of DATDOS010000219.1, from coordinate 428 downwards.
CGCGCGATGCGCCGCGAGGTCGACGTCGAAGACGCGCTCGAGCGGTGCGGCAAGCCCGTCGTCTGCGCGATCGAGCGCTGGGCGCTCGGCGGAGGCGCGGAGCTCGCTCTCGCCTGCGACGTGCGCGTGATGGGGAAGGGCGCGGTCTTCGGGTTCCCCGAGGTCGATCTCGGCCTGTTCCCCGGCGCCGGCGGCACGCAGCGTCTCACCCGCCTCGTGGGGGTCTCCCGCGCGTTCTGGCTCCTGGCAACGGGTCAGCGGCTTTCCGCCGACGAGGCTCTCGCGGAGGGGATCGCCACCGAGGTCGTCGACGACGAGCAGGTGATCGCTCGGGCGACGGAGATCGCCGAGCAACTCGCACGCGGGCCCACCCGCGCGATCGGCCTGATCAAGAGCCTCGTCTACGAGTCCTGGGGGCGCGAGCTTCC
>DATDOS010000218.1:0-5546 GCA_035293125.1 Gaiellaceae bacterium | reverse complement strand
GGTTCGGGGGAACCGGGAGGTTCCCCCGACACCAACTTCTCCTCACGGCGAGTGGAAGCGGCTCGTCGAGCAGGCGGTCGGCTAGGCATTCTGGGTGAACCAGCAACTCCGCCCCCCGTCGCGGTAGACGCAGACGTTCTGGCCGCTCTCGAGGACGACCTCGAAATAACGACGGTCGACCGGCTCCTCCGTCCACCAGCGGTCGACGACGCGCCACTCCTCGCGAACCAGCGCGACGAGATGGCGGTTCACCACCCGCGGCGTCCCGTCGAACTCCGTCTCGACGAGAGCGGGTCGGGGCGCGTTCAGTCGTCCCGCGGAACGACGAGCGCTCGCGCTTCCGGAACTCGCGACCACGGCGCCACCTCCACCACGGCGCACACCGACCCTGTTCCCGTGCTCGCGCGCACCTGCCGCAGGCCTTCGCGCAGGCGCCCGGCCGCCTCTTCCCCCGCCGGCTCGACGAGCGCGAGCTGCTGACCCGTGTGCTCCGCGAGCTCGACCGTCTCGAGACGCAGCTCGACGATCGGAGCGGGGAGCTCGGAGAGCTTCGGCCCGAGCGCCGCACGCAGGCGCGCCAGCTCGGCCGTCGCGTCACGAAGCGTGACCGCGCGCCGCCACGAGCCACCGTCGACGAGCCGGGCGGCCAGCGCGAGTTTTCGGAACGGCCGCCCGGCTCGTTCTGGACGCGCGAGCAGGCGCTCGAGGAGGGAGCCGAGCGCCCGTCGCAGCGTGAGCTCGTTCGCAATTGCCTCCGGAAAGGTCAGCGCCTCTGCGAGCTCCGATACGGGCCTGCGCCCGCGCACTTTCGCCCTCCGGCCGCCATGCGCGAGCCGCCATGCCTTTCTCCCCTCCACTCCGAGCCGTTCCGCGACCGCGCCTCTGGGGAGCTGCGCGAGCTCGCCGAGCCGCCGCAGCCCAAGCCCCTCGAGCTCCGCGTAGCGATCGGCCGCCAGAGGAAGGAGAGAAAGGGGCAGCGGCTCGAGGAACGCCTGCTCGTCTTTCTCCGCCACGATCACGATCTGACCGGGACGCGCCACGCTCGCCGCAGCGAGAGCCGTGAAGCGGCGTCCAGCGGCGCCGATGCGCGGATCCCAGGTGGAGCCAATCGCGGCAAGCGCGCGCTCGAGCGCCGGATGCACGCCCCCGTAGAGCCGCTCGACCCCCCGCGTCTCGAAGACGACAGCGCCCTGCTCGACCGGGTCGACCGCGAAGCCTGCGTCCTCGAGGCGGCGGAGCACGTCCTCCCACTCCTTCTCGACGGCAGCCGGATCGCGGTCGACGAGGACAAGCGACGGGCACGTGGCCAGCGCTTCCCCGAGGCGCATCCCCGGCTTCACGCCAGCCGCTTCTGCGGTCGCGGTCACCGGGCCGAGGAGGGGCTCCTCGCCCGCCTCCGGTGCGAGCGCTGCGGGAACAAGCACGAGCCGCGGGCGCGCGCGCAGTGCCGCTCTCAGCTCGAACCCGGGAATGAGGAGGCACGCGATCATCCGAACACATGTTCTATACGAACGTATGTTCTCCTGTCAAGCGTCCACTCGAAGGTCAGTAGCGATCCGCAGCCGAGATACGGATTCTTTCGGGACGGCGCAGGGTGCTGGTCGGACGATTATTCGGGGGTCTATTCCGAGGAGGAACATGCGCGCGCGACGTTTCCTACCGTTTGCGGTCGTGGCTCTCGTGGCCCTTGGCGGAGTCTGGGCCCTGCTCGGCCCCGGAGGCACGGACGGCGTCAAGCCGGCGTCCGTCTCCGAGCACCCCACCGCTATACCCGAGTCGGTAAGGACGGTAACGGTCTCCCCTACGATGCCGATGCCCTCCGCGCACGAGCGCCGGCTCTCGGCGATGCTCGAGGAGGGCAGGATGCTCGAGAAGCCGATGATGGCCGATGTCCTGACCGACACCGACTGCGCGCCGGACGAGCAGATGATCTCGCACTGCCGAAACGAGATGCGGCTCCGCGACGGGCGTAGGATCGTCCTCCGTCACCCGCACGACATGAGCAGGATCCCCTGCCTTGCGCCGGGAGAGCAGGTGCTGCTCGTGCCCGCTTCGACCTGAGAGCGATCGGTTCGACGTCCGTCGAGCTCCACGCACGTGCGCAGCAGAGTTGCCCACCGTGGACTGGGATTGGTCGCGGGTCGCTACGGCTCGCGGAGGATCTCGTGTGTGCCGATCCGGCGCCAGATGATGTGCGGCTCGCCTTCGACGATCGACCGGCCGTACGAGAACGTCGCCCGGCCGTCGGAGCCCCAGGTGAGCTCGTATACGCCGGCGACCGAGCGCACTCCCTTCACTCGGAGCCCCGGACGGAACCCGCCGCGAGTTCGGAGGTCATCGATGAACTTCGCGACCGCCGTGCGGAACGCCCGCTGCTGCTCCGGCGTCAGCTGCTCCCAGTCCCGCAGGAACTCTAGGAGTACCTCACGTGTCGGCATCGAGCGGCTTCATGTGCGCGTCGAGATAGGCGAGAAAGTCCTCGTCGCTCTCGAAGCGCATGCCGAGACCGGCCGCGATCTCAGCGTCGGCCTGCCGCTCCCCTTCCTGCCATCCGGGCGTCCAGAACCACGCCTGAGACGCGTCGATCATCTTCATCGGCCGCAGCAGAATGCCGTCCTCGACGATCTCGACCTCGACCGGATCGCCCTCCTCGAGCCGAGCGGCCTGACGGACGTCGGCAGGGATCGTCACCTGCCCCTTCGCACGGACGGTCGTGACGTGGCTCTTTCGGACAGTCTTACTTTCCATCTTTCGCACGATAGAGATCGAACCGACTGGCGTCAAGACCGCCGCTGTGCCAGGACGTGGCCGAAAGAACGCCTTTCGCAGGCGGGTCCAGACTGAGATCCATGGCCGAGCGTGAGTTCCGCGTCTTCGTGCACGACGACCAGCCGGAGGAATCGAAGCGGCCGATGGCAGCTCGGGGGCGTGTCGACGTGATGCGCGTGCTCGTCTCCGCGTAGCGCTTAGACGCGCTGCAGGTGCGTGCCCTTGAACCCGGTCGGGTACTTGAGCCCGTACGCGAGCAACCGATCGACGCCGATGTGCGCGAGCCAGATCAGCGCGATCTGGGTTGCCGTGCTCGAGTCACCGACAACGCCGACCACGCCGAGCGCGACCGGCAACGTGTAGGTGTGCACGACGTCGTAGGTCATTGCGCCGACGACCCGCCCCCCGACGTACCCGATCATCGAGAGGTCGGGCGCGAGGATGAGGAGTACGAGCAGCAGCCAGCCGTAGTCCGCGTAGAAGTAGAGGACGAAGGCTCCAATCCCGACCGTGAGCCCCTCGAGACGCAGAAGCCGGGACGGAAGTCGCTCGATCATCAGGCTGCTCCTCTCTTCGAAGTGCGAAAGCACTCCGTGACGTAGCGGAGGCGGACGCCGTCCGTGTCGGCGGTCTCGTCGTACAGACGCCCGACCGCATCCAGAATCGGCGCGCGCTCGGGTTGTGGCAGCTTCGCGCAGTAGCTCCGCGAGAGGACGAGATCGAGCAGGGTCTCCCGGTCAAGAGCCTGCTCGAACGTGAACTCCGTAGTCTCGACCGGCCCGAACAGGCGGCTCTCGTCGATCGGCACATACACGTCGTCTTTGCCCACCGTCTCGTTTCCGATGAGCTCGCTCAACCGGGCCATCCATGCGTCTCGATCGTCGCGCGAGTTCCAGACGAGCGCGAGGCGGCCACCGGGGCGGAGCACGCGCGCGATCTCCGGCACCGCTACGGCGTGGTCGAACCAGTGGAACGCCTGGGCACATGTGACGATGTCGGCCGACGCGTCCGGAACCGGGATCGCCTCCGCGTTCCCGGCAAGCGCGATGACCTCCGGAAGTGCCGCGTGGAGCTCGGCGCGCATCTCGTCGAGCGGCTCGATCGCGGTCACACGGTGTCCGAGCGCGACAAGCGCGCGCGTCAGCTTCCCGGTCCCCGCACCGAGGTCGATGACGTCACACGGCTCGTCGCCCGCGAGCCAGCGGACGGCGTCCTTCGGGTAGCCGGGGCGTCCACGCTCGTACGCACCCGCGACCTCGGCGAAGGCCGTGTACGGCCCACGCGCGCCGGGGTCGCGGTTGACGATCAGAGCGCGATCTCGGCAGCCCCGTCACGCAGGGCGACGAGGCGCGGGACGACGTCGAGGACGCTCTCGCGGGCGCAGAAGGGGATGTCCGCTTCGAGCTCGGGGGCGTTCTCCATCAGGTTGCGCCCGCTCTTCGAGGCGCGGAACGCCTCCTCCGCCCCGCTCCACGTGGTCACGAGGCGGGCCGCAGCTTCGGCGGCATCCGTTCGCTCCCAGCCCAGGAGCTCGACGATCCGCCCCGCGACGAACGCATCGTCGAGCGCGAGCGTTCCCTGGACGCCGGCGCACACCACCACGACGTCCTCTGCAGCATCCCGAGCCGCCTCGACGACCGCGGACAGGTTGAGGAGCGACGCGATGAGCACGCGCTCGCACCTCTGCGCCGCCGCCACAACCGCTCGCGTCCCATTCGTCGTCGAGAGAATCAGCGTCTTGCCTGCGGGCTCGAGGTACTCGCGTGGTGAGTTGCCGAGGTCGAAGCCGGGGATGCGCACGGCCTTCCGCTCGCCGCCGAGCACACCCTCGCCGAGCGCGTCGCGCAGTGCGCGGGCCTCGTCGACCTCGGCCGCACAGAACACGCGCGCGTAGCCCGACGCCAGCGCCTGACAGATCGTCGAGGTCGCCCGGATGACGTCGATGACGATTCCGGTCGGGGCCGCTCCGGCCTCGTCCGGTGTGAACACGACGTCAACCCGCACGACGGTACGCTAGCCGCGGTGGACGAGCCCCTCCGCTGCTACCGGCACCCCGAGCGCGAGACCTACGTCTCGTGCTCCGACTGCGGGCGCGGGATCTGCCCGGACTGCATGACCTTCGGTCCGGTCGGCATCCGCTGTCCCGACCACGCGAGCCCCGCCGGGAAGACCGCAACTCCGCGGCGGGCGGCACGGCGGACGAGCGTCTCGCTCTCACGGTCGGGGCCGATTGTCACGTTCACGCTCATCGGGATCAACGTCGGTGTCTACCTCATGCAGCTCCTCATGGGCGGACAGGTCAACGGAACGGGAAACTGGATCTACGAGCACGGAGTGCTCTACGGGCCGGTCGTCGCGGACGGCGAGTGGTGGCGGCTTATCACGGCCGCGTTCCTGCACTACGGGATCCTGCACCTCGGCATGAACATGCTGGTGCTCTGGATCATCGGACCGCCACTCGAGGAGTACTTCGGCCACGGTAGGTACCTGCTCGTCTACCTGGTGTCCGGTCTCGCCGGATCCGCAGGCGCGCTCGTCTGGTCGCCGAACGCGTTGACCGTGGGAGCGTCAGGCGCGATCTGGGGAATCATGGGCGCAGCGCTCGTCCTCGAGGCGCGCAAGATCTATGTGTTCGGCGGGCAGGCGATGGGCCTCGTCGTCTTCAACCTCGCGATCACGTTCCTCATCCCCGGCATCTCCGTCGGAGGCCACGTCGGAGGCCTCATCGGGGGTGGGCTCGCGGCGCTCGCGTTCTCGAGCCTCCGGAGAGTCCCGCT
>DATDOS010000217.1:0-9777 GCA_035293125.1 Gaiellaceae bacterium | reverse complement strand
CGAACGCCCCGATCTCGTGATCGCCGTGGGCGGCTGTTACGCAGAAGCGCAGCGCGAGCGCATCTTCGAGCAGTACCCGTTCGTCGACGTCGCCTTCGGACCTGGATCGATCCCGCATCTCGGAGAGTGGATCGGCGTGGGAGGCAATGCGACGGCCCGTGGCAGCTTCGGCTCGCATGCGCACTTCGCGGCAGACCTGCCTCAGCGGCGCGAGCGCGTATTTCAGGCCTGGGTGCAGGTGTCCATGGGGTGCAACTCGAAGTGTGCGTACTGCATCGTTCCTGCCGTGCGTGGACGGGAGCAGAGCCGACGACCGGGGGAGATCATCGCAGAGGTCTCGGCACTCGCAAGCGACGGCGTCAAGGAGATCACGCTCCTCGGCCAGAACGTCAACTCGTGGGGACGGGATCTCGCCCCCGGGATCACGACCGAGTTCGGAGAGCTCCTTCGCGCGTGCGACGACATCGAGGGGATCGAGCGCATCCGCTTCACGAGCCCGCATCCGAAGGACTTCCGCGAGCCGGTGATCGCTGCGATTGCGGAATGCGAGAGAGTGTGCGAGCACGTTCACCTCCCGCTCCAGTCCGGTTCGTCCAGGATCCTGAAGCGAATGCGTCGCACGTACAACCGCGAGCGCTACCTGAGGGTGGTCGATGCGCTCCGTGCGGCCATTCCCGACGTCGCTCTGGGAACCGACCTGATCGTCGGGTTTCCCGGCGAGACCGACGCCGACTTCCTGGAGACGCTGGAGCTTGTCGAGACCGTCCGCTTCGACAGCGCGTTCACGTTCATCTTCTCCCCGCGCGCAGGGACCGAAGCTGCGGCCCTGCCAGACCAGGTTGCGGACAAAGTCAAGCACGAGCGCCTCGAGCGTCTCGTCGAGGTGGTGCAGCGCATAGCCGCGGAGCGCAACGGCGAGCGCGTCGGGCGCGTCGAGGAGGTTCTCGTCGAAGGCTCGAGCCGGACAGACACAACGCTCCTGCGCGGTCGGACGCGCCGCAACACGACGGTCAACTTCACCGGGTCGACGCCGGCCGGGGCCCTCGCCGCAGTCGTCATCGACGACTCGACGTCCACGACCCTGCGTGGACGCGAGGTAGCTCTCGCCGCTGCCTAGCGGCGACTCTTTGACACTCTCGTCACGATCCGTGACACACGCGTACATCCGCCGTCGATACGCTGAAAGCGGGTGGTGGGCTGGGGTGCCCCGTGGGACATGACCTCCTCGCCGCCGCCAGACGTCGTCGCCATCTTCGGGCCGACGGCTTCGGGAAAGACCGCTGTCGCGGAGTTGCTCGCCTCGGCACTCGGCACCGAGATCGTCTCCGCTGATGCGATGCAGGTCTACCGCGGCCTGCCGATCCTGACCAACCAGCCCGAGTCGTCGACACGGCTCGTGGCGATACGCGATCTGTCCCACGAGATGTCGGTCGCCGAGTACGCGACGCTCGCTCACGAGGTGATCGACGAGCTCGTGCTGGCCAACGGCGCGGCGGTCGTCGCGGGCGGCACGGGTCTCTACCTGCGAGCTGCCCTCGTCGATCTCGACCTGCCTCCCACGGCGAGGAGCGGAGGGCGCGCCCGGTGGGAGAGGCTCTACGACGACGATCCCGACGCGGCCTACGCCCGGCTCGGCGATCTCGATCCTGCCGCAGCTGCGATTGTGCACCGCAACGACCGGAGGCGCGTCGTCCGCGCGCTCGAGCTGACCGACCTCGGCACGTCGCTCGCGCCTGTACGGAACCAGCTCTGGTCGACGGATACCCGCCGACCGACTCTGGTCGTCGGGCTCGACGTGCCACCGGCCTCACTCGAGCGGCGAATTCGGGAGCGGACCGGGGCGATGTTCGCACGCGGTGTCGTCGACGAGGTGCGGCGAGCGCTCGCAGGCCACGACGTCTCGAGAACGGCGGAGAAGGCACTCGGTCTTCGCGAGCTCGCCGAGCTTTCGCCCGAGCAGGCATGCGAAGCGCTCGTCGCGCGGACACGCCGGTACGCCGCATATCAGCGGAAGTGGATGCGACGAATCGGCGGCATCGTCATGATCGACGCCGACCGGCCCCCCGACAAGGTGGCGGATGCGATCCTCGAACTGGCGCGCGCTCGGTAACACGTATGTCCTCGTCGAGCCCGACGAAGCGGGCCCCCTCGATGCCATGCGTGCCCGCGAGCTCGCTCGGGAGACCGACGGCGTGCTCGAGGTCGTCTCCGCGGGTGACGAGGACGTCGAGATCGTCATCTGGAACCCCGATGGCTCCCAGGCAGAGCTCTCGGGAAACGGCACGCGTATCGCGGCAGCCTGGCTCGCCGAGCGCTCGGGCGCGCGCCGTATCTCTGTTCATGTCGGCACCCGTGAGGTCGTGGCGAACGTGCTCGAGACGGGTGAGATCACACAGGATCTGGGCGATGTGCATGTCGGCCCGCCGGAGGTCGTCGACGGCCTGACGTTCGTTCCGGTCTCCGTCGGAAACCCACACGCGGTCGTCTTGGGAGATCCTGCGGCGATCGAGCGTGTGGGACCTCGGCTCGAGACCCATCCACGGTTCCCCGACCGGACCAATGTCCAGGTCGCACGGGTCGACGCTCCGGGGGAGGTGACCGCGCGCGTGTGGGAACGCGGGGTGGGGGAGACTCAGTCCTCCGGGACGAGCGCCGTGGCCGTCGCGGCGGCGACACACGCCGAGGGCGACGTCCTGGTGCATTTTCCCGGTGGTGACCTGCGGGTTCGACTCGAGGGCGGCCGCGCGACGCTCACCGGCCCAGTCGAGCGCCTCGCCTGAGCTACGTCTCGGAGAGCTCGACGAGTCGGCCGTCGGGATCGCGCAGGTACGCGGAGCGACCCCACGGATAGTCGCGCGGCTCGACCAGGAACACGTGCCCCTGTGCACGTAGCTGTTGGCAGGCCGCCTCGAGATCGGGCACGCCGATCGCGAAGTGATCCTCGTTCGGAGGGCCATCCTCCATTGTCGCCGAGCGCTCGTGGACGAGCAGCTTCGCTCCTCCTGCGCCGAAGATCGTCCCGCCAGGCCACTCGGCCTCGGGTGGAGCGGAGACCAGATGCGCGTAGAAGCCCTTCGTCGCCTCCACGTGGTCCGTGAAGAGCGCGATCTCGACGACCTTACTCATGTCGCGATCTCGAACTCTCGCAGGGCGTCGTTCAGGGAGGTCTTGAGGTCGGTCGACGCGCTTCGCGTACCGACGATGAGCGCGCAGGGGAGGTCGTAGCGGCCGGCCGGGTACTCCTTCGGCCGCGTGCCCGGGAGCACGACCGAGCGCGGCGGCACGTGCCCGCGATGCTCGACAGGCTCGGGCCCGGTGACGTCGATGACCGGGATCGACGCCGACAGGACGACGTTCGGGGCGATCACCGCGCCTTCGCCGACGATGACACCCTCGACGACCACCGCGCGCGAGCCGAGGAACGCTCCGTCCTCGACGATGACCGGCCGTGCCTGCGGGGGCTCGAGCACGCCGCCGATTCCCACTCCCCCCGAGAGGTGCACGTCCGCGCCGATCTGTGCGCAGGAGCCGACCGTCGCCCATGTGTCGACCATCGTCCGAGGGCCGACCCAGGCGCCGATGTTGACGAACCCGGGCATGAGGATGACCCCCTCGGACAGGAACGAGCCGTAGCGAGCGACCCCGGGTGGAACGACGCGCACGCCTCGATCTGCGTAGTCGGCCTTCACAGGGATCTTGTCCAGGAAGTGGAGCGCTCCGACCTCCATCGGCTCGACCTTGCGCAGGCGAAAGTAGAGGAGGATCGCCTTCTTCGCCCACTCGTTGACCACCCAGCCTGTCTCTGCTCGCTCCGCCACCCGCGCTTCACCGCGGTCGAGTAGCGCGATGGCTTCCTCGATCGGCTCTGACTCGAGCTCGCCCGTCTCCCACAACTCGTCGATACGCCGCGCCAAGTCCATCAGGGGGCATCTTCTCCGATCCCGCCTGTGAGGAAGCGGTCGAGGGTCTCGTACGCGTGCACGAGCGCGTCGATCTCGACGAGCTCGTCTCGTCGGTGCGCGTAGGCCGTGTGGCCTGGCCCGAAGTTGACGGCGTCGATCCCGTGCCCGGTGAAGTCCGCGACGTTCGTCCAGGCCTGCTTCGGCTCGACGGCCAGGTCGCCGGCCGCCCGCAGCGCACGAACGAGAGGCGCTTCGGTGACGACCCGCGCGGCCGCGGCATTGCTCGTGATCTCGAGGGTTGCGTCGCCGGGAACGATCGATCGCAGGTACGCCTCGGCCTCGTCCGGTGTGCGGTCGGGCGGGTAGCGGAGATTCAGCGTCGCCGTTGCTTCACCCGGGATGACGTTGTCGGCGACTCCCGACTCGAGCCGCGTCACCGATACCACCTCCTTGAACTCGAGCCCACCGACGACGGCGACTCGGGGGCTCAGCCGGAACAGGGGAGCGAGGCCCCGTACCGCCCGTTCGATCGCACTGTCCGCGAGCCACGGCCTTGCCGCGTGCCCACTCGTTCCGTTGAAGGTGAGCCGCGCGATGACGTTGCCGAGGCACCCCGCCTGGATTCTCCCGTCGGTCGGCTCGAGGACGATCGCCAGGGCGACCTCGTGAACGGCGTCCGAGCCGGCGAAGAGCGCGGGGAGCGGGTTCTGCTCGGCGGGAAGCTCCTCGCGGCCGAAGAGCAGGAGTCCGACGTCGTAAGGGCCCGGAGGACGTGCCGCGCGATCGCGGAGGAGCTCGACCGCCACCGCGAGGCCTCCCTTCATGTCGCTCGCGCCGAGCCCGTGAACCGCGCTTTCGGAGATACGCCCGGGGAAGTTGTCCTGTGCAGGAACCGTGTCGTAGTGGCCCGCAAGGACGACCAGCGGAACATCCCCCCTACGGGTCGGGACGAACAGGAACACGTCGTCACCTGCGTATTCGGCGGCCAGTGTCGACGGCACGAGCGCCAGAAGATGCTCGCGGATCGCAGCCTCGCTCCCGCTCTGCGAGGGGATGTCGACGAGCTCGAGCGTCCGCGCAGCGAGGCGGTCGGCGAGCGCAGTCACCGATGCAGCGTACCGCGGCATAATCCTCGAGTGACCGCGCGCCAGCCCGATCCCGCACCAGGGGCGGAGCTCGAGCGCGGGTTCGTCGTCGGGGTGTTTCCCAAGGGAGTCGACGGCGAGGTTGAGCTCGCCGAGATCCGCGAGCTCGCGCGCACGGCGGGCGTTGCCACGGTGGGCGAGGTCGTGCAGCACCGATCCCGTCCCGATCCGAGGACGTTCGTCGGCAAGGGGAAGCTCGGGGAGCTGAGGGAGGCGTACTCGGAGGCAGCGGCAGAGGTGCTCCTCGTCGACGAGGAGCTCAGCCCGCCCCAGCAGCGAGCTCTCGAGGACGCTCTCGAGGCGCGAGTCGTCGATCGCACGCAGCTGATCCTGGACATCTTCGCCCAGCATGCCCGGAGCGCCGAGGGGAAGCTCCAGGTCGAGCTGGCGCAGCTCGAGTACAACCTCCCACGGATGCGAGGGATGTGGCAGCACCTCGAACGCCTCGGCGGCGGGGTGGGGACGCGAGGGCCCGGAGAGAGCCAGCTCGAGAGCGACCGGCGCCTCGCTCGGACGCGCGTTTCTCTTGTCAAGCGTCGCCTGCGTGCCCTCAGCGGGCAGCGAGCGACGCGCCGGAAGGAGCGAAGGCGGACGACCGTCCCGACGATCGCCCTCGCCGGGTACACGAACGTCGGCAAGTCGACGCTCCTGAACGCGCTGACGGGCGCCGACGCTTCGGTCGACGATCGGCTCTTCGAGACGCTGGACCCGACGACACGGGCTTTCGAGCACGACGGGAAGCGCTACCTCGTTACGGATACGGTCGGCTTCATCCGGCGACTCCCGACCCAGCTCGTCGAGGGCTTTGCTGCGACGCTCGAGGAGACGCTTGTCGCCGAGCTCGTGTTGCACGTCGCAGACGCGTCGCTTCCCGAAGACCGGCTCCGCGAGACGATCGACGCGGTGCAGGCGGTCCTGGCAGAGATCGGTGCCGACGACATCCCCATCGAGCTCGTGCTCAACAAGATCGATCTCCTCGACTCTCTCGCTCGGAGACGGATCACACATGCGTTCCCGCGCGCGCTCAAGATCTCGGCGAGCACGGGGGAGGGGCTGGATGCGCTGAAGGCGAGGATCGCCGAGCTCTTCTCTGACCGATTCGAAGACGTCCGCCTTCTCGTCCCGTATGTCGATGGACGCGCTCTCGCCGACCTCTACGGGCTGGGGGCTCCGATTGCCGAGCGGCGGGACACTCCGGAGGGAGTGCGCGTTCGCGCAAGGCTCCCCAGGCAGGAGATTCCGCGCTTCGCGCGCTTTCTGGTAGCCGGTGAGCGTGAGATGGAGGTCTCGGCGTCGTGATCGACGTCGCTGTTCGCCGCCTCCGAGACGACGCCGTCCTGCCGAGTCGCGCCTACGCGGGAGACGCGGGCTTCGATCTTGCAGCCTGCGAGAGCACGACGCTCGCGCCGGGCGAGCGCGCACTGGTGTCAACCGGGATCGCCGTCGAAATCCCAGACGGATACGCGGGCTTCGTTCAGCCGCGATCGGGGCTTGCCGCGAGCCACGGGATCGGCGTCGTGAACTCGCCGGGGCTTATCGACTCCGGCTACCGCGGCGAGGTCTGCGTCGTCCTCCTGAACACCGATCGTGAGCGCGTCTTCACCGTCGAGCCCGGAATGCGCATCGCGCAGCTCGTGATCGCCCCTGTTGCGACGGTCCGCCTCGTCGAGGTCGAGGAGCTCGCTGCGAGCGAGCGGGGCGCGCACGGCTTCGGATCGACGGCCCACTGAGCGTGGGCGAGCCGAGGATCCGCGTTTCGGCGATCCTCCGCTGGCGCGGCCGGATCCTGCTGCTCCGCCACGAGAAAGGAGAGGACGAGGTGTGGCTGCTGCCCGGTGGGGGTGTGCGAACCGGGGAGAGCCTCATCCGGGCGCTTCGCCGCGAGCTCTGGGAGGAGACGGGGCTCTTTCCGGCGGGTGTCGAGGTACCTCTGGAGGGTCCCGTTGCGCTCGTCGATTCGATCTCGCCGGACCGGGAGCCGAAGCGCAAGCACGTGGTCCACGTGATCTTCGCTGCAGACGTATCGGGCTCGCTCGAGGAGGTCACGTCCCAGGATGAGGCGGTGCGCGGCCATCGCGCGTTCCATGTCCATGAGCTCGACTCCGTGGCGCTTCACCCGCCGATCCAACGGTTCCTCCAGCGGTGGCAGCCGGGTGACCCGGCGGTCTACCTCGGCGAGATGTGGGTGCCCTAGTACGGGCTGATCGGCACGCTTTCGGCACGGTCCGCGACCCACGGGTACACCTTCCGGCGATACGCTGGCAGCGGGTGGTGGGATTGGGGTGCCCCTCGGGAATCCCGCTCTCAGCGACGCCCTCCGCGCCTCCGAGCGCGCTCGGCCGCGACGCGGAAGGCCTCCGCCTCGAGCTCGTCCGGGAGTGGCTCCAAGACCGGAGGCTCCCCTCCCGAGGAGTGCGCCATGGCCTGCGTGAGGAGCCAGTCTGCGAGCCACGCGTTCCGCGGCAGGAGCGGCCCGTGAAGGTAGGTCCCGATCGCCCGCCCGACGCGGCAGCCCTCGAACCCGGACTCCCCGTCGTTCCCGAACCCGAAGACGACGCGGCCGAACGGCGTGGCCTCGGGATCGAGAAGCGTCCGGCCTGCGTGGTTCTCGAAACCGGCGAGCGAGCGGCGCGAGCCCGGCTCGAGCTCGCACTCGAGAAGGACGTCGCCGATCATGCGCGTCGTCCCTGCGACGGTCTCGTGCGGGAAGAGCCCGACACCCGACATGAACGAGCCGTCGCGACCCCGGTAGCCGCGTCCGAGCAACTGATACCCACCGCAGACGGCGAGCATCGCGACGCCGGAAGCGGACGCCTGGTGGATCGCGTCGCCCTTCTCCACGAGATCGGGAGCGACGAGCGCCTGTTCGCGGTCTTGTCCGCCGCCGACGTACAGGAGATCGTAAGCATCCGCGTCCAGCCGATCTCCGATCCCGACCGCTCGAACATCGAGCTCGTGCCCGCGAAGCGCTGCGCGTCGGGACAGGACGGCGATGTTGCCGCGATCCGCGTAGATGTTCAGGTAGTCCGGATAGAGGTGCCCGACGACGACTCTCATGGCCTCTCACCCTCCCAGTACGGGCGCACGAGCCCACGCGCGGAGAGAATCTCTCGCAGTGCGAGCATGGCCGTGTAGGTCGGGAGGACGACGAGCTCGGTGCCGGCATCGACGAGCTCGAGCCCGCGGTCGAGCGCGCGCTCGAGCGACGGCTCGACCTCGAGACGATCCCCGGGGAGACCGCCGTACCGGAGACGGAGTGCGAGCTCGGCTGCGCGCTCGCCGCTCGCGACGACCCGACCCACGTGCTCGAGGATCGGCTCGAAGTCGACGTCCCAGATCCAGGACACGTCCTGACCGTCGGCGATGGCGTCGTTGAGGGCGAGAACCAGCACCGGCGGCACGCCTGTCTCGAGGGTTCGCAGCACCTCGTTCGCACCGGCCGGGTTCTTGATCAGGAGGACGACGATCGTCTTCCGTCCGGCGGGGACCCGCTCGAACCGGCCGAACGCCGCGTTGAACGTCTCGAGGCCCGTCCGGATGTCGGTCAGCGACGCGCCCAGCGCAAGTGCGAGCGACGCGGCGGCGGTCGCGTTGTAGACGTTGTACAGGCCGGGAAGCGCGAGCTCGACATCCAGGGCGCCCGCCGTCGTATCGAGACGAAACCGCGAAGCCGCCAGCCCACGAAGCTCGATCGCCCGCGCGGCGACGTCGAGCGTCGGCCGCGAGTGGTCACAGGCTGGACAGCGGTAGTCGCCGAGGTGGCCGACGTACGCGGCGGAGTACTGGTAGAGAGCGCCGCAGCGGATGCAGTACTTGGAATCGGCTGCGTGCTGCAAAGCGGGGCGGGCGTGGCAAGGGTCGTCGAGCCCGAACCGCAGCACACCCGCGCGTGCGTCTCCGAGGCCCGCGATGACCGGATCGTCGGCGTTGAGGACGAGCTTGGTCTGATCCGGGAGTCCGCCGACGGCCGCACGCCACCGCTCTGCCACGAGCTCCAGCTCCCCGTAGCGGTCGAGTTGATCGCGGAAGAGGTTCGAGAGCGCGACCACGCGTGGACGTGTGCGAGCCGCGGCCTCGGAAAGAGCACCCTCGTCCACCTCGAACAGACCGAGCTCGGCGCCGCGAGCCGACACGAGCGCCGACGCAATGCCGGAGAGGAGATTCGCGCCCGCTCGGTTCCACGCGAGCCGGTGGTCGACCCCGAGAATCCGCGCCGCCATCGCCGTCGTCGTGGTCTTCCCGTTCGTGGCAGAGATCAGAGCGACGCCGTGTGGAAGCCGGGCAGCGAGCGTATCGACGGACCCCGGATCGAGCTTCCAGAGGAGCTTCCCGGGGAGCGTCGTGCCTCCACCGCGACCAGCGGCACGCGAGAGCGCGCCGATGCCACGCGCCGCCATCGTCTCGAAGCCGAGCCGGACCCTCATTCGCGGCGAGGGTACAGAGTGGGGAGGAGGGAGGGCGTGCTCTGGAGTACTTGCAGATTCTCCAGAACGCTCTAAGCTATTTGCAGGTATGGCTCGACCGCGCGCACGCACGCGTGCCCCGCTACGGATCGACGAGGCGGAGCTCGCCGCTTTCCGTGCGGGCCTGCGCCGCCGCTACTCGGACGACGAGATCCTGCAAGAGCTCCGAGCGGCCGCGGAGCGAACCGGCCGCTCGCCGACGATGCGAGAGTTCGCCCAGGACCCCGAGGCCCGCGTGCATCCGCAGACGGTGATCGAGCACTTCGG
>DATDOS010000216.1:0-4303 GCA_035293125.1 Gaiellaceae bacterium | reverse complement strand
GAGAAGATCAGCGAGGGGACGCCGTCCGAGGTGCAGCACGACCCGCGCGTGATCGAGGCCTACCTCGGGAAGGCGGCGACCGCGTGAACGCCGACGGCGCGAAGACGCTTCTCGAACTGAAGGACGTCCACACCTACTACGGGACGATCCATGCGCTCAAGGGCATCTCGCTGAGTGTCCGAGAAGGGGAGATCGTGACGCTGATCGGGGCGAATGGGGCCGGAAAGTCCACGACGCTTCGCTCCATCAACGGGCTCAACCACCCGCGCAGCGGCACGATCACGTTCCGCGGCGAGGACATCACGGAGCGCCCTGCCCACACGATTGTCAAGATGGGGATCTCGCAGTCGCCGGAGGGCCGGCACATCTTCTCGCGCATGTCCGTGCTCGAGAACCTCGAGATGGGCGCGTACCAGCGAAAGAAGGGCGCCGAGTTCGACGAGGACATCGAGCGCGTCTTCACACTGTTCCCGCGCCTCGAGGAGCGCAAGGCGCAGAGGGGGGGCACGCTCTCGGGCGGGGAGCAGCAGATGCTCGCAATGGGTCGGGCACTGATGGCGCGGCCCTCCCTGCTCCTCCTCGACGAGCCGTCGATGGGCCTCGCTCCGATCTTCGTCGAGCGGATCTTCGAGATCGTCGTGGAGATCAATCGGCAGGGGACGCCTGTGCTCCTCGTCGAGCAGAACGCCCTGATGGCGCTCGAGGTCGCGCATCGCGGATACGTGCTCGAGACAGGCACCGTCGCGCTCGCGGACTCCGCCGCGGCTCTTCGCCAGAACGAGCAAGTCCGCAAGGCTTACCTCGGCGAGTCCTAGCGATCGCAGGCCGCCGGCCACTCCCGGCGGGCCATCTTTCCGGGGTCCCCAGAAAGTGCGCAGCACTTTCTGGGGCTAGAGCCGGCCTCCGCGCCCGGCTGACGACGCTCGCTGCGCGATTCTGCGGGCTCGCCGCTTGTCCGTATGGAGACTGTGATGGGGTCAGACTTAAGTCTGACCCCATCTCGATATTCATTCCTGCGCGGCTCGCTCCTTGGCTCGCTTGCGAGCGCCGCCCCTGCGAGGCTAGGAGTCCTGAGGTCGCTGCTCAGCCGACCAGAAGCGGAGGGTAGGGCGGGGCGAGGAGGATCCCGACCCGGGCACGCCCGCCCGCGATCCCGTGAGCCATCTCGAGCGCGCTCGCGATCGAATGGCTCGGAACGAACCCGAGTGCCCGCGCGGCGATGGCGTCGCGGCAGCCCGCGACCACGACGCGGCCGAGGCGGGCGAGCGACGGTGCACAGGCCGCCCAGTCCGCGTACGGCAGCAGCGGATGGCAGGCCTTCGCTGCACGGTACGCGGAGAGTGCCTTGGAGTCAGCCGCCGCGGCCTGCTCGACGGCGACGAGCTCTGCGGGATCGTGCGACCCGTGCAGCGCGTTGAACATTGCGGCGTACGGCGCCTGAGTGCCGTGCGCGAAGACGCGCGTGAGTGGATGGCACACGATCAGCGTGCCGTCGTGTCGAATGGGGAACTCGTTCCGGTGCAGGCGGAGTGCGAGCCCGAGCGCGACCGCCGCCGCCGTGACCGGGTTGACCGGCTCGCGCGGGACGTGGGGCCCGATCCACGGCGTTCCGACGACGAGCGCGTCCAGCGGCCCGTCGAGCCTCGTGCCACGAAGCTCGACACCTCGGAGGAGAGCCTCCGCGTGTGCGATCGACGGCGGCCCTGCAAACGCGGCGGTCGCGGCGACGCGACGGCCCCGGCTCACGAGGATGTCGCGTCGGGCGAACGCGGGCAAGCGCGAGAAGATAGCTCGGAGCGGGGAGCGTGCCACGCGGTCCACCGTCGCGATCTCGTGCGGGTAGCCGCGAAGCGTCCCCGTCAGTCGCGGGAGGTCGAGCACGAGCGACACGCCCATGAGAGCGGTCTTCTGAGCGAGCGCTGCCTCGAGGCCAAGGGCGAGGCTCCACCCGCCGCTCGTCGCGGCTTCGAGGAGAGACGTGCCCGCAGTCGCAGCGCGCACGGTGGCGGCGTCGCAGGCGGAGAGGAGGGTGCCGGGACCACCGTTCACGACCGTCTCCGCTGCGGTCACGACGATGACGGCATCGGTCTCTACGAGAACGGGGTTGATGCGCGCTGCGTCGGAGATCTGCACGAGACCGGGATCCTCGGCGTCGTGGACGAGGACGCGTCCGCGAAATGCGCGCGCCTGGGGCGGCTGGAGCAGGCGCTCGAGCTCCCGTTGTCCCAGACGACGCCCGAGGCCTCCCGCGACGATGATCGTCTGGCGCTCGTCCGGCACACCGCACTGCTCCAGCTCGCTGATCGTCGCCGCGAGCGCGTCACGCCGCGGGTCCTGCGGGGTGCCTGGAAGTGGAAGCTCCGGCGGCTCGACGAGGATCGTCACACGGCCACCCTGCGGCACGATCGCGCTGAGAGGCGGGCCGAAGAGCGGAAAGCGTAGAGCGTCGCGCACGGCGGCACCGGTGTCGGCGACGCGGGGCGGGGGTGGCGGCGGTCGCAGGACGACGTCCTCGTCACCGGCGGGCACGACGACGATGCGCGAGCCGGAGAGAAGCGGAACGCGACGCACGCAGCCGCGGACGATACCGTTGCAACATGAGGGTCCCCTTGGCAACCCGGCAGGCTCACGCGTTTCTGGGGCGCGTGTGAGTCCCAAGACCCTGACGGGAGAGGAGCTCCAGCTCGACGACGCGCCCGCGCACGAGTCCGAGCTCTTTCTCGTCGACGGCAACAACCTCGCGTACCGCGCGTTCTTCGCGCTTCCTGAGGAGCTGCAGACGACCGACGGGCAGCCGACGAACGCGCTCCTCGGCTTCACGAACATGCTCTTCAAGCTCTTGGCGGACTACCGACCACGCGGCGTCGCCGTTGCGTGGGACACGAAGCCGGTGCACCGCAAGGAGATCGACGCCGAGTACAAGGCCGAGCGACGGCCGATGCCCGACCTCCTGCGCGAGCAGTTCGCGCACTTCCGACCGATCGTCGAGGCGTTCGGGTACCGGAACCTCGAGTTCGAGGGCTGGGAGGCCGACGACGTGATCGCGACGCTGGCCACCCGCGCCGACGAGGCCGCGATCAAGACGTGCGTCGTCTCCACCGATCGCGACGCGTTTCAGCTCGTCTCGGACAACGTCTGCCTGATGATGACCCCTCGGGGGGTCGCGGACGTCCAGGTCTACACGCCCGAGCGGGTCGAGCTGCGCTACGGCGTCCGCCCCGACCAGGTTCCCGACTTCATCGGGCTCAAGGGAGACACGAGCGACAACATCCCGGGGGTACCCGGCATCGGCGACAAGACGGCAGGCCAGCTCATTTCTCAGTACGGATCGCTCGAAGGCGTTCTCGAGCACGTCTCCGAGCTGTCGCCGGCGCGCTCCAGGGCGATCTCCGAGAACGCCGAGCAGGCGAGGGCGTCGAAGCTCCTCGCGACGATGAGGCGAGACCTCTCACTCGACGTCGACGCGGACGACCTCGTATCACGACCGCCCGACCGCTCGCAGCTCAAGGAGATCTTCCGTCGCTTCGAGTTTCGCGCGCTCCTGGGGCGTGTCGACACGCTCGACGAGGCACTGCCGGCCGCCGAGCGCCCGCAGGCGGAGTCGCAAGCCGTGAAGTGGCGAGAAGGCGAGCTTCCCCCGCTCCGCGGCCGCGTCGGCCTGGCCGGCGACGGGGATCGCATGGCTGTCGCCACGGCCAGCGAAGTCGTCGTCACCGCCCGTCCTCCTAACAGACTGTTACAAGGCCCGGACCTGGCGCTCGCCGTGCACGACGCCAAGCCGCTGCGGCTCGGGGTGCCCGTCGCCGACGACACGATGATCGCCGCGTACCTGATCGATCCGGGACGTGCCGAGTACTCACTCGACGACCTCATGGCCGAGTACGGGATCGAGCTCGAGCCGGATCCCCCGGCCGAGGAAGAGACCGCAACCCTCGTGCGTCATGCCGAGGCGGCGCGACGTCTCGCCGACCCGCTGGTCGCGAAGGTCACCGAGCGCGGTTCGGAGCGCCTCTATCGCGACATCGAGCTGCCCCTCACGGTCGTGCTTGGCGCGATGGAGGACGCGGGCGTCCGCATCGACACGTATCGCATGGGCGAGATCACGGCTCGCTTGAACGACCGGATCGAAGAGCTCCAGGCCCGAGCCTACGACCTCGCCGGCGAGGAGTTCGTGCTCGGATCGCCGCAGCAGCTCGGGCGAATTCTGTTCGAGAAGCTCGAGCTCACCCCCGGCCGCAAGGGGAAGACCGGGTACTCGACCGACAGCAAGGTGCTGCGCGCGATCCGCGCCGACCACGAGATC
>DATDOS010000215.1:0-14103 GCA_035293125.1 Gaiellaceae bacterium | reverse complement strand
ATGCCAGGCACCGAAATCAAGAACTTCGACTCGCCCGACGAGGTACGCCCGTTCGAGGGAAACGGCAGGGCGGACGTTCTCAAGATCGGCGGCCAGACGGTTGGTCGCGGCACGTTCGAACCCGGCTGGCGCTGGTCGAACGACGTGAAGCCGATCGCCGGGACTGATTCGTGCCAGGTCTCGCATCTTGCCTACGTCATCTCCGGCCGGATGGGAATTCGGATGGACGACGGGAGCGAGGTCGAAGTCGGCCCCGGCGACGTCTTCGCTTGCCCGCCGGGTCACGATGCGTGGGTTGTCGGCGACCAGCCGTGCGTGTCCGTGGACTTCGGCGAGTTCGGCGAGTACGCCAAGCGAACCTGAGGCTCCACCGGCAGTAACGCATAAGGGGGCCAGCGACCTCTGACGAAGGACGCTGGCCCTCATGTGGCCAGCGCGTCACCGCAAGGGACATTCCCGAGTGACGCGGCCCTCTCGGGAAACATTCCTGAACACTCGCCCAGGCGGAAGTCGTCGCACCGGGATGCGTGCTCCGCCTCCGGTGGCTAGTGGGAGACGAGGATCTCGCCGAGCCAGAACGTCAGCACGAGCGCACCGATCATGAACGGGACGACGAGGACGCCTCGCCGGCCGGGCTCTTTCGCGACGATGCCGAGAATCGCGGCGGCCAGGCCGGCCGCGATCCAGAAGGGCGCGATGGGTTGACCCCAGCCCTCCGGCAGGTCGTACCCGACGAGCCAGGCGCCCGCCGTCACCGACGCGCCAACGACGGGCATCAGCAGGGCGTTCACCAGCGCCAGCCCCGTCGCCCAGCGTCCTGCGCGGCTGTGGAGCCGGGCATGCGCCAGGCTGACTGCCGCGATGATGCCCGCCGCGATCGCGACCATGGCGGCCGTGAGCAGGAGCACTGCCGGCACCGGATCCGAGAAGAACGTCTCGTCGCTCGTGTCTCGCGCGCCCCGCGAGCCGACGTACGCGAAGACGCAGACGAACAGCAGAACCGAGAGAGCGTCGAGCCCGAGCGCCAGAGCGAGCACCGACACTCGCCGCGGCTCCGCTCCGCCGTGATGACCGACCACGTGTGAAGAACCCATCGTTACCTCCGAGCAGCGTGCAGCGGATGCCTCACCACTCGTACACAAGGTCGGGCACGAATCTGCCCGCCACATCGGCGAAACCACGCACCACGGCTACGGGCAACCACGTCTTGCGCACACCTTCGGCTACGGCTCGAGCCGAGCGGGCAGGCCGAACACCGGGAAGAGAGTCTCGGTGTCGAGGAAGAACGTGAGCTCGACGATCCGGCCGTCCGCGACGTCGAGCACCTGGAGCGCCCACGGTTCGTACCCCTCGCCGCTCTCGCTCGGCTTGTACTGCCCGAAGGCCGGTGCGCCGTTCGCCGACAGCGTGGGGATCACGCGCGAGCCGCGGCAGCCTGCGCCCGGGCCCACCCACCAGCCGAGGATGTCGTCGCGGCCGGAGAGCCACATGTCGAACGGCGGCATCGACTGCGTCGCGTCCTCGTGGATCAGTGACGTGAGCGCGTCCATGTCGTAGCGCTCGAAGGCATCGACATAGCGGGCGAGAAGCTCGGCGTCGGCTGCATCCACCGAAAGCGACGCTTCTGCGGTCACCTTCCTCGCCGCGAGCGTCGCGCGCGCCCGCTGCAGCGCGCTCGAGACCGAGGTCACGCTTGTGTCGAGGAGCTCCGCGACCTCAGACGCCTTCCAGCGGAGCACCTCGCACAGGATCAGCACCGCGCGTTGCCTCGGTGGGAGGTGCTGCAGGGCAGCAACGAACGCAAGGCGGATCGTCTCGCGCGCGACAGTCGCTTCCGCAGGATCTCCCTCCGGCACGAGCCGGTGGTCCGGCATCGGCTCGATCCAGGCGAGCTCCGGCACGTTCAGGTTCTCTGCCACGGGCTCGGCCGCTGGCCCGAGATCCATCGGCCGCGCCCGACGCTTTCGGCTCTCGAGCATGTCGAGGCAGACGTTGGTCGCGATGCGGTAGAGCCAGGAGCGCAGTGCCGCTCGCCCTTCGAATCGATCGAAGCCCCGCCAGGCGCGGATGAACGTCTCCTGTACGGCGTCCTCGGCCTCGACCGATCCCAGCATCCGGTAGCAGAAGGCGGTCAGCTCCACCCGATGTCGCTCGAGGCGATCCTCGAGGGTAGTGGCATCGGCGAGCGACACGTTCTGCACGACCGCCATCCTAGAAACTCGAGCCCATCAGCCCGCGGCCGCGCGCTCCGGCTGCTCGATCGCGGCCGGGTCCATCCAGATGACCTCCCATATGTGGCCGTCGGGGTCGTCGAAGCTCCGTCCGTACATGAAGCCGTGATCCATCGGGTCGTTCGCCGGAGAGCCGCCGGCGGCGAGCGCAGCGTCGGCGAGCTCGTCCACCTGCTCCCGGCTCTCGGCCGACACCGCGAGGATCGCCTCCGTCTGCGTCGTCGGATCGGCGAGATCCTTCGTCGTGAAGTCCTGGAACCGGCTCTCGACGAGCAGCATCACGTAGGCCTCGTCGCTGACGATCATGCAGGTGGCGCTCTCGTCGGTGAACCGCGGGTCGAACGAGAAGCCGAGCTTGGCGAAGAACTCGACGGACCTGGCGAGATCCTTCACCCCGAGGTTCACGAAGATCTTTCGGGCCATTTCTTGCCTCCTCCTGGTTTGCGGTTCAGTGAGTCAGACGGGGGTGAGTGCGCGAACTCATCGGTCGGGCAGCACATTCGTCAGTCCCATGAAGGCGACGAGCTGCAGCAGCTCTTCCGATGCGTGGTGCAGGAGCACCCTGTACCCGTACCGCCCGGCGGCGAGCTGGAGCCGCGCAAGGGCGTCGACCGTCACCGCGTCGGGCTCGACGCCGGTCACGTCGCACACCGCGACGCCTGCGCCGCTCGCGCTGAGCAAGGCGCAGATACGCTCACAGAGGCCGGGCAGGTCGGCTCGGGCGATGGGGCCGAAGATGGCAAAGGCGACCGTGTGCGGCCCTGATGTGGCCATCTGGACAGAGGACTGTCCAGTCGGAAGAAATTCATCGATCGATGAGTTCTAGGTAGTTCAGCGGTCTGTACAGGAACCCCGAAGCGACAGAAGGGACAGGCATGACGGAGCACGAGGCGGGATCCGACAGAGAGCGGCTTGCGGCCCATGAGCGGTTGTCCACGGGCTCGCTCGCGCGCTGGACGCGAGCTTGCGCTGCTCATCCGTGGCGCGTCGTCGTCGCCTGGATCGGGATCATCGCCCTGCTGATCGTTCTGGTGGCGACGATCGGAGGCCAGCTCCGCGACGAGTTCGAGATCCCGGGGTCGGACACGCAGAGGGCGACCGACCTGATCGAGGCCGAGTTCGCGTCCGAGCAGGGCGGCGTGCTGAACGTCGTCTTTGCTGCGCCTGAGGGCGAGCGGCTCGACACTCTCGAGCGCCAGGCGGCGATCGAGGATGCGATCGCAAGACTCGACACCCCCGAGTTCGCGTCGACGGAAGACACCGCGGGAGTCGAGAGCGTCGGCGACCCCTTCGACGAGGACACCTTCTCCGACGACGGTCGTATCGCGTACGCAGAAGCCCAGTTCGACCGGATCATCTACGACAAGGATCGCGAGGCGGTCCTAGCGGTGCAAGATGCCGTCCGCGAGACAGTGGCGCCAGCCGGTGTGATCGTCGAGTTCAACGGGGACGCTGAGTTCCCGCCCATCGAGCAGGGAACGCAGGAGTTGCTCGGCCTTCTAGCCGCGCTCGTCGTCCTGCTCATCGTCTTTCGCACCTTCGTGGCGACGACGATTCCGATTGCGCTCGCGATCACGGCACTCCTCTGCGCGTTCCTGTTGCTGTTCATCCTCGCCGGGATGACCGCCATCAACACGGTCACGCCGCTGCTGGTGTCGATGATCGGGCTCGGGGTCGGCATCGACTATTCGCTGTTCATCGTCACGCGCTTCCGTCAACTCCTACACGAGGGGCTCTCGCCGACCGACGCAGCCGCCGAGGCGGGCGCCTCCGCAGGGAGAGCCGTGCTCTTCGCGGGGCTGACGGTCGCGATCTCGGTGAGTGGGCTCGCGCTCTTCGGCCTCGACTTCGTCACGAAGCTCGGCATCGGTAGCGCACTCGGCGTCCTCACCACCGTGCTCATCGCCAACTCGCTCCTCATCTCCGTCCTACGGCTGCTCGGGCACAAGATCGACCGGCTGAAGGTGCCGTTCCTACGCCCTATCGACGACTCGGAGGTGGCGAGGGAGAGGACGCCCATAGCCCGCTGGGGCCGGTTCGTGACCGCGAACGCGAAGGTCGTTTTCATCGTTCTGCTCGCGTTGGGGCTGATTCTCGCGTCGACATCGGCTCTGGTCCGCCTCGGGGCTTCGGATCAGGGGACGCAGCCGACGGAGCAGACGGCCCGTCGAGCGTACGACCTGCTGGCCGAGGGCTTCGGGCCCGGCTTCAACGGGCCCATCCCGATCGTCGTTGACGTGAACGGCGATCCTCAGGCGCCCCAAAGGGTCTATGAGGGCGTGCGCGACCTCCAGGGCGTGGCCTCGGCCGGCGAGCCGCAGTTCAACGATGCAGAGACCGTCGCGATCGTGTTCGTCACGCCGGACTCCGCCCCCCAGGACGAGGCGACCGGCACGCTTGTCGACCGACTGCGCAACGACGTCGTCCCGGCGGCGACGGAGGGCGGCGACAGCGTCGTCTACGTCTCCGGTCTCAACGCGGCGTTCAAGGACATCGGAGACCGCATCTACGAGCGCCTGCCGCTCTTCCTCCTCTACATCATCGGGGTCACGTTCATCGTTCTCGCGATGGCTTTCCGCTCGATCGTCGTCTCGCTGACGGCGGCGATCACGACGATCCTCTCGGCGTTCGTCGCCTTCGGCGTGCTCACGCTCGTGATCCAGGAGGGGTACCTGCTCAAGCTCACGGGACTCGATCGGACCGGGCCGATCGAGACCTTCGTCCCGCCGATCGCCTTCGCGATTCTCTTCGGTCTCTCGATGGATTACATGGTCTTCCTCATGAGCCGCATCCGCGAGGAGCACGTCCACGGCCTGAAGACGCGGGAGGCGGTCGAGCACGGGATCGCGGCCATCGGTCGCGTGGTCATCGCCGCGGCACTCATCATGGGCACCGTCTTTGCCGCGTTCATCCTCACTGCCGACCGCATCTCGAAGGAGTTCGGGCTGCTGCTCGCGGTCGCGATCCTCACTGACGCGCTCGTCGTCCGGATGACGCTCGTGCCCTCGTTCTTCACGCTTCTCGGCGAGAAGACGTGGTACATCCCGCGCTGGCTCGACCGCGTGCTCCCGAACATCACGATCGAGCCGCCGCACGATCGCGAGGCATCGCGTGGCTTCGATGTCGAGCGGGGCGCCGAGCCCGAGCCGAGCGAGGCCTGACGGTTCGACCGCAGCCAGAGGGAACGCGATGGATTGGAAGCTCGAGGTGGTATTGCTCCCCGTCTTGGACGTGGATCGTGCGAAGGTCCTTCTACACCGAGAAGGTCGGCTTCAACCTGGACGTCGATCACGAGCCCAGCGACGAATTCCGCGTCGTGCAGATGACGCCGCCGGGCTCGGCGTGCTCGGTCACGATCGGGAAGGGGATCACGGACGCGATTCCGGGCTCCGTCCGTGGCACCCACCTGGTCGTTTCCGACATCCTCGCCGCGCGAGCCGAGCTGGTCGGGCGCGGGGTGGACGTCAGCGAGGTCCGGCATCTCGGGTCGGGCGGGTGGGAACCTGGGCCGGATCGGAGCGCCGCGACTACGGCTCGTTCGCCGACTTCAGCGATCCCGACGGCAACAGCTGGGTCCTGCAGGAGGTCCGGCGAGGCGAGCCGGGGAGCATGACCGGGACGATCGCGAACCGCTCCGTCCCCGGGGCGACGGTCACTCCGGTGCTCGCCTATGTGGATGTAGGTGAGGCGGCCGACTGGCTCTGCAACGCCTTCGGGCTCACCGTCCGCCTGCTCATCGGAGACCACCGCGCTCAACTCGTGTACGGCGACGGTGCCGTCATCGTGACCCAGGGCAACACCGGCCCCGGACACGCCGCGACGCACTCCGTGCACGTGCGCGTCGAGGATGCGGCTGCACATCATGAGCAGGCCGCCGCGGCGGGGGCCACGATCCTGAACCCGCCGACCGACTACCCGTACGGAGAGCGGCAGTACACCGCCGAGGATCCCGGTGGCCATCGCTGGACGTTCTCGCAGTCGATCGCCGATGTCGACCCCGCATCCTGGGGCGGCGAGCTCGTCGCCGAGCCCCAATAGGCCGGCCCGAGCTCGGCTCAGTCCGGGAGGATCGGCATCGCGATCCCCGGGTTCCGACCCAGGAGCACCGCTCTCGTGACGGCGGCGGACCCGAACCGTTCGCGCACCTCGTCGAGTGCGGCGTCGAGCTCGTCGAACCTGGGATCGAAGGCCAGCGCGAGCTGAATCGCGTCCTCGCGCTCGAGGTTGGTGAGGGCGATTCCGACGAGCGTCAGACCCTCGGACTCGATCATCGGCATCGCCGCCGCGAGGAGCCCTCGAGCGGTATCGAGGATCGTGCGCGTCTGCGCCGTCGCCTGGGGCATCGTCTGTGAGCGCGTGGCTCGCGTGAAATCCGCGAAGCGCAAGCGGAGCACGACCGTCCGGCAGACTCGCTTTCCCGCACGGAGCCGGCGTGCGACGCGGTCGACGATCGCCACGATGGTGGCGTCGATGTCCTCGACCGACCTCGGCCTGCGGCCGAGCGCGCGCTGCGAGCCGATCGAGCGTCGCCGACGCCCTGCCTGGACCGGCCTGGGATCCCGGTTGTGAGCGAGCGCGTGGAGATGCCTTCCCGCCGCGCGGCCGAGCATGGAGACGAGCACCGCCTCGTCGAGCCGCGCGACCTGGCCGACCCTCGTGATCCCGCGGCTGTGGAGTTTCGTCGACGTGACTCGGCCGACACCCCAGAGCCGCTCGACCGGGAGTGGGTGGAGGAAGCCGAGCTCGTCGTCCGGGGGCACCACGATCAAGCCGTCGGGCTTCGCGACGCCGCTCGCCACCTTTGCGAGGAACTTCGTCCGGGCGATTCCCACGGTGATGGGCAGCCCGACTTGCTCGAGCACCCGCTGCCGGAGCCGTGTCGCGAGCTCCGTGGGCGTGCCGGCGAGCCGCCGGAGCCCGCGAACGTCGAGAAACGCCTCGTCGATCGACAGTCCCTCGACGAGCGGCGTCGTATCGTCGAAGACTTCGAACACCGCCTTGCTCGCCTCGGAGTAGGCAGACATCCGCGGCCACACCACGACCGCGTGCGGGCACAGCCGCCGTGCCTGCGCCCCGCCCATCGCCGTGCGGATGCCGAACGCCTTGGCCTCGTAGCTCGCCGCGAGCACGACCCCGGCGCCGACGATGACAGGGCGCCCGCGGAGGCGAGGATCGTCTCGCTGCTCGACCGAGGCGAAGAACGCGTCGAGGTCGGCGTGGAGGATCGTCGGTTCCTGAGACACGAACACATGTTCGCATGACTGGAGGCAGGTCCACAGCAACGAGCCCACATGCTGTATGCCCGCGTACGATCGACGACGTGCTGACGGACGTCTCCACAAGCGTTGAGATCGACCGCCCGCGCGAGGTCGTGGCAGCCTTCGCTTCGGACCCGGACAATGCGACCCGCTGGTACGAGAACATCGAAGCCGTCGAGTGGAAGAGCCCGAGACCACTCGCCGTCGGATCCCGTCTCGCTTTCGTCGCGCGATTTCTCGGACGCCGCCTCGCCTACACGTACGTGGTCAGAGAGCTCATCGCGGATGAGCGACTCGTGATGAGCACGGACGAGGGGCCGTTTCCCATGGAGACGACCTACACGTGGGAGGACACACCGACCGGCGGAACACGGATGACACTGCGGAACAGAGGTGAGCCCTCGGGGTTTGCGAAGGTTGCGGCGCCGTTCATGGCCGTCTCGATCCGCCGGGCCAACCGCAAGGATCTCGCCACGCTCGAGCGCATCCTGGAGGCCTCGGAGGGTTCCTGAGACGGCCAGGCGCCCGACCTCGTGAGACGAGAGTCGGTTGCGCCGAGGGTCGGAGGACTATCCGGGGAGCCAGCCGTCCCGATACCGCGCGTGCTCCCGCTTCGTGACGTGCGCGTACGCCTCACGCGGCTCGTTCGTCTCCTTCTCGACTCCCGCTGTGTGCCGGAGGGCGACCTCGTCCACGGTGTAGCCGCCCCAGTCGGGACTGTCCGCGTGAGCGCGGGTGCCCACCGCGACGACCACGCACGGCCCGTCTCCGGCGCCGACGATCGTGTGTTTCGTCTCGGCCGGGCAGTGCACGAAGTCCCACGCACGGAGCGGGCGCTCCTCGCCTTCGACGATCAAGTGCGCCTCTCCCGAGAGCACGAGGAAGTCCTCCTGGTCGGCCTCCCAGTGGTACATCGCCATCGCGTCGCCCGGGAGCAGGACTTGGACGTTGATCCCGAGCTGCGGGAAGTTCTGGTCACCTTCGAGGTCGCAGAACGCGGGCCGGCCCTCGGCGTGGTACCAGCGCGCCTTCCGCGCGTTGAGGACGAACCAGCCCTCACCGGTGGGGACGAGCCCGTGCTCGGTCGAATCCAGCCGTGCCTCCGGAACCACGCCGAGAGCTTGCCGCACGGATATGCACGACGCAACACCGGAAGTCGTCGCGCGAGAGCACACTCGCGCAGCCCACGGTCTTCGGCGTTGAGCGGACGGCTCGGGTGTCTCACGATCGGACGATCGCTTCGCTTGCGGCAGGCCGCCGTCGGCGGGCACGGCCGAGATGTCCCACTCGACCTCGACCCCGTCGCGGATGCCGCGCATGAAGGCTGCGAACCCCCCGTCCGGTGCGTGGATGGTGAGCCAGCGCGCGGGGCGGTCGCTGTCGTTTCGGAGCGAGTGGCTTACCTCCGGCGGTACAGCCACGAACCCGCCGGACGAGACCGTGATCGTCTTGCCCTCGCACCCGATCTCGAACGTCAGTTCGCCCTCGAGGACGTAGAAGGCGTCCGTGTGCTGGTGGTGAACGTGTGGGCCGGCAACCTGTTCGCCAACTGAGTACCGCGCGCGGGTGATCGTGACGGCCTCGGTCGCGACGAGGATGCTGATCTCCCGATTCTCACGCCCGAGGATCTCCTCACCGTCAACAATTGAGACGATCACCTCAGGCAGCCGGCGTCAGCCCGTGACGCCGCATGACCTCCCCCAGCGCGGCGACATCGGGAGGCCCGCCGGCGGCCGCGTCGAGGACGGCTGCGACCTCGCGGAAGAAGTCGGGGCCGAGGATGCCGGGGGTGACGATCGCGAGTGCCTTCGCGTCGACTTCACGCGTGTTGTCGAAGTGATGGACGGCGCCGCGGGGGATGAAGAGCGCCTCGCCGGGACCGACGTCGACCGGAACGCCTTCGAGCGTCCAGGTCAGCACTCCCTCGAGCCCGTAGATCGTCTCCTCGTAGCCGTCGTGGCTGTGGGGAGACGCGACCTTCGCTCCGGCGGGGACGTCGAACTCGAAGACCGCGAGCGAACCTCTCGACTCGGCGCCCTCGAGCAGGAACCTGATCGCCATCGCGCCGACCTTGATCTCCGCGCGCGTACTCGTTGGCATCGTGCCCTCCTCCTGCGTTGGTGGTAAAGTGACTTGACGATACATGACCGCAGGCAATCCGTCAAGTCACTTTACGAAACCAGCGGCAGAGGGGCCGTTTGGACCGCCGCTGATCGGCGCGCTCCTGCGCATCCCCTGGGAGGCGGTGCAGCGGCACATGCTCGAGCGGCTGCAAGAACGTGGCTTCGATGACCTCGATGTAGCGCACCTCAACGTCTTCCAGTACCCCGGACCGCAGGATGCGAGGCCGTCCGAGCTAGCGGCTCGGCTTCGGATCAGCAAACAGGCCCTCAACTACCTCCTGGGCGAGCTCGAGCGCCTCGACTATCTCGAGCGCCGACCGGATCCCGACGACTTGCGCTCAAAGCGTGTCGTCCTCACCCGACGCGGCACCTCCGCGATTCACGTGATCCGCGAGGCGGTCGGAGAGCTCGAGACCGCGTGGGCGGAAAAGCTCGGCCCGGAACGCTTCTCCGAACTCCGCAACTTGCTACTGGAACTCAACCAGCTGACGTAGTTTCGCGCGGGGTCTGCATCGCTCAAGGGACATTCCCGCACACTCGCGCAGCCGGCCATGCTGACCCTAGAAGAGCGGACGTAGCTGACGTCTTGGCCCGCGGCCGAGGTTCAGGCGCGCTACCGAGGAGTAGAGTCGGGGCCGCTGCGAAGAGGAGGCGAGACGGGCTCGCTCATAGAGCCGAATGCAGGTAGCGAAGGAGGACACGACTATGTCGAACGTCGCTGAGGATGCAGCCTCGGTTGTCGCGCTCTGGCGCTACCCCGTCAAGTCGATGATGGGGGAAGAGCTAAACGCCGCTGAGGTAACCGAGCGGGGAGTGCTTGGCGATCGGCCGTACGCGCTCGTTGATGCCGAGACGGGAAAGGTGGTCAGCGCGAAGGAGCCACGCAAGTGGGCGAAGCTGTTCGAGTTCAGGGCTGCGTTTGTTGAGCCACCCTTGTCGGGGGAGAGGCTGCCGCACGCGCGGATCACCTTCCCCGACGGACGCTCGCTGACGACTGCCGAGCGCGGCCTCGACGAGGCGTTGTCGGATGTTGTTGGTCGGCGAGTTGCCTTTGCCACCGCCGCCCCGGACAAGCCGAGCCTCGAGGAATACTGGCCCGACATCGAAGGGCTCACCTACCGCGAGACGGTGACCGATGAGGCGATGCCGGAGGGGACCTTCTTTGATCTCGGCCTCGTACACGTGCTCACGACGGCGACTCTCGAACGGCTCCGCGAGCTGCATCCACAAGGGCGTTATGAGGTGAGACGGTTCCGCCCGAACATCGTTGTCGCCTCTGCGGGCAGCGCGGGATTCGTCGAGAACGACTGGGTCGACCGCACCCTGGCGATCGGCAACGAAGTTCGGCTTCGGGTCACCGGCCCTTGTCCGCGCTGCGTTATGACGACCTTGCCCCAGGGCGACTTGCCCAAGGATCCGGGCATCTTGCGTACGGCAGCGCAGCACAACGATGCGAACGTGGGCGTGTACGCGTCGGTCGAGCAGGAGGGAGCGATCAGGAGAGGCGATTCGGTCAGGCTGCTCTAGCGACTCCGAGCCTTCTGTCCGCGGCTCCGAACGACCACCGGCTCAGGAGACATTCCTGAACACTCGCGCATCCGAGAGTGCCTTAGACATAGGCTGTTCAGAGCTCTCGACGACCATGCGACGATGCCACACGACGACATCCGCTACGCGAAGAACGGCGACGTCCACATCGCCTACGAGGTGCTCGGTTCGGGCGGCGGCGTCGACGTCGTGTGCATCAGGACCTTCGTCTCCCAGCTCGAGCACTACGGGCGGCTGCCGATCATGGTTGACTTCACCGACCGCCTTGCGCGCCTCGGGCGGCTGATCTGCTTCGACCACCGCGGCACCGGTCTCTCCGACCGCCTGCGCGGGTACCGCCTGCCCACGATTGAGGAGCGCGTCGACGACCTCCAGGTCGTCCTCGATGCCGCAGGGTGTGAGCGAGCCGTGCTCATCGCGCTCGCGGACGGTGGCCCGCTCGGCTGCATGTTCGCGGCGGCTCACCCCGAACGAACGGCCGCACTTATTCTCTGCAACACGAGCCCCCGCATCGCGTGGGCACCCGACTACCCGTGGGGGACGCGGGAAGGCGAGTTCGAGCAGGAGATGGCGAACATCGACCGCGATTGGGGTATGCGGTCGATGGCCGAGGCGAGCACTCGACGCAGCCCTTTCGAGGGCATGTCGTATGACGAGCAGGTGGACTGGTACCTCGAGTACATGCGGGTTTCCGCAGGCCCCGGCGACGCCGCTGCCGCATACCGCATGTTCTACGAATCCGACGTCCGCCATGTCCTCGGCACGATCCGTGTTCCAACGCTCGTCCTGAGCCGCGGCGGCCAGCAGGCAGAGGAGGCCCTCGCGTTCGCCCGGCTGATCCCCGGCGCCCGTCACGAGGCGATGCCCGGTACGGCCATGTACGTCATCGCCGAGCACGGTGAGGCGTACCTGGAGGAGATCGAGAGGTTCGTCCGCATTCTGCGCGACGAGGAGGCGGAGCTCGAGAGCATCCTCGCGACGGTTCTCTTCACGGACATCGTCGGCTCGACGGAGAGGCAGGCCGAGCTCGGCGACCGGCGTTGGGCCGATCTCGTCGGTGCGCACCACCAGTTAGTGCGTGGCTGTCTCGCGCGCTACCGGGGCCGCGAGCTCGATACCGCCGGCGACGGCTTCTTCGCCGCCTTCGACGGCCCGGTGCGCGGGATACGGTGCGCACAGGCGATCGTCAGCGGCGTGCGGGAGTTCGGCCTCGAAGTCCGCGCCGGGCTGCACACCGGGGAGTGCCGGACGATCGACGGCAAGCCAGGTGGGCTCGCGGTCTCCATCGGGGTCCGTATCGCAGGCGTCGCCGGGCCGTCGGAGATTCTCGTGTCGCGGACGGTGAAGGACTTGATCGCAGGCTCAGGGCTCGACCTCGTGGATCGGGGCGAGCACGAGCTCAAGGGCGTGCCCGGGTACTGGCAGGTCTTCGCCGTCGGCTGAGACTGTCCGACACAAGCCCGCGTTGGTCAAGAGACATTCCCGCACACTCGGGCACCGGGACGTTCTATCTCTCCAGCGCGAGGAATAGGATCACGGCAAGAGACCACGCGCCTGTCAGTCGAGGCAGCGTCCGACGCTCGCGATGGCCAGGAACATGAAGATTCCGAAGCCACCGGCCAACGCGACAACGCCGGCCCAGACAATCGGGATCACGCGGTGTGCCGTCTTCGTGCTGGCAAAGGCATACGTTGCGCCTGTCAACGCGGCTGTGGCTGCCACAACGAACTACCAAAATGCGCCAACACCTTCGCCTCTGCATCCGCTCGAGACCGGGAACCAAGCCACGATCACGCCGAGCGCTGCCACGAGGAGTCCCAGCGCTATGAAGCGACGCCATTCCACCAGGCAGATAATCGGTTAGAACCTGGCCGACGTGGAGATCGTCAAGACGCACTGCGGCAGCGACGTGAGATCGCCGAGCTTCAAGCGACATTCCTGAACGCTCGCGCACCCAGGCAGCGACTACCTCGGTCGGTTGTCGTGGTTCCAACAGTACGATCGATCTTCGAGTTGGCGGAGGAGGCACGATGAGACTTGATCGCGAAGCCGAAGAGGCTGTGCTGGCGACACTCGACCGCTACGCCGAGCGCTACGGTGCGAAGGACGTTGACGGCGTCACGGAGTTGTTCGCCGACGATCCTGACGTGGTCCTGATCGGCACCGGCGCCGACGAGCGCTGGGTCGGAAGGAGAGAGATTCGGCGCCAGTTCGCTCGCAACTTTGCTGAAGCCGAGCGCACGCACTTCGAGTGGGTTTCCCAGCACGTTGCCGCGGCGGGGAATGGTGCATGGGTTGCCGCCGACGCGATCGTGCACGTCGTCGTCGAAGGGGTCGAGCGGTCGATTCCGATCCGCTTCACTGTCGTTCTCGAGCAACGTGACGGAGTCTGGGTCTGGCTGCATCGGCACGCGTCGGTTGCCGCCGGGGGTCAGTCTTCCGGTACCGCCTACCCGGTAACGACCGAGCACGACTAATCGAACGCCATCGCGCTGGTTGCCGATCGGCGTCGTGAGCTGTAGCGGGCGCACGCGGAATCGCCAAGAGACATTTCTGAACACTCGGGCAGGCGAGGCTGATCGATCTAGAGTCGCTGCGCGACCCACCCTGACACCGTTCCAATGGAACTCCACCTCTCGGCGGCTAGTGACCTGAGTCGTTAGTTAGCAGGAACTGGCCGATTGGCTCCGAAGTCGTCCTCATCGGCGACGATTGGAGGCGGTCATGGCGCAGCGTGCGGAGGTCGTGCTCAACGATGAGGAGCGGGAGGTGCTCGAGCGGTGGGCTCGACGGCCGAAGAGTTCGCAGGCGCTCGCGTTCCGCTGCCGGGTTGTCTTGGCGGCGGCGGAGGGTCGGTCGAGCCGGGAGATCGCGGCGCAGCTGGGCTGCAATCCCTCGACGGTCGGCAGGTGGCGGGGACGGTTCGCCCAGCGTGGTCTGGAC
>DATDOS010000214.1:0-9716 GCA_035293125.1 Gaiellaceae bacterium | reverse complement strand
ATCGACCTCCTGTGTCGCGAAGGTCGGGACGTGCGCGGATTCACGCTCTCGGACGTCTGGCTCGACATCGGGACGGAAGACGCGCTGCGACGCGCTCGCTCGGCTCTCGGTTCTGCGCCAGAGCGATAGCCGCGAAGCCTCTGTCAGAGGTTTCTTCGGAGCAGGATGGAGCCGAGAGGCAGGAACGCGGCAAGCGTGATCCACGGCATGAGCGCCCTGCGAGTGCCCTCGTGCTGGCGGCCGATCGTCGGGCCGTCGCCGACGATATCGGCCACGATGCCCCCGAGCGACCCCGCCTCGTCCTCGGCGAGGATGCGGGCGTCGATCAGCGATGCGATCTGCTCGAGCGTCTCCCCACTCGCCGGATCGGGCTCGTAGGCGACCTCGGGGACGCCGGTCAGGTAGATCCTCTCGTCCTCGTCCCAGAGGCGCACGAGGATCGTCTCGACATGCGGCTTCTTCCGGAACGCCTCCTCCAGCGTATCGGGGTGCTCGATGGGCCGCGACTCGCCGTCGGACAGCACCACGAGCACGCGCTTCTTCGCGGAAGACGCGAAGTAGTTCCTGGTCGGCACGTCCTCGAGCCCCTCGAGGGTAGTCGCGACGGTTTGGCTCGCGCTGGGCGGTGGCCGCTCGATGTCGATCGAGTCCTCGGACGTCGCGCGGAAAACCCTGCGGTCAGTCGTCGGAAAGAGGTGGGGCAAGACGCCGTCGGTCATCGAGGCGATCCCCATCGGCACTTCCGGAAGCCGGTTGCGCAGCGCGACGGCAATGGAGCGTGCGCGCTCGAAGCGCGTCGGCGCGCCAGGCCTCGCCGAGGCGTACATCGAGCGCGAGGTGTCGAGGACGACGAAGACCTGCGCGTCGGTCCGCTCCGGAAGCGAGCGGGTCGTCGCCACGACCGGCTGGGCGGCGGCGAGCCCCAGGAGCCCGCACACGGCGACGAGCGCGGCAACCAGCCCGAGCCGCGACCTCCAAGACGGGGCGTCGAGGCCGAGGGAACCGCGGATTCGTGCGAGACGCCGTTCCCTTACCCGGTGGACGGCCAGTGGCACGAGTCCCGCGAGCGCGAGAAGGGCCGCGAACGGGGTCAGGAACGAGATCTCCATCAGTATCCCGAGCCGGTCGAGCCCTGCCCCGACGTGTTGCCCTGGGCCGCGCCTCCGGTGGGCTGCTCGCCCGGCAGCACGACGGGCCCGAAGATGCTGAGTGCGGCTTCGAGGTTCGTCTTGGCGTCGACGTTCGAGGGATCGAGGTCGATCGCGTTCCGGAAGGCGGACACCGCCTTCTGAACCATGTCCTCGCGCTCTCGCTGGCCGAGTGGCCGGCCGTCGAGCGTCATCACGCCGTAGAGCGTGAGGAGGCGCGATTGGCGTACGGGATCCTCGCGATCCTCACGGCTCCTACGTGTCAGCTCGAACTGCGCCTTGGCGCGTAACGACTCGAGCAACGGAAAGCCCTGGTAGTCCACCTTCCCGGGCTCCACTTTCAGGTAGAGCCCGACGAGCTTGCGATACGCGACGTCGTCCTCGAGCCCGAGGAGCTTCTCGCTCGCGTCGCCCGGGAGGAAGCCGAGGCGCCAGAGACCGCCCTGCCGCATGGGAGCGGTCTGGAAGCGCGTGTCGTCGCTCTTCAGCTCGGTCGGCGTCCGGAGCACATCGGCCGCGACGACGGCCAGCGCGATTGCGACGGGGACGGCAAGCGCGGTGAGACCCCAGAGCGCCCAGCGCCCGGCCCGTTCCATCCTGCCCCACGCCCGCCGGATCATCGTCCGAACTCCAGTCGTGAAAGCACACGCTCGTTCGTAGCCAGGAGCATGACGACCAATGCAGCAGCCAGCACGAAGAGCCACGGGGCAGCCGACGTGATTCTCCGCTCTTCGGGCGCCCGCACCCCTTCCTGCTCGGGCTCGCTCAGGAACGCGTCCGAGCCCACGAGCTGCTCGACCAGCGCGCGCTTCTCGGCGCTCGGAAAGAGCGGGACGATGCGGAGCTCGAACCCGTCCCTCCGGATGAGCGCAAGCACCTCGCTCAGCCTCGCGATCTCGTCGGGGAGGATCTCGAGGTCGCTGACGAGGACGATCGAGCCGTTCGTCACGTTTTCGCGCAGGAGCGAGTCCCGCGCGAAGCGCATTCCCTCCGAGATGCGCGTACCCCCACGGAAGTCCTCCCACGGGTTGCGCGGGAGCGTGCCGTCGGGACGCGATCTGAAGAAGCGCAGCAGCGAGGCGAGCTCGCGCGACGGCGAGCCGGGCGGCAAGAGCTCGTAGGCGGAGTCCGAGAAGACGACGAGGCCCGTCCTCTCGTCGGTCTGCGACAGCTTCGCGACCGTCGCGTCGAGTCCGCCCTCGTACACGCTCGCCGAGAGGTCGAGGACGAGCATGCCCGTGGTGCCCGACGGAACGAGCGGAGCCTGACGCACGTCCTGCTCGCGTGCGACGAGGAAGGTCAGGGTGAGCGCGGCTGCGAGTGCGAGTGCGAGTGAGATGCGAACGATCGCCGTCCGCTTCGCCACGCGGCGGAACCGCCCCGGCTCGCTTGCCGGCACGCCCTGCCTGGGGAGCTCAAGCCGAAGCTGCATCGGCCTCCCTCGCTGTGGTCACGAGCTCGTCCATCCCCTCGAGTGACGGCGGTAGCGGCGACCAGGCGAGCCGGCGCGCCCCGCCTGTCAGCTCCGAACCCTGAGCCTCGAGCTCGATGGCGAGCGCCTCCAGCGCCTCGCGTCGGTCTCCGTCGACGCGGGCCCGCGCCCACTCGACGAGCTGGATCGCACGCTCGAGCGGCGAGAGCCCAGGCGTCTCTTCTTCGACCGGCGACTCCTCCCGGCGAAGAGCGCGCACGACGAGCACGGCGGGGAGCGCGAGCAGGGCAAGGGCGCCAACGAGGAGCCCGGCTCCCAGAAGCGCGGGTGCGATCCGGTACGTGGCCCCCGGCAGCGGCGTGACGGAGGCCTCGAACGGGAACCCGACGCCCGTGATGCCCGTGTCGCCGTAGTTCAGCCGCGAGACCGACTGGACCACGGGCCACGACAGGTTCTGCACGCGCCGCTCTCCCTTCTCGGGGTCGTCGTACAGCACGCGGGCGGCGTTGAACCTGGTCGACTTGCGCTCGCCGAACCCGCCGGCCTGCTGCCCCGGGGAGGGTGGGAGCCCACCCGGCTGTATCTGCGGCGGGCCTCCGCCGACCTCCTCGAGACACGCGTACACGAGACAGCGGAGCGTGTACTCGTAGCGCAGTTGCGTGTAGCGGCCATCGTTGCGGCGGCTGACGCGCGGGTCGCCGTCCTCTTCGTAGGGGTCGAAGTCGGGCGCGACGCGCATGCGGTCCGGGTCGTAGTGCTCGGAGTCGACGATGACGTCGACCCGGGCGACGATCGGCTCGGCGAAGAGGTGGACGCGTGGCGTCACCGTCTGCCGGGCGGCGAGGAAGCGCCCTTCGGGAAGCGACGGGCCCCCCTCCCCGCCGCATCCGGCCGCCAGCGCCGCCACCACCCCGACGAGAAGCGCGCAGGCCCTCACGCGCGCCCCCGGGTGAAGAGGCGCTGGTCGGACCAGGAGAGGAAGGAGAAGACCACGTCGCGCGACTCGTGAGACGACACGACTACGGGGTCCATGTCCAGCGCTTGCAGGGCACGGAGCAGGTCGACCAGCCTCCGCTCGTTCTCGCCCCTCCGTGCCTCGACCTCGGCTTCCGAGAAGCGAACGAGCGTGACGTAACCCGTCTCCGGGTCCCCGAAGGGGACGACGATTCCGCCCACATGCGGGAAGCTCTGCTCCCAGACCGGATCCTGGATGACGACGGGCACGATCTCCCACCGGCGCTCGAGCACGTGCAGCCACTGGTCGCGCGTCGGCTGCTGGAGGAAGTCCGAGAGGATGAAGACGAAGGTGCCCGCCGGCAGGTCCCGCCGCTGCTCGACGAGGTAACCGAGACCGCGCGCGAGCGTGTCGGCCGGGGCCTCGAACCGCCGCTCGAGGTCGACCGGGCCGAGCTCGTGCGTCGACCGTGGCGGATGCCAGTACGCGCTTCCGTCGCCCTCGTCGAAGTAGCCGAGCAGCCCGCGGGCGGCGACGGCGCTGTTACCGATGACTCTGGCCGCTTCCCTGATTGCCTGCGGCTTACGAAGCCAGGGCCAGCTGTCGCCGAACACCGACATCGAGGGCCGCCGGTCGCATACCACGACCACGCGCGGCGCCTCCTCCGCGTAGTGCTCGCGGACGACGAACTCCTCGGCGTCGCGGGCGAGCGAGAGGCGGGCCGACGTTGCCCAGTCGATCTTGTCGATGTCGTCGCCCGGCTCGTAGGGCCGGGAGCCGGCGATGTCGGAGCCGAGGCCACGACGCATGCTGTGCAGCCCGCCGAACGGAAGGCCGAGCACCCGCCGGCGCGGGATGAGCGGGAACGTCGCCGTCACGCTGCGGCGCTCACGAGCGCCATTGGGGAGTGACTCCTGCCGAGTAGCACGGCGCGGCGCTCTGTGCGGGGAGCGACGCTCTCAGCGTCCACCCTCGGGCCGGGACGGCGAAGACCGCTTCGTGGTTGAGGGCGCCGCCGTACTGGAGGCGTGGCTTGTACACGAGGCGGGCGCGCTGAATGGTCTTCCACAGGCCTCTTCTCAGGCGCTGAAGCTCGACGAGCTTCCCCTTCATGCTGACCGTCCCCGGCGGCGGTGGGGCAACATAGACCCTCCACGCGCGCCGCCCGCGAATCTTGCTCGCGACGATGGGGGCTGCCACGCGGTCGACGTAGG
This sequence comes from Gaiellaceae bacterium, assembly GCA_035293125.1. GTDB lineage: Bacteria > Actinomycetota > Thermoleophilia > Gaiellales > Gaiellaceae > GMQP-bins7. The sequence continues at coordinate 4,967 of DATDOS010000214.1, read as the reverse complement.
GAGCGCTCAGCTGGTTGTTCCAGCGCGCGCGGAACGTGATGCCCGAGTACACAGGCGTATACCGCCAGGGTGGGTTCTGTTCCGGATTCTCCACCTGCCAACCGCCGCCCGCACGGGTCTGGGTGGCGCTGATGAGACGCGAACCGCGCACCCCGCAGTCCTGACCGAGCACCTCGACGTCCTCACCGCCGGCGTTGCTGGTCACGGAGCCCGAGAACACGAGGACGCGCACCCCGTTCGAGTTTCTGTACTGACCGACGTTCAGCGTCACAGCGTGGGCCCGGGACGCAGCAGTGGTCGGCTGCACGGCGAGTCCGCTCGCAACGAACAGCAAGAGCGTTGCCGCAATCGCCCAGTGAAGCCGCTTCGTCTCCACCCGCAGCGACCCTGTACGCCAACGCGACATCATCGTGATCCTTCGGCAGCGGCTCCTACTGGGGTCAGGACGGCTTCGAGGTATGCGCCGGGACGGGGTGCGATCGCGAGGCACTGCTCGCGGAACCGATCCGCTGCGGCCGCCCACCCGATCTCCCGCGCGGTCGCGACGAAGCTCGGAGTGAAGACGATCCGGTGCATGACGACGGGCAGGAACAGGCGCTCGACGTCGACAGGCGTCACGTAGTCACGACCGTCGAGCAGCGCCCACGCGCGCGCTGCGCGCTCGAGAGCCAGGCTTCCGCGCACCGATGCCCCGATGCCGATCCCGTCCGCCTCGCGGGTCGCTCGCACGAACCGGATCACCCACCGGCGCAGGATCGGATCGATGTAGACGTCCTGCACCGCGCGGCGCAGCGCGGCAACGTCCCCGAGTGAGACGACCGGCCTGAGGCGTGCGAGCGGATGCTCCCGCAGCTGCTCCTCGACGATGGCGACCTCGTCGTCCTCGCCCGGATACCCGAGCGCCGTTCTCAGGAAGAAGCGGTCGAGCTGCGCCTCGGGGAGCGGGAACGTGCCCTCCTGCTCGATCGGGTTCTCGGTCGCGAGCACGAGGAAGGGGTCGGGAAGTCGCCTCGTGACGCCGTCCGTCGTCACCTGCTGCTCCGCCATCGCCTCGAGGAGCGCGGACTGCGTCTTCGGCATCGCCCGGTTGATCTCGTCGACGAGAACGACGTTGGCGAACACCGGACCCGGCCGGAACTCGAAGTCGCGCTCGCGCTGGTTGAAGATCGAGAGCCCGGTAACGTCGGTCGGTTGGAGATCGGGCGTGCACTGAACGCGCGCGTTCGTCGCGCCCTCGATGCTCCCCGCGATCGCCCGGGCGAGGATCGTCTTGGCGGTGCCGGGAACGTCCTCGAGCAGCACGTGCCCACCGCAGAAGAGCGTCGCGAGCACGAGCTTGATCTGGTCCGTCTTGCCTTTGATGACCGTCTCGACGTTCGTCACGTAGCGGGCCGCAGCCTCCGCCGCTCGCTCCACGTTGCCGTTGTCCTGCGTGCTCTCCATCTACACCCCTCTCGTCGTCGACCTCATGTACGCACCGTGTCGCTCACACCCGCGAGGTAGCAGGGTCGCGCCTCCGACAGCGGGAGAACGGCCCGGACCAGGGAGCTCTTCGGGACGGAGGCGCTGAAATGCGCCCCCGACCAGGCTTGTGCGTAACCGGGCACGGCATTGGTCTCCGTCAGCAGGACCGACTTCACAGTTGGCCAGGAGCCCCCGACGCGGCGTTGAAAGAGGATGCGCTTGTGCCAGAACGACCACTTGCCCCCGACACCGACCTCGAATTTCCTTGACGATCGCCGGTAGAGCGCCACATACGCCTGTTGCCGGACCGTGACCGGAGCGCTCAGGGCCCCCTTCCACACAGCGCGGAGTGTGCTCGTGATTCCGGGCCCGAACTCCAGTGACCATGTACCTCCCTCACCAGTCGTGGCCGACTTGACGCCCGTGAAGAACCGCTGTCCACAGTCCTTTGCCTGGATGGTCACGATCTCGTCCGCCCCCCGGCTGTCTACGGCGCCGAAGAGGGTCGTCGCCTGCACGCCCCGCAGGATCGTCGGCCGCGCGGCCATCGTCACACGCTCCGCCGCGGCTGAGAACCGCGTCGGCTGCGCACCCGCCGAGGCCTGCAGCAGGAACGCAGGGAGCACGAGAGGTGCCGCCACCAGCATGAGCGCGAGCCTCCTCATCAGTCGGGAACGCAAGTCGGGCCGGTAAACAAGCGAGACATCCCGGATTGGGACACGGTCGCGTACATGAGCGGCTTCCCGGACTGTGTCCGAACCGCGAGAGCAGCCTCCTTGGCCGGCACGCTCGTTCGAAGGAATCCTCGACTAAGACGGAGCTCGGCGGGCGCCTCGAGCGTCGCGCGTACGCGAACGAGGACGCGCCGCGGGACCGCGCAGTCGAATTCGTCTTCGAACGGGCTCGCTGCGCTGCCACGAAGCCCCTGGGCGCTCAGCGGGATCGTCTTGCTGCTCGATTTGCAGGCGGTGGCATTCAGTGCGAGCGTACCCGCCGTTCGAGCCTCCGTCATCCGGAATTCCACGTCGATCGTCGTGGCGGCGCTCGGGCTTCCTGCCGTGATCCAAGCCAGTGAATCGGAGAGTGCGAGCAGTCTGCTCCCGATGCTGCCGGTGCTTGCGACGGCGAACGGAAGCTGCTTCCACCGCGAAGGGGTCTCGTGGATCCCTGCATGCGCTCTCGCCTCGACCTCGTAGAGCCCTCCGCTGGTGCTCGTCGAGCAGAGGACGGTGCGATCGAGAACGCGCGACGCCTCCGGCCGCGCATCCGCCAACGCCTGAAATGCAGCGATCGCGAGGAGTGCGACGCCGAGTGTGATCGCCAGGCTCTTCATCAGTCAGGCATGCAACCTCTTGCGACGAACAGGTTGGCTTTCCCTGATGCGAACACCTCGGCGTAGACGAGCGGCTTTCCGGTCTGCGTCCCGACCACCACGTAGCCCTCCCTGATTGGCGTCTTCGTATCGAGAAACTGGCGGTGCTCCCGGAGTGACGCCGGCGACTCCAAGACGGCACGCATCCGCACGAGGACGCGCCGGGGGGCTCCGCAGTCGAACGTTTCGCCGAGCGCGCCGGCCGGACCGCCCGTAAGCCCCTTCGCCGTGAGCGGGAAGCGCGTCGCTGCAGGCCTGCATTGCGTGCGGCTCATCGCCAGCGTTCCCCACGTGGCTATCGGATAGGTGACATCTGGAAATCGGACCGGGATCACGGTCGCTGTCGGAGAGGGCCGACCGGCCGTTACCCACCCGAGCATGTTGTCCAGTGCCTTCGCGGCGCTCCCGGCGCTGCCCGTCGTAAGCGCGGCCAGCGGGGGCCGGTCCCAACTCGAGCCGCCACTGCGGAACCCCTTCTGAGCCCTCACCTCGATCTCGTGGGCACCACCGATGAAAGACATCGTGCAGACGACCGTCCGATCGATGACCGGTGCCGATGCCTTCGCTGCGGCGCCCTCGACGCGTGCCCCGGCGTTCCCGCTCGTACGCCCGGAGCGAACGACGAGCTGGTCGAGTTGCCGCTGTGCCTCCTCGCGTAGGGACGACGACGGGCGGAGACTGCCAAAGTAGACGTGGACGTCGATGTTGTAGCCGTTGACCAAGGCCCGAAGCTGATACACGCCGAGCGGTTCCTCGGGCCGTACCTGGCCGCCGTAGCCGGTGTCGGCGACCGCGTCGCGGACACGCAGCGGAAGCTTCCCTTCTTCGATGATCGCGTCGACCCAAGGCTCGCCGAGCGGCGTGAAGGTCGCGGTGATGACGATCCCGCGCGGCGGGAGCGCGAGAAGCGTCGCGTACGGCAGTCCGGACGAGTCGGCGAGACCGCGCACAGCGTCGTCTGCAGCGAATCCGACGTTCGCCGCCATTGCCGTTGCCGGCGCGCTCGACGTCGCCCGCGCGCCCGACTGAAGCACGTACCAGCCAGGCTCTGGGAGAAAGCCGAGGCCTACGGGGCCTCTCGCAGCCGTGCCGCTCGGGGCAATCAACGTCCCGAGCCCGGCTCCGAGAGCCAACGCGAGAGCGAGTGCGACGCCAGCGAGGACCGCAAGGCGGACCCGCGGCCTGCGATGCCGAACGGCGCCGAGCGCCCGGGCGTGCGCTCGGCGGGTCGCTTCGGCGTCCGGCTCGGGGAGTGCTGCCCGGGCCTCACGAATACGCCGCTCGAGGTCAGAGGACACGGTCCTCCTCCAGAACGGTGCGCAGCTCCATCTTCGCGCGGCCGAGCCGAGAGGCGACCGTGCCGACCGGCAGGCCCAGGACGCCGGCGATCTCCTCGATGGGGAGGTCGAGCCAGTAGTGCAGCACCACCACTACGCGCTTCCCGACGCCGAGTGCGGCGACCGCGTCCGCTATCGCCCACTGGCGAAGGTCTTCCTCCGCCGACTCCCCCGCCGCCCACGTGTGAAAAGTCGTCTCCTCGTCGCGCAGCACCTCGAGCCGACTGCTCCTGCGTAAGTGATCGATGGCGCGGTTGACGACGATCCGCTTCAGCCAGGGCGCGAACGGCCGCGACTCGTCGAACCGATCGAGCGACCGGAACGCCCTCTCGATCGCCTCCTGCGCAGCGTCGTCGGCGAGCCCTCGGTCGGCCGTGACGGCATAGGCGGCACGCCAGGCGTAGCTCCAGTACCGGTCGAAGAGGACTTCGACGGCCTGCGTCGACCCTCGTCGGGCGAGGACGATGAGCTCGGTGTCCGGACGGCGACGCACGTCTGCCTCCTACTACGTTGGGAGGCCGCGGAAGTTATCCGCGGGTCAGGCGAGGCGCTTGTAGAGACGGTCGATCAGGTCGGGCATCGTCTCGAGCTTCTCGGTGATGACGCGGATGCGGTACTCGCGGAAGTGCTCCGCCTCGACTCCGAGCGCCACCGCGATGCGTGCGATCACGTCGTTCGACGGGACCGGTCGGTTCCCGTGGACGATGTGGTTCAGATAGCCGGCGGACAGATCCGCCTTGTCGGCGAGCCCCCGGTAGGTGGTTCCCGTCTCGATCATCAGCCGCTCGATCGCC
>DATDOS010000213.1:0-4667 GCA_035293125.1 Gaiellaceae bacterium | reverse complement strand
AGCGGACCAGTGGAAGGGGTCTGGGGGAACCGGGAGGTTCCCCCAGCATGTGAGGCGGCCTGTCCGCGGAGCGGACCAGTGGAAGGGGTCTGGGGGAACCGGGAGGTTCCCCCAGCATGTGAGGCGGCCTGTCCGCGGAGCGGACCAGTGGAGGGGGTTTGGGGGAACCGGGAGGTTCCCCCAGCGTCAACCGGGAGGTTCCCCCAGCGTCAACCGGGAGGTTCCCCCAGCGTCAGCGGATTCCGGTCTGCGCAAGGCTCAGGGCGTGTAGCAGAGCGAGTAGACGATGAAGGTGCTCGATTGTCCGCTGTCGTTCCCGCCCGCGCCCTTGAACCCGATCACCTGATTCGAAGCGTTGAGGACCGGGGTGAGCCGCTGCGTCCACAGCTCGAGGCCTGTGTTGTCGTCGCTCCAGCCCGTCCCACCGGAGATCGCACGCTCGTTGGACGCGCAGAGCGACTGGACCTCCGCCGTGTTGTAGGCCCCGTTCTCGGCCGCACCACCGGCGACCGACACCGATTGCGACCTGACCGCGATCGCGCCGATGACGCCGGCGGGCCCGGCGGCCCCGGCCGCTCCGGCTGGCCCTTGTGGGCCTGCAGGCCCCTGCGGGCCGGTGGGCCCTGCGGGCAGCTGACCGGGAGCGAAGTCCGCCCGCAGCAGCGAGCGGTTCGCCACCTTGGCCGAGTTGATCGCATTGTTCTTGAGCTTCGGATTCGTCACGGCGCCGTCCTTGAGCTGCGCGGTGCCCACGCTGTTCTTCGCGAGCTGGCTCACCGCCGCCACGCTCGTCCCGCCGAGCGCGACGAGCAGCGCGATGCAAGCAACAACCATGGCCGGCGAGGGCCGGCGCAGGAGCTTTCGCATGTCGTTCCCCTTTCCGGGTGGCCTACGAGCCAGGCTACCCGGTCGACCGGCCGATCCCGCCTTCGCGTCGGGTCTTCTTACGTTTCCCTTACGGAGACGAAGACCGACTCGAAGTACTCGCCGGAGCGCCGTCCCGTTCGCCGGTTCACGTGGCGCTCGAGGCGGTCGACGATCCGAAGCCCGCTCCGCGAGAGAATCTCCGGATACAACGCGCGGCGGTCGTTGACGACGACCAGCACCGGTGCGCCGGGGGCGAGCGCATGTGCACAGCGCCGGAGCACGTTGGAGATACCGGTGACGTAGCTCTCGAGCGCTGCCCGGCTCGTGCCGCGAGCCGCCGCGCCAAGCTCCCGCTCGCGTCGATCGTCGAGGCCGAGCAGCTCGTACGCGTAGCGGTGCTGCTCGTGGTAGTCGATGAGGCCGGGATACGGCGGCGACGTGACGAGCCCATCGAAAGGCCCCTCGAGAGCGGCTTCCTGCGCGTCACCGTGCACGACGTCGGCCGCGCGCGCGCGATCCCTGACGCGCTGAAAGCCCTTGAGCCGGTCGAGCGTGTCGACGAGATAGCGGGAGAGGAACTTGTCCGCCTCCTGGACCGGCCGGCAGGTCCTTCGATGCTTGTGGCACCAGTAGGGCTCTCGCTGCGGGAGCTTCGGGAAGTCGAGGTCGAAGTGGGAGGTCAGCCGCGCCGACCGAGCCGCCCGCGCGAGGACGACGCGCAGAACATCGGCGTGCTCGTACTCGGCCAAGAGCGACCGGAAGTGGAGGAGCTCGGCGGCAGCCCGCGGCGCATACCACTCCTGAACGTACCCGCGAGGACGCTCCGTCGAGCTCCCGCGGCGGGAGAGCACGTCGCGAAGATCCTTCTCGAGACGAAATGCGTCGTACGAGGCGGTCTTCACCCGCATCAGCAGGCAGTTGAAGGCAGCAACGTCGATCCCGACCGCGTCGTATCCGGACTCGAGCGCCTGGACCAGCGTCGTTCCCGATCCGGCGAACGGGTCGAGGACACGTCCTCCGGGCCTGACATACCGCTCGAGGAGCGCCTCGACGAGCTGTGGGACGAACTTCCCGAGGTACGGATGGAGTCGATGGACGTGCTTCGTCCGCACACGCTCCGGGAGCTCGGCCTCCGTCCAAGAAAGTTGGAGACCGTCAGCGATCTCCTCGTAGAGAGCGGCCTGTGTTCTTGCCACCCCACCATCTTTCGGACCGAGGCGGACAGTCCTTCCCGGCTACGGCGAGCGCACGGGCTCCCCGAGAGCCTGCGAGACGAGGCCGTCGAGATCCGCGGCCGCGGCAGCCTCCCGCGCGTCCTCGAGCTCCTCAGGCGAGAGCTCGGCCTCGAGCGCATCGAGCGTGGGCTGCGCAACGAGCCGATACGTCGCCGGCATCGCCTCGTGGCCGAGCGAAGAGAGCAGCACCTCGGCCGCGCGTCGATCCGCCCTTTCCCGCGCGAGGAGCACTCCGTAGCCGCTGAGCGCGAGCAGAAGGAGTGACGTTGCCTGCATCTCGCGCGCGAGCTCGAGCGCGCGGCGCAGATGCTCTCGAGCCTCGTCGAAGCGTCCCAGCGCCGCGGCCGCGAACCCGAGCCGGCAGAGTGCAGCCGTCATACCCCAGCGATGATTCGCGCTCTCGAAGCCCTCGTAGCCGGCCACCGCGTGCTGCATCGCCTGCTCGTAGTCTCCGAGGCAGTACGCGCTCTCGCTGGCGCGGCTCAACGTGTAGCCGGCACCGCCCTGATCGCCTAACCCGGCGAAGACGTCGCGGGCCTCGAGGTGAAGGTCGATCGCCTTCGCGTAGTCACCCTCCGCAGCCGCAAGCAGCCCGAGCTTGCTGAGTGCGAAGCCGAGCATCAAAGGGCCTGCGAGCTCCGCCGAAACCGCGTGGCACTCCTCGAACGCCTCTCGGGCCCCTCCGAGGTCGTCGAGGAGGAGACGCACGAAACCGAGCCAGGAGAGGGAAGCCGCGACGACGAGGTGATCGGCTACCGATCGCGCGACGTCGACGGCCTCTTCGAGATTGGCCGCTGACTCCGCGTAGACGTCCCGGTAGCAGTCGTTCGTGCCGAGTGCGAGCAGGCAAACCCCGAGCTCTCTGGTCAACCGTCGCTCACGCAGCACCGGTAGACACGCACGCGCGATTGCGTCCAGCTTCTCGTCATAGCCGAGCGCGCTTCCGAGATAGGTCTGGTACGCAAGTGCGCTGAGCAAGACGTCGCTCGCCTTTCCAACGTCGAGTGGGCCGCCAGGCGAGGACTCGAGCAGGTCGACCAACTGCGCGAACGTCTGCGATCCCTCGTGCCAGCTGTGCGCCCAGAAGAACAGCTCGAGGGACGAGAGGACCCCTCGCGCTTCGTCCTCACTCCACTGCGTGACCGCCCACTCCGCGGCGACCCGCAGGTTGTCGACCTCGAGGCGAAGCTCGTCGCGAGCCTCCATCATGTGCTCGGCGAGCAGCGCTTCGGCCCGCGCGGCGACCATCCCGAGGTAGAAGCGCGCATGGCTCTCTCGCGCATCCGCGAGCTCCGCCTGCTCAGCCGCCAGGCGCTCGCCGGCGTACTGGCGGAGCAGCTCGTGCAACTCGAAGCGGCCGAGCCCGGCTCGGCGCACCAGCGACTTGCTCACCAGCCCGTGGAGCTCAGGCAGGCCGGCTCCGGCCACCGCCGCAGCGGCATCCCGCGCGAAGCTGCCGCGAAAGACCGCAAGTCGCGAGAACACGCGCCGCTCGTCGTCCGAGAGAAGACGCCACGAACCCTCGAACGCGGCGCGGAGACTCCGGTGGCGCTCCGGGACGTCGCGCATCGACGTCTCCAGGAAGCCGAGGTTCCGCTCGATCTCGTCGGCGATCTCGCTGCACGGGAGGGTCGAAGCCCAGGCCGCCGCGAGCTCGATGCCGAGCGGCATCCCGTTCACCAGGTCACACACGCGCTCGACGTGCGGACGCTCCGCGTCGGAGAGCGCGTATCCGCTGTCGACCTGCCGCGCACGATCGACGAACAGACGCACTGCTGCGCTGTCGCCCGCGTGCCCGTTCCCGTTCCCGAGCCCTTCCAGGTCGAGCACCCATTCGCTCTGCACCTGGAGGCGCTCCCGCGAGGTCGTCAACAGCTCCACCTGGGGGGCCTGCTCGATGACCTCGGTGAGCAGGTCCCGCGCGTCGAGCAGGTGCTCGAAGTTGTCGAGCACGAGCAACGTCGCGCGCTCGCGTAGGTAGTCGACCAGCTGGTCAGAAGCGGAGATCGCGCTGTGCGCACTGTCGACCTGGAACTGCAGGCTCTCGGCGACGGCGGGCGCGAGCAGGTCGGGTGCCGGGACACCGACGAGCGGAACGAAGTGGACACCGTGCTGGTAGCGGTCGATCCGGCGAGCGGCCGCCTCGAGCGCAAGCCTCGTCTTACCGACCCCGCCGGGCCCGACGAGCGTCAGCATGCGGCAGTCGGGCTCGTCGAGCATGCGATCGATCGAGGCGAGCTCGTCGCTCCTCCCCACGAACGACGTGCGCGGGGCCGGAAGGTTCCGCATGCCCGCTTCGAGCGTCTTCAGAGGCGGAAACTCCGAGGGGAGCCCGTCGATCTCGAGCTGAAAGATGCGCTCGGGTGTGGTCAGATCTTTCAGGCGGTGAGGACCAAGGTCACGCACGTCCGCGTCGACGAGTGCTCGCGTAGCCTGCGACAGGAGCACCTGCCCTCCGTGTCCGACGGCGGCGATCCGGGCCCCCTTGTGGACGTCGAGCCCGACGTACCCCTCCGCGGTCAGGCGCGGCTCGCCCGTGTGCAGGCCCATGCGCACGCTGATCGG
>DATDOS010000212.1:0-19342 GCA_035293125.1 Gaiellaceae bacterium | reverse complement strand
GCCTGGCCGGCGTTCGCGTACTCGATCGAGGACGATCGCGAGGCCCGGCGCACGTACGGATATGTGCTGACGTACCTCGTGCTCGTGACGACGTGGGTGGCCACGGCACTCGCGCTCCTCTCGCCCTGGATCGTCGACTGGATAGCGGCGCCGGCATTCGAAAGCTCGTCCCGCGTCGTAGGTCCGCTCGCCTTCTCGACCGTGGCGTTCGCCGCCTACATCGTCGTCGCGATCGGCGTCGGTCGGGCGAAGCGGACTCAATTCAACTGGGTCGTAACCGGCGCCGCGGCAGTGGTGAACATCGCGCTGAACCTGCTCCTGATCCCGCCCTACGGGATGATGGGCGCGGCGGTCGCGACCATCGCCGCATACGCAACGATGTTCGCAGGGATGGCCTGGTGGGCGCAGCGGATCTACCCCGTGCCCTACCAGTGGCGCCGAGTGCTCACCGCGGCCTTCACGGGAGTCACGCTCGCCGGGGTCGGAAAGCTCGTCGGCGGCGGGCTGCCTGTCGCGTTGGTGCTCGCGGTGCTCTATCCGCTCGCGCTCGCCCCGCTCGGCTTCTACCTCCCGGCCGAGCGACGAGCTATCAGCGCTCGTCTTCGTCTCGCGCGGTAGGGGCGAGATATATCTCGCCCCCACAACGCGTGAAGCTCGTCCATCGTGCGCTCGGCTCGGCGCATGGCACTTCTTCCGTCAGTCGGCGCAGACGTCCGCGACCCGTCCGCCGGCGAGTGCGACGAGGTCGCTTGCCTCGATCCTGACCGAGTGGTCGTGGTCTCCGGCCTCGAAGACGACGTTTCGACGCGCTGCGATCCGATGGTCGATGATCACCTCGTCGTCCGCGCCTCCGACCGGCGGCACGGCGCCCAGCTCGAACTCGCCGTACTCTCGCTCGAGCTGCTCCTCTGTCAGCAGGTGGAGCTCCTTACCGGTTTCGAGCAGCTCGCGCAGCTTGTGCATGTCCATCCGCTCCGAGGCGGGCAAGACGACGCGCACGTTGCGCTCCCCGATGGACAGAACGATCGTCTTCGCGACGTCCTGGGGCTCCAGGCCGAGTGCGGCGGCCTCGTCCACGGCCCGATCCGTACGCGGGTGCTCGAGGAGCTCGTACGGGATCCCGCGGTCGGCGAGCACCTTCGTGAGTGAGTTCGAGTACGTCAAGACTGGCCTCCTTCCGTTGCCTCGAGTATGCGCGAACGCCGGCGATTTCGCCATCGCTCGCCTCGTGTGGCGAACGTACCGCTCTCTCCGACCGTCGTCGAGAGCGTCGCGTTGAGTGCAGCCATTCCACGGCGTCGCCACGGTCGCGCAGTGACGCACACTCGCGTCACCTCAGGCGACGATCCGGTACACCTGGAAGCACTCCGCGTACTCGCGGTTCACGTTCACGCCGTGGACGCGGGCCAGGTTCCAGATGTACTCGGGATCGGCGTAGCGGCGGTGCTGCTGCGAGGCGTACCGCGCGAGAGCCGCGACCTTGCGCTCGATGTGGCGCTTCTCGAGCGAGAGGTAGGCCCCGTACGAGAAGTCGAAGTTGTTCCAGGGCACCTCGTAGCCGAGAATCGTCGTCCGCTTGAAGGCGCGCAGGCCCTCCTGCGCGATCGTCTGGTGATCCTGGTGCACGTCGTGGTGGGACGGCTGGAACACGACATCGGGCTGCCACTCCTCCCAGAGCGCCACGAGGAGCTCCAGGATGTCCTGCCGCCGCTCGGGGAAGGTGCGCACGTCGAAGTCGTGGACTGTGAGACAGCGCTCGGGGATCCCGAGCTCACCGGTCGCCTCGCGCACCTCCCGCGCGAGCGTGTCGGGCTCGAAGCCGGGCGGAAGAGAACGGGTAGCGATCGAGAACGCGACGTAGCGAACCTCGCAGCCGCCCTCGACCAGGCGCGCCATCGTGCCGCCGCAGCCGAGCTCGCCGTCGTCCGTGTGCGGCGCGAGTACCAACGCCTTTCTCCAGCCCTCGATCACCGCGCTATTCAACCACTCGGATCAAACGCGTAACGTCCTACCCGTGGAGCACACGGACGCCGCCCAGGTCGCCGCATTGCTCGGAGCGCTCGGCGCGGCTCTCGCGCTCGTTCCGCGTGGGCGAGTGCTGCCACTCGTCGGATTCGCACTCCTGGGGCTCGCGACGGCGGGCATTGGACGCTCGCTCGTCGGCGACGAGGACCTCGAGCTTCTCTTCACGGAGCCGACGGGGATTGCGCTCGTGAGCGTCGGAGTGGTCGCGGCGATCCTCTGCGCCGTCCCGCTCGCCCGCTATCCGGCAGTCGTTCCGGTCGTGCTGCTGGCAGTCGCCCCGTTCCGGATCCCGGTCCGGCTCGGTGAGGAGGACGCCTTTCTCCTGCTCCCCCTCTACCTCGTGGTCGCAGCATCGGTTTTCGCGCTGGCCTACCGGATCGCGCGGGGTGAGCACCCGGCGCCGCCTCCGTTGCTGCTCGCGCTGCCGCTCGCTGCGCTCGTCACCTTCTCGGCGGCCTCCTTCCTGTGGACCTGGGACGAGCGAGCCGGCGGCATAGCGCTCGCGTTCTTCGTCTTCCCGTTCGTGGCCGGGTTCGCAACGCTCGCGCGCAGCCCGGTTGCGCTCTGGCTTGCCCGTGCGCTCCTCGTGGCGCTCGTTGCGCTCGGCTCGCTGTTCGCGGCGATCGGGATCTGGCAGGCTCAGACGCGCACACTCTTCTTCGCACGAGACGTGGAGGTCGCGAACGCGTACACGTCCTTCTTCCGCGTCACCTCGCTCTTCAAGGACCCGAGCCTGTACGGCCGCTATCTCGTCGTCCCGATCGCCGTCCTGCTCGTCGCAATCCTCATCCGACGGGGCCGAACGGTCGACTGGGTCGTGTCAGCCGTGTTCGTCGCGTTCCTCTTCTGGGGCCTCTTCTACTCGTACTCGCAGTCGAGCTTCGTCGCTCTGTTCGTGGTGACCTTCGGCGTCGCGCTCGTCGGCTCCAACAGGCGCGTCCGGATCCTCTTGCTCGTCTGCGCCGCCGTCGCCACGCTCGCTGCCGCCGCGGTCGCTGCCCAAGCCGTCGGGGGGCGGTCGGCCCGGGACGTCACGAGCGGCCGGTCGCGACTCGTCTCCGTCACCCTCGACGCGTTCAAGGAGCGCCCGATCGCTGGGGTCGGCATCGGCGGCCAGCCGCGCGCCAGCTCCGAGCTTGCCGGGAAGGGCTCGCCGAGCCGGAACGCATCGCACACGACCGCGCTCACGATGCTCGCCGAGCTTGGCGTGATCGGACTCGCCCTCTACGTGTGGACACTCGCTGCCGCTGGCTGGGCGCTCCTCCTCGTCACCCGGCGCGACCTCGCACTCGGTGTCGGCCTGACGGCGGTCCTCCTGGCCCTCGTCGTCCACTCCCTGCTCTATGCCGGGTTCTTCGAGGACCCTCTGACGTGGGGTGTCTTCGGCGTCGCTGCAGCTGTACTCGCAGTCGCGCCGACACCGCGCGCGGCAGTGGTCGTCGAAACCGAGACGGCGCCGTCCACTCCGCAGGTGCTGGCACACTGACTCCGGCCGGCATGACCGGCCGTCCCCATGCCAAGGGCCCTCGTTTGGATCATCGCTGCGGTCGCAGTGCTCGTCGTAACACTCGCCGGGTTGACCGCCGCGGTGTGGATCACGACGCAGGATCGACCAAAGGGCGCGCTCGACACCGATCTCGAGGGAGTGACCGTGTCGGAAGGCACGACCTCCACACCGCAACCCACTCTCACCCCGGAGCCGGCCGGCGACCAGCGCTGCTGGCGTACCTTCGGAGGCGATCCGCAGCGAACGCTCGCGCGACCGTTCGCGACGCTTGGCCTTCCGGCCCGCACGATCCTCTGGACGCGTGGTCTCGAGAGCTACATCGAGTTTCCGCCCGTCTACTGCGAGGGCGAGCTCTATGTCAACTCGTTCGCCGGCACGACGTATGCACTCGAGGCGGATACGGGTGAGATCCGCTGGCGCCGTCGCGTCGGCGGGACGCTGCCGTCCAGCCCGGCCATCGACGGCCCTCGGCTGATCGTCAGCTCGCAGGCGGGCACGGTGACCGCGCTCGACCGCCGCACCGGTCGCAACGTGTGGCAGGTGCAGACTGCCGGGAAAGTCGAATCCTCGCCCGTCGTCGTCGACGGCACGGCCTACTTCGGCTCGCACGACGGTCGGGTTTTCGCGGTGCGCTCGGACACCGGCCGCATCCTCTGGGCCTACGACACCGGGGGGCGCGTCAACGCGAGCCCGTCCGTCTTCGGTGGGCGTCTATGCGTCACCACCTACGCGGGCTCGTTCGTATGCCTCGATCGCTCGACCGGCGAGGAGCTGTGGACGACCTACCTCAAGCGTGATGCGTTCCGCTACGAGAGCTTCTACGCGAGCCCTTCGACGGATGGGGCGCGGATCTACTCCGTCGCACGCTCGGGAAAGGTTGTCGCGCTCGACGCCTCGAGCGGCCGGGTCGCCTGGACGGCGCGGGTCGGTGGGCTCGGCTACACGACACCCGCCGTCGCCGTCGGGCGCGTGTTCGCGGGAGGCTTCGACGGGCGACTCCGGGCGTTTCGCGCGACGAGCGGGAGCGAGCTCTGGAGCAGGTGGGTCGGCGGAAGGATCCTGGGAGCGCCCGTCGTCATCGGCGAGTACGTGTTCTTCTCGACCCTCGAGAAGCGGACCTATGCGCTGCGGGTGTCAGATGGGGAAATCGTCTGGCGACTTCCCATGGGACGCTACTCGCCCGGCATCGCGACCGAGCGCACGTACTTCTTCTCACTGAACGGACGTCTCATCGCAACCCCCGGGCGCGACGCGCCGACGCCGTAGCGGTTTACAGCGGTGGGTGCCGTCGACGCCAGAGCGGCGAGCGCTGGAGCGCGGACGCAGTCGCGTTCCACGCGGTAAGCCGGGCGCCGTACCAGCCGAGGGCAACCCGTGCCCGGACGCTCGGCGCGCGGGGCGGCGGGTCGACGAGCTCGTAGCCCAGGTCGGCGAGAAGGTCCCCGGCGACCGCCTCGAACGCGCGCACCTCGATCGTGCTCATGTCTTCGCGCCAACTGCGGACTCCAGCCGTCGGAGGTTGGCGCAGCCGCTGCTGATGTGGCTTCTCCGAGACGTCGACCGACCCCGCGTACTCGACCATCGTGGGCTCGAACGGGAGGTTCGCGAAGTCGCAGATCGACTCCACGACCTGCGACGTCGTGTCGACCAGGTTCTCGTAGCGCACCTCGAGGTATCGCGATCCGCCGACTCGAGCTCCCAGCGCTCGCGCCGCAGCAACCTCCGTCCGCCACAGGCAGGCGAACTCCGCCGGGCTCTCCGGATGAGCCCACGTCCGGGTGTACGTTCCTGTCGGCATCAGTAGGAACGAGGTCGCCGCGTCGCGGCCGTCCCGAATGAGATGGACGTACTGCGCGTCGGGAAAGAGCCGCTCGAGCAGCGGGAGATGCCGCATGTACATGGGGGTCTTGTCACCCCAGCGGGCCTTGCCGGCCTTGGCTGCGTACGCCTCGAAGATCGCTCCGATCGCCTCCCCCGCGCCCATTTCGGAACGCATACGCGGGGCGACATCGGCAGCCGACACGCCCCAGGCCCGGAGGGTCGGAAGCCGGCTCAGATCGTCGAGAAACGCCTTCGGGTCAACGGTCCCGCGGTGCCGCCTGGCGAGCAACGGGACGAAGAACGACTCGTCGGGAATCGCGATCCCCGGGGAGCGGTCGAGCATGACTCGAAGCAGAGTCGTGCCCGAGCGGCTGACGCCGAGCACGATCAGCGGCGGCGTCACGTGGTCTCCGAGACGATGACCTCCACCTTGTCCGCGCGGCCTCCGACGGACACGTAGAGCGTGTAGGTCCCGGGCGTCTCGGGCGCGCGCAGGACGAGGACCTGCCGTCTCCCGACTCCCTTCTCGCCCGCGAAGACCCAGCGATAGGTGCGGGCGTCGGTCAGGACCCTCACGGAGAAGCGCTTGCCCGCGACCACCTCGACGCGATCGCGCGCGAGCTCTACATACCGAACGCGCACGGGCACGGCACGTGTCCGCGGCGATCGGTTTCCGGCCCTGTCGACGGCGCGGAGGCGTATCTCGTACGTCCCGGGCCGGACGGGGCGGCCGTCCTCTAGCCCGAACCAGACGAGCTTGCCCTCGAGTGGTCGAAACCGGCTCAGCACCCGTCGCTGGCCGTCGACGAGCATCATCGCCCGCGCCCGCTCGTCGAGCTCGTAGGTGGCTGTGACGCGATCCCGCCGCCCGTCACCATCCGGTGAGAACACCCGTGGGAAGACGCGCACGATCCGAATCCGGGGCGCCGTCGTGTCCACGCGGATCGGATTGGGGAGCACGATCGTCCGGCCGTTCCGCTCGAGTTGGACGCGCGGGCGATAGCGCGCCTCCGCCACGATGCGACCGACGTTGTCACGCCCGTCCCAGGTGTAGGAGACGCGTCCGGCGGGCTCCCGGCGCTTGCGAACGAGCGTGCTGATCGACCTCCCCTCGGGATCGAGGATGTCGACGGTGACCGTCTCGCGGCGCCTGAGCACGAAGGAGATGACCGCGACGTCCCTCGCACACTCGCAGACCGGGGAGAAGACACTGTCGACACGCGTGCCCGTGACCGGGCTTCGCTCGAGCTTCAGGCGCTCGGTCACCGCGAACGCGGCGGCCGTCGCGCCGAGGAGAGCGAGGACGATCAGCGTCTGTGGGAGCCGCGCCACGGGCGGAACCTACTTGTTGATGTGCAACCACAGACACAGCGGCCGCGAAGCGGCCGCCTTCAGGGAAGGCGTGGAGCGCCTTGTCCGCGGAGCGGACCAGTGGAGGGGGTTTGGGGGAACCGGGAGGTTCCTCCAGCATCAACAGGGAGGTTCCCCCAGCATCAGTCGGCGACCGGAATCTGCACTCGCAGATTCCGGTCTTGCGCACTAGAAGATCGGCTCGAGCCCGCGCACGAGGACGAAGGGCTCCGCGTACTCGCACCCGCAGCTCGAGCCGTAGAACTCGGCCGCAGCCCGAATCGCTCGCTCGCTGCGCGGATGCGGGTACTCGCGTCGCTCGGTCTCGTAGTGGGCGAAGGCAGCGACCTTGCGCTCGAGCGCCTCGGTGACGTCGACGTACCAGTTCGGGACGAACCAGTTGACCACGGCGGGCGTCCATTCCGTGCTCGAGGTCGGAGCGTAGGTGAGAAGCCGCCGAACGGGCTGACCCGGCGTTGGCCTCGTCGCGACGGCGACCGAGTCGAAGAGCACGCGATGGTCGCGGTTCACGTCGGGCTGTGCCGTATAAACGATCTGAGGCGCGAGGTCGCGGACGTGCTCCTCGACAACGCTGTTCACGTCGACGTGTGCCAGCGTGTCGAGGCGCATGTCGGGAAGGTCGAGGTGGACGTAGTCGGCGACACCGAGCTCGGCCGCTGCGCGGAGCGCTTCCTCTTCCTTTCGCGCCCTCATCTCCGCGTCGCCCGGGTACTGCGTGGAGCTGCCGTCCGTCACGACGAGCACGCGGACGACGTCGCCGCGGTCGGTGTGAACGGCGATCGTGCCGCCCATCCCGAGCACCTCGTCGTCCGGGTGCGCCGCGATCACCAAGACGCGGGTCATCCGAGCCGCGCTCCCACGGCGAGCTCGCCGGCGCGCGTCTCGACGTCTTCCAGGAGCAGCCCGCCCTCGCCGCAGGCGACAACCGGGCCTTCGGGCCGAGTGGCGACGATCGTCCCCGCAGGCGCCGACTCGGCGAGGTCGACCGGCCGCGCACCCCACACGACCACCTTCTCGTCCCCGAGGAACGTGAACGCGCCCGGGTAGGGGCGGGTCTGGGCGCGCACCCAGTCGTAGAGGTACGGCGCGCGGGTCTCCCAGTCGATGATCCCGTCCGCCGGCGACCGCTTCGGCCAGGAGCTCGCGCGGCTCGGCTCCTGCGGCCGCCTGGGGGCCGTACGCGCGAGAAGCAGGGGGACACACTCGCGGACGAGCCCCACGTGCGCCTCCGCGATCCGCTCGAAGAGCGTCGTCGCCGTCTCGTCGGGCGCGATGCCGACGACGACCTGGCCGACGATCGACCCCGAGTCGGCGGCGGCGTCAGCGATCTCGAACAGGGTCACGCCGGTCCGGGCGAGGCCGGAGAGGATCGCCCACGGGATCGGCGCACGGCCGCGATGGCGCGGGAGGAGCGTCGGGTGCATCCCGAAGACCCCCTCGCGCGCGAGCGCGATGAACGGCTCGCGGACGAGCTGCGACCAGCCGACGACGAAGATCAGCTCGGGATCGAGCGAACGGATCGCCTCGAGCGTCTCGTCGGAGTTGACGTCAGACGTTTCGTGGAGTTGCGCGCCGAGACGCGCGGCGACGTCGTCGAACGAGCACTGACCGGAGCGGTTCGGGTCGATCGGGCCGGGGAACGTCACGATGCCGACGATCTCGGCACCGGCTCCCGCCGCCGCCTCGAGGCAGTCGCGGCCCATCGTGTCGAAGCTCACCCAAACCGTGCGCATCGCGGGGCGATGCTAGTCAATCGTGGAGGGCACTCCCCCGTTGCGCCCGCGCTGGATGCGGATCCAACTGTGTCGCGCGAGCCACACGAGCAGCGCGACGGCCCCGGTCGAGAGCACGACGATGACGATCGTCCCTGCTCCTGGCACATCCAGAAGCTTGATCCCGGCGAGGCCGAGGACTCCCGCCAGGACGAGCCTCAGTCGCTGCTCCGGAATCGACAGCGTCAGCCGGCCCCCGATCAGCACACCCGGGATGGAGCCGAGAAGCAGCCAGAAGAGAATGCCGAAGTCGATGTTCCCGGCCGCCCAGTGCGCCGCTCCGGCCACGTAGAGGAGCACGGCCGCATGGAAGATGTCCGTGCCGACGACCTTGTGCGCGCGCAGCGGAAAGACGACCAGGAGCGTCAGCCCGAAGAACACGCCGCTGCCGACCGAGGTCAGGCCGACGATGAAGCCCCCGAACGCCCCGATGAGGACCGCGGCGACGCGGTCTCGGTTCGTGAGCTTCCAATGCGGGTCGCCGGTAGCGCTCGTCTGGACGAGGCTCTTCGCGACGAGTCCCACTGCCCCGAAGAGCAGGGCTGCCCCGAGGACCTGCCCCAGCACCGACTTGACGTCGTCGCCGTACCGCTCCGTCAGCTGCACGTTCAGCCACACGCCGAGCAGCGACAGCGGCACGGAGCCGATGAGCATCCACCCGGCCAGCCGCGCCCTCACGTTCCCCATCCGCCGGTGCTGGACGGCACCGACGGTCTTGAAGGCGGCGCCGTGGGCGATGTCGGTGCCGATCGCCGTCGCCGGCGGGACGCCGAACAGGAAGACCAGGATCGGCGTCATCAGCGACCCGCCCCCCATGCCGGTCATCCCGACGAGAAGGCCGGTCAGGAGCCCGACGACTGTGAGCTGCCACGTCATCGCGTGGGCAAGGGGTCAGACCCGTAGGGTCTGACCCCGGACACGCCCGGCACGGACAGGGGGTCAGACCCCACGGGTCTGACCCCACGCATCACGACCGGTACGCGTCGATGAGCACCTGAGCTACCTCGGGCCGCGTGAACTCGACCGGCGGGACGTCGCCTTCTCCGAGCATCTCGCGAACCTTCGTTCCGGAGAGGAACACGCGGTCCCCCGGGCCGTGCGGGCACGACTTCGTGCTCGCCATCGACCCGCAGACGTTGCACCAGAACGTGTGCTCGAAGAACATCGGCTCGATGTCGAGCTCATGCGGCACGAACTCGTCGAAGATGAGCTGAGCGTCGTACGTTCCGTAGTAGTCCCCGACGCCTGCATGGTCCCGGCCGACGATGAAGTGCGAGCAGCCGTAGTTCTTGCGGCAGATCGCGTGCCAGATCGCCTCTCGCGGGCCCGCGTAGCGCATCGCTGCGGGAAACGCGGACAGAAGCACCCGATCCTCGGGGTAGTAGCCGTCGAGGAGCGTCCGGTAGCAGTCGACCCGAACGCCGACGGGCACGTCGTCCGACTTCGTCTCGCCGACGAGGGGATGGACGAGCAGCCCGTCCACGGTCTCGAGCGCCACCTTCGTCAGGTACTCGTGCGCGCGGTGGATCGGGTTCCGCGTCTGGAACCCCACGACCCGCTTCCAGCCGCGCTCCGCGAAGATCCGCCGCGTCTCGGCAGGGTCGAGCGCCAGCTCCGGGATCGTCGGGCTCGGGCGGTCGAAAACGGTGACGCGGCCGGCGAGGTAGAGCGGCTTCTGGGCGTACAGGCGAGCCACGCCCGGATGAGCCTCGTCCGTCGTTCGAAAGCAGAGCTCGGCCTCGCGCTGCTTGTCGTACTCGTAGGCCTCGTCGACCTCGAGCACGGCGACCGGGCGACCGTCGCCGTCCGTGAGTGCGACCCGCTCCCCCGCGGGAGCTGCCTCGATGGCGAGGCAGACCGGAAGCGCCCATGGGAGACCGCTCGTGAGGTGCATCTCCTCGATCACGCGCTCGTAGTCGGCCTGCCCCATGAAGCCTTCGAGCGGTGAGAGCGCACCCGACGCGATCATGTCGAGGTCGGACAGCTCGCGCGACGTGAGTGTGATGAGCTCGAGCGTGCCGAGATCCTCGGGCTCGTCGCCGGTCCGATCCACGAGCGTGCCGCCGTGCGGCCGGATCAGCCGGTCTGCCGCTGCAACGGTCACGCTACCGCTCCGGTTGGCGCCGGGGGACCCTCCCGGTTTCCCCGGACCCCTTCCACTGGTCCGCTTTCGCGGACAGGCGGCTTCGCCGCCAACCCGAGCTCCTCGAGCTTTGCCACGACGAGCGCCGCGGCCTCCTCGGGCTCGGTCGCCTCGGTGTCGACGACGACCTCGGGATTCGTCGGCGCCTCGTAGGGATCGTCGACTCCGGTGAAGCCCTTGATCTCGCCCGCGAACGCCTTCGCGTAGAGACCGTTGACGTCGCGGCGGGCGCACTCGTCGACGGAGGCCTTGACGTAGACCTCGACGAACGGGCCGAACTCCTCCACGAGCTCGCGGGCCTTGGCTCGGGTCTCCTCGTACGGTGAGATGGCCGCGGCGATCACCGCGCCACCCTGGCGCGTGATCCGCGACGCGACCCAGCCGATCCGCTCGATGTTCGTGTCGCGGTCCTCCTTCGAGAAGCCGAGTCCCTTAGAGAGGCGCGTTCGGGCCGTGTCGCCGTCGAGGTACTCGACGATCAGTCCGCGGCGGTCGAGCTCGGGGCCGACGAGGTGCGCGATCGTCGACTTCCCGGAGCCGGACAGCCCGGTGAACCAGAGCGTGAAGCCGCCGCCTCGTGTGCGATCGGACTCCGGATGGTCGTGTGCGTAGATGTGCTCGCCAATCTGCTTCGCAGATTGGCTAGAGGAATGACTCATGTTCAGTTCTCCTTCGTCTCTTTGGTTGTCCTTCTAGCCTGCACGGGGCGGAGCTTCCACGTGCAGGCCGCACTCGAGCTTGTCGGACCCTGCCCAGCGGCCCGCGCGCTCCTCTTCGTCGAGGCGCGTCGGGCGGGTGCAGGGAATGCATCCGATCGAGCGGTAGCCCGCGTCGTGCAGTGGGTTGGAGGGAATCTCGTTGACCTCGATGTAGGACCAGACCCGTTTCTCGTCCCAGTCCGCGAGCGGGTGGATCTTGAACACACGGTACCGCTCCGACCACTGCACCTTCGGCGTCTCTGCGCGGCTGGGGGACTGGTCGCGGCGGATTCCGGAGATCCACGCGTCGTACGGCTCGAGCGCCTTCACGAGCGGCTCGACCTTGCGGATGTGACAGCACCGGTCGGGATCGCGCTCCCACAGGTTCGGGCCCTCGGCGCGGTGCTGCTCGGCGACGGTCGGGATCTCGGGCTGGATCAGCTTGAGCTGGTAGCGCTCGACGAGCCGGTCGCGCGTCTCGTACGACTCGCGGAAGAAGAGGTGCGTGTCGAGCTCGACGGTGTCCATCCGCAGCCCCATGTCCGCGACCATGTGGACGAGCACCGACGACTGCTTCTGCCAGGAGCAGGTGAGGCAGAGACGCGGCCAGAAGAACTGATGCGCCCAGGCGATCAGCTCCTCGGCTGACATCGACTCGAAGTCGAGGTCAGGAAGCCGCGGTGGGCTGATGGAGCTCGCTTCGAAGTGAGCGACCATGTCGTGATGCGGCGCTGAGCGCCGCGATGCTGCGTCCTCAGTCGCGCCCATATCTACCTCGATATGGGCGCTCCCTGCGTCCTTGCCTCGCGACGCCCATCATCCGCCTCACGACGGGCTCCCACTCCGAAGCGAGCTCCCGCCTGAATCGCCAAGCAAGACCTCCTTCAGCGTGTCGCCGCGGAGCCCGAGCCGCAGCGTCTCGAGCGCGATCACCTCGTCGGGCGGGATGTTCCCGAGGTTGACCTCGGGCCCGAAGTGCTTCACGAACCACGCTTGCGAGGACTTCGCCGGCGCCTCCCAGATCAGGTCGTGGAAGCTGATCGAGTGCTCGATCTCGTCGACGAGACCTGTCCGCAGCTCGCCGGTGGGACGATAGATCCCCGCAGTGCCGCCCTCGCGACCCTCGGCGATCACCTTCCACGCACCGGCATCGAGCTCTTCGCGAATCCACTGCACCCACAGGTACGGGGCGATGTTGACCTCCGCGTCCTTCGAGCCGACCTCGGACAGAACGACGAAGTCACGGGCGAACTCGGCGATGAGCTCGAGCTTCTGCTCGCGTGGGATCTCGAGCGTCCCGTCCGAAATCTCGACATGCGAGAAGCGGAAGTGCTCGAGCCAGCGCTTGAACTCGTCGAGCTTGCCCTGGGCGTAGACGGCTTCGAAGAGTGTCCCGCCGCACACGACGGGTGTCGAGAACGAGCGGTAGAGCGCGACCTTCTTCTCCAGGTTGTTCGTGACATAGCTCGTCCCCCAGCCGAGCTTGACGATGTCGACGTACTCGCCGGCGGTGTCGAAGAGACCCTCGATCTCGCGCAGGTTCAGGCCCTTGTCCATGACGTGCGTCAGGCCGCGTGACCGTGGCTTGCCCTCGCGAGTGGGCACGTCGAGGAAGGCGTTGCCGTCAAAGGCGTGCATAGATGTCCTCCAGCTTCTTGCGCGCGCGGTCCTGCACGTCGCGGTAGAGAGAGCTCCCGTGGGCGTCGATGCCGACGGTGAGTGGGCCGAAGTCGGAGACCCGGAACTTCCACAGGCACTCGGGCATGAGCTCCTCCCAGGCGACCTCCTCGATCTCCTCGATCTGGGTCGTCTCGAGCGCGGCCGCGCCGCCGACGATCGCGAAGTAGACCATGCCCAGCCTGTGCATGGGCTCGACCGCCTCGTCGGGAAAGCCCCCCTTGCCGCAGATCGCGCGGACGCCGTACCGAGCGCCGAGGCCCTCCGTGAACCGCACCATGCGCGCGCTCGTCGTCGTGCCGATGCAGATCTTCTCGTAGCGGCCGGGGCCGACCTTGCGAACGCCCGGCGCGGTGTGGAGGAGGAACGCACCGGTCAGGTCCATCGGCGGCTCGATCCCTTCGTCGAAGATGCGGATCTGCGTCCGGTCGCGGATCCCGATGATGTGCCCCTGGACGATCACCTCGTCCCCCGCGCGGAGCTTCAGGATCTCGGCCGGGTCGGTGACGGGGAACGTGACCTCGTGGGTGGCCATCAGGCGTCCCTCTCGTACTCGACGGCTCCGTCGGCGGCAATGTGCGCCGAGGCGCGACGGGCAGCCCAGCACTGGTAGTTGACGGCGACCGGGTTCAGGGTCATGTGCGTGTCCGCGTTCTCGACGTGGACGGAGAGGACGGTGACGTCGCCGCCGAGCCCCATCGGCCCCACGCCTGTCTCGTTCAGGAGCTCGTAGAGCTCGTCCTCGAGCTGGGCGACGAGCGGATCCGGGTTGCGTGTCCCGACCGAGCGCGCGATCGCCTCCTTGGCGAGGTGCATGGCATAGTCGGCGCTGCCGCCTATGCCTACGCCCACGATGCCCGGAGGACACGGTTTGCCTCCGGCTCCCACCACGGACTCGAGTACGAATCTCTTTATCCCGCTGACACCGTCAGCGGGAACGCACATCTTCAGAAAGCTCATGTTCTCGGAGCCCGAGCCCTTGGGAACGCACTTGACGTCGAGGCCGTCCCAATCCGGGACGAAGTCCCAGTGGACGATCGGGATCCGGAAGCCGACGTTCGGCCCCGTGCTCTCGCGCGTGAGCGTGTGCACCGTGTTCGAGCGCAAGGGGTGCTCGACGGTCGCACGCTCGGTGCCCTCCTTCAGCGCCGCGTAGATGCGCACCGGATGGAGCGGGAAGTGCTCGCCGACGCGGCAGTAGTAGACAGCGATGCCCGTGTCCTGGCAGACGAGGTTCTTCTCGTCCTCGGCGACGTTCACGTTGCGGAGGATCGTCTGCAGGACACGCTGGCCTATGACCGACGTCTCCTTCTCGGCCGCGTCGCCGAGGGCATCCCTCAGATCCTGCGGGATGTCCTTCAACGCCCAGACGTAGAGATGCGCTGCGGCGCTCTCGACAATCGCCGAAAAGTCTGACGACTTCTCGGCGAGGCTCTCTTCGACTCTCATCGTCTCGCTTTCTCTGCGGCTGCTCGGCCGGCTCGCCTTCCGAAGACCGTGCATTCCAAGAGGCTGTTGCCCATCATGCGATTCCTCCCATGCGTCCCGCCGGCGATCTCGCCACAGGCGAAGACGCCCTCGAGGGTGGTCTCCGCGTGCTCGTCGACAGTGAGCCCGCCGTTTTGGTAGTGGAGGACGGGGTAGGTGTAGATCGGCTCGGTGAGCGGGTCGATCCCGGCCGCCCGGTAGCGGCGCAGCATGTACGGAAGCGAGATCTCCGCGTCCTCAGGGGCGATGAGTGTCGTGTCGAGCCAGACGGCCGGGCGACCGTCGGGTGTTACCACACCCTTCCCCTTCTCGACCTCGTCGAATATCGCCTGCGAGACGGCATCGCGCGGCCCGAGCGAGTCCGTGAACTCCTCCCCGTCCGCGTTGACGAGCACAGCGCCGTACGCGCGGGTCGTCTCGGGGATCGAGTAGCCCTGCATCGTGGCCGGCCACGCACCTCCGTTCGGGTGGTACTGAAGAGCGTCGAGGTCACGCGCCTCCGCACCCGCGTCGACGGCGATCCGCGTGACCTCGCCGGTCGCGTTCGGGTGGTTGGTCGAGAGCTCGCCTCTCGTCCGCGCCTCCGCGTAGCATCGCCCTCCGGCCGCGAGCACGACCGCTCCAGCCCGGATCTCGACGGTGCCCTCCTTCGTCTGGAACGACGCGGACCAGCCGGTGGCACCCGGCTCGAGCGCGACGAGGGCGTGATGGGGAAGCTCTGCTCCGGCGCTGGCTTCGTACGTCTCGCGCAACGCCTTCGTGATCGCGTGCCCGGTTCGATCGCCGACCTGGAGCAGGCGCTTCCGGCTCGCGCCGCCGCAGCGCGCCAGCCGAAACCCGCCGTTCGAGCGCGTGAACTCGACGCCGAGCTCCTCCAGCCAGCGGATCGCAGACCGTGCTTCACTCGTGAGCACCTCGACCAACCGCGGGTCCGCGGTGTCGTGCGAGCTTCTCATGACGTCCTCGGCGTGGATCTCGGGGGAGTCGTCGTCGCCGAAGGCGGCCTGAATCCCGCCCTGCGCCTTGGCCGAGTTGCACGCCTGGAGCGTCGTCTTCGTGGCAAGCCCGACGCGAGCGCCAGCTTGCTCTGCGGACACGGAGGCAGCGAGCCCGGAGGCACCGCTCCCGATGACGAGCACGTCGAAGAACGCGGCAGCGCGCACGCGCCGCATCGTAGCGCATATCCTTATTCCTGTCATTACCACTCGTTATCCAACGCCGCCTGACTCCGACACCGGTTACACTCGTCCGTTCATGAGCACACTCGGTGAGATCGTCAAGCCGAACTTCATCGCGGTCGCTCCGGAGGACACGCTCGGCGAAGTGGCGGAGAGGATGCGAGCCCAGAACGTCGGCGCCGTGGTCGTCAAGGACTTCGGGCGCCTGATCGGGATCCTGTCCGAGCGCGACATGCTCCTGGCGATGGCCGCGCGGGTCCACACCAGCGAGGCGCGCGTCCGGCAGTGGATGACCGCAGACCCGATCACGGCGTCGCCGGACATGTCGCTCGACGATGCTGCTCAGGTGATGCTGGACAACGGCTTTCGCCACCTGCCCGTCGTCGACGGGTCGAACGTTCTCGGCATCGTCAGCCTCCGCCGCGTACTAGGCGGACGGCGGCAACCCGCTCCCGAAGCGGCCTAGGAGACCTACGCGCACGCTGAGACGACGCCTTTGACGAGGGCGGAGGCCGCCGTGCCGACGCTCACCGCGCGCTTGCGCAGCTGGGTCATCAGCTTCGCGTTCGAGCGAATCTGTTGCTCGGTCTGTTTCTTGACCGCGTCCTGACCGAGCAGCGTGAGGCCACACTGCGCACGGTTCTTCGTCCCGCCTATCCAGCCCATCGCGTAGAGGTACTTGAGCGCCGGCTTGGCGTAGGGCGCTCGTTTGTACGCTGCCTTCGCACCCGCGGACGACACGTGCTGCGATTGCGCCGCCTTGCCGACCGCGCTGACGCCGGCGCCGCCGGAGGCGAAGACCGCGGCGACATTCTGGCCGTAGGAGCCGCTGAGCGTCGCTGCCAGGAGCGCGAAAGCGGAAACCAGGCCCGCGTACTCGACGATCATGTGACCATCGTCCGCCCGGCCCGGCGATTCGTCAACCCTGTCACCAGACCGAGCGGAACAGGGCCTCGATGTCCTCGCGGCTCGCTGGCCGCGGGTTCGCCCGGGCGCCCGGGCGGCTGGCGGTCTCCTCCGCGAGATCGGCCAGCTCGCCCTCGGGAACTCCGAGATCCCGAAGTCGCTCGAAGTCACCGAGCCGAGCGAGCTCCTCGACCCGCGCCGCCGGGTCGGCGGCCCCAAGAGCGAGGCCGAAGCTCGCGATCGCAGCCGGTACAGCCGTCTCGTTGAAGCGAAGCGCAGGCGCCAGGCAGATGGCGTTCATCGCCCCGTGAGGGAGCCCGTACCGACCCCCGAGCGCCTGTGCCATCGCGTGAGCGAGAAAGAGGCCCCGCTCGGCGAGCGCCATCCCGGCGTGCATCGCTCCCTCCAGGAGTCCCGTTCGCTCCCGCAGGTCCCGCCCGTGCGCCACCACAGCGGGGAGGTGCGCTCCGATGAGCCGCGCGCCGACGACCGCGTTCTCGCACTCGCCCGCGTAGAGCGCCTCCGCGCAATGCGCAAGCGCATTCATCGCGGTTCCGACCGTCTCGTCGCGCGGGAGATCGAGCGTGAGCCCGGGCTCGTACAGGACCGCGACCGTGTTGGCACCGGAGCCCCCGGTCTTCAGCCTGCGCACCTCGTCACGCATCCCGAAGTAGGGCGTCCACTCCGCCCCGGCATACGTCGTGGGGACCGCGACCAGCGGCAGGCCGGTCGCCGCCGAGACGGCCTTGCTCGTGTCGATCGCGCTCCCACCACCCAGCCCGACGAGCCCGTCCGCCTCCGCCGCTGCCGTTGCCGCTGTCGCTGCCGAGACGACCTCGAGCGGCGAATGCCTCCGCACGCTCGTGAAGCGCTCCGTGACGGGAAGGTCGAGATCGGCAAAGCGCTCGCTCGTCACGAGGAGGGGTCGATCGATCCCGAGCTCCTCCAGCAGCGCTCCGAGTCCCTCGCTGCCCCAGCGGACGATCACGCTGCGAGCCGCGCGCGCGCGAAGGTCACGAAGGCGTCGGCCACGCGGGTGCGCGATCGGCCGGAAGCTGACGCGAGCGAGATCTCGCGCGTCGCCTCGAGCCCCTGAACGCGAGCCTCGACCAGCGTCCCGGTCTCGAGGTCGGACTCGACCGCCGTGCGCGAGATGAACGTCACCCCGTAACCGGCCTCGACGGCCCGGCGCACCGATTCCTGCAGCCCGAGCTCGAGCCGGACATCGAGGTCGCGGAGGCGCACTCCCTGCCGACGAAGGGCGTCCTCGACGATCTGCCGCACGCCCGCGCCCTCCTGCATGAGGATCAGCGCTTCCTCCCGAAGCTCGTCGAGGGTCACCGTACGACCCGCGAAACGATGACCAGGCGGGCACGCGAGGATCACCTGGTCCGAGAAGAACGGCTCGAAGCGGACGCCTCGATGGCGCCGGGCGGCGCCGACGATGCCCAGCTCGAGCTCCCGTGCAGCGACCTGCTCGACGACGGTGTGCGTGTCGGACACGGTGAGATAGATCCGGACCTC
The DNA here is from genome assembly GCA_035293125.1 of Gaiellaceae bacterium. Classification (GTDB taxonomy): domain Bacteria; phylum Actinomycetota; class Thermoleophilia; order Gaiellales; family Gaiellaceae; genus GMQP-bins7. Next base: position 1,232 of record DATDOS010000212.1, on the reverse strand, counting down.
GGGGTTCTCGCGCTGGAACTCGCAGAGGACGAGGGGCACGGCGATCGCGGCGGGGCCGGTTGACGCCCCGAGCACGAGGTCACCGGCGAGATCCCCCTCCGCGGTGGCCGCGACGCCGGCGACGATCTGGTCTTCGAGCGCCAGCATTCGCTGCGCGCCACGGTAGAGGCGCCATCCGGCCTCGGTCGGCTCGACGCGGCGGCCGGAGCGGTCGAGAAGCTGAGTGCCGAGCCGCTTCTCGAGCGCCCGCACCTGCAGCGAGACCGCGGGCTGGGTCACGCCGAGGCGCTCGGCCGCCTGCGAGAAGCTACGCCGCTCGACGACTGCGCAGAACGCGGACAGCTGGCGCGTGTCCATAAGCAAAGCTTATCCGTCGGGTGGTCGCTAGGGTCAGAGTCGTGCGCGTCTGGATCGACGTCTCGAACTCGCCGCAGGTCCCGTTCTTCCGACCGCTGATCGGTCTGCTCGAGGCGCGTGGGCACGAGGTTCAGGTGACGACGCGAGACTACGCCCAGACCCTCGAGCTGCTCGAGCTGCACGGCATCCCCCATTCCGTCGTAGGACCGCGGCACGGTGGGGCTGGCGCGATCGGAAAGGGACGTGCGATGGCCGGACGCCTCCGTGCCCTCCGCCGCCATGCGAAGGGTCGCGGCTTCGACATCGCGCTGTCGCACGCCTCACACGAGCTCCCGCTGGTGGCGCGCTCGCTCGGTATCCCGTCCGCGTACGCCTTCGACTACGAGTTCGCGCGTGTCCAGCACGGGCTCGGCTGCCGCGCCGCGCGACGCGTCGTCGTTCCGGAGGCGATCCCGCAGGGTCGGCTCGACCGGCTCGGGGCGGGCGCAACGAAGGTGCGCCGGTACCCCGGGCTCAAGGAGGAGTACTACCTCCACGGGTTCGAGCCCGATCCGGCCGTCCTCGACGAGCTCGGGCTCGACGGCGAGCGTGTCCTGGTGGTCGTCCGCACACCCCCGGAGGTGTCTCTCTACCACCGGCATGGGAACCCGCTGTTCGCCGACGTGCTCGAGCGACTCGGCCGGGATCCGAGCGTGCATGCCGTCGTCCTCCCTCGCACCCCCGAGCAACGGCAAGCGATCGCTGCTTCGAACCTGCCGTCGCTCGTTCTGCCGGCACACGCGGTCGACGCTCAGAGCCTCGTCGCACTTTCCGACCTCGTGGTCTCCGCGGGAGGGACGATGAACCGCGAGGCCGTCGCGCTTGGCGTGCCCGTC
>DATDOS010000211.1:0-2136 GCA_035293125.1 Gaiellaceae bacterium | reverse complement strand
GTCACGATCAACCCCGAGCACACGCGCGGCCGCGAGGTCTGCTACGTCGTCGAGGCGAAGACGGGACCGCTGAACGCGGCAGCGGCGAAGCGGGAGCTCGAGGCGGCGATAACGAATCGGGGCGCGGTCGCCGGCGTGCTCGTCTTCGACGGCCTCGACGACGCCCCGCTCGGCGGCCGCTCGTACATGCCCCATGCCGACGGCCGCTTCAGCGCGGTCCTCGACCTCGAGAACGGGATCCCGCTCGCGTTCGAGGTCGCCTGCCGCGAGGCACGCCTCGCTGCGATCGCGAGCGTGCACCCCGAGGGCAGACTCGACCCGGCGTGGCTGCAGTCGCGATGCAACCGGCTCTGCGAAGTCATCGAGGAAGCGAGCGCGATCCTCCGCAGCGTCAGCGGCATCGAGCGAGCCACGCGCGAGATCCGCGAGCGCTACACCCACATGCGCACGAGGCGCTCGCCCTTATCGACGAGATGCGAGACCGGTGCGGATGATCGGTGATCCCTCGGGAGCGGGTGTCCGCCCACGACGTCGCCAGCTCGAGCGCAAGTCGGGAGGGTCATTGTCGCCTTTCCGCCATTCTGCGACAAGTCGGGTGGAGACAAAGTGAGGTTGCTTCCTGAGGCCGCACCGAGAGGGCTCGTCGCCCATAACCACGAGCGATTTGCAGTCCGCAGGTGAGGTCGTGAGGCTACTGAGGCTCCGCCCTCAGTGACCGACCGCCCCAGTAGGCGCTAAGTCGCACGCGGTCAGAGCTCGATCGTGGTCCCGACCGCGCTCTGGACGAATGCGTCGAGGAAGCGCGCGGCGAGCCGGTGGACGGCCTTCCAGCCAGTGCAGTGCGCCGGCACGAGCAGCGCCGGGGCGAGCTCCTCGAACGCGGCCACTGTCGGAGGGATGATCGCCTCGAACATCGGGCCGCTCAGGTGGAAGCCGCCGACGATCCCGGCGACCTTCCGCTCGCCCGTCAGCTTCTGGAAGCGGACCGTGTTCACGATCCCGGCGTGACCGCAGCCGCTGAGCACGAGCAGCCCGCGGTCTCGGATGCGAACGACCAGCGCTTGGTCGTCGAGGATGAGCGGATCGGGTTCCCAGCCCCCGCGGAGCGCCTCGTGGCCCTTGAAGCCGGTTTCGAACTCCGTCGTTCGATCGACCTCGCCGGTGATCAGCACGGAGCCGTCGAGCAGGAACGACGGCCGCCGCTCCTCGATGATCTCGAAGCCTGCGCCTTCGAGAGCCGTGCGGCTCGTCGACGGGAGCTCGGCGGGGTCGAGGCCCGGAAACCTGATCCGGCGCCGGGCCCAGAACTCGGGGTGGATCAGCACAGGGAGATTCCGGCGACCGAGCGCCCTCGCCACGCCGTCCATCCCCGTGACGTGGTCCCAGTGGCCGTGGCTGAGGACGATCGCCTCGACCTCGCTCAGCGCGAGGCCCAGCCGGCGCATGTTCTCAACGACACCGCCCGGGGAGACGCCGGTGTCGAAGAGCAACGTGCGTTCGCGCCCGCCCTTCTCGACCCGCACGAGGGCGGAGAAGCCGGGCTCGGCGATGAGCGCGTCCGGAACGCCGTCCGGCACGAGCGCTGTCACGAGGCGTGGGGCGCCGCCGGCGAGCGCCTTCGGCCAGCTGAGGCGCGTGACCGGACCCTGGTCGGGGATCAGCGGATCCGTGAGGTTGTCCATCAGGATCGTGACGGCAACGCTGTCCACCGGTTCGAGCCCGATCTCTTGCGGCATGCCGGCGACCCTAACGCCCCCGGCAACGGGTTTCAGCTCGCGACGTCGCGATCTGGCGGAAGTGCGACAAAGACCTCGGCCCGGTGCGCGCTCCCGCCAACGACTCCGCCAGTGCGGCCGAACCCGAGCGAAGGCCCCGAATCCGAGGGCTATGCTCGACGCATGCTCGTCTTCCTCGTACGCCATGCGCACTCCGATCCAGGGGACCCTGACGAGCTCCGTCCGCTCTCCCCGCGAGGCCGAGAGGAGGCGCTGGCCCTCTAGTCCGCCCGTAAACGCACCAGAAACGCACCAGCGACGCAGAGCGCCGACTGCGAGGGAATGTGCGCAGCTCGAGACCGAAAACGGCGGCGACGCTTCCGGCGTGTCGCTGCACCCTGACGCCGCACAGACAGCGCTT
>DATDOS010000210.1:0-4415 GCA_035293125.1 Gaiellaceae bacterium | reverse complement strand
TCATCAGCCTCGATCCCTCGGTCGATGCGGCCCGAGTTCGTGCGCAGCTCGACGAGACGGTCGCTCGGTAGGACCGAGTGGCGCGCACGCAGCGGGTTGGTGAGGCCCAACATCCTGGGCGCGGTGGAAAACCAGCGCGTCGCTCGGCGGCAGCCGATCGGCCTCTCGGGCCGGTCCCGGGCGGGGGGGCGAGCCGGGCGCGGCCCTTACTTCAGCGGTCGGCCAACGCGCTCCTGCACTCCGAGCGCCCGCTCGAGCACGCCGAATGCCCCTTCCGTATCTCCCTGCTGCTTGAGGACCTCGGCCAGGCGCTTGTATGCCTGCACGAGGTACCGGCTCGGCGCTTGCTGCTCGAGCAGCTCGACCGCCAGCTCGAGCAGCTCGCGTGCGCGCGCACCTTCACCGAGCTCGGCGAAGATCCCGCCCAGGAGTGCGTACGAGCGACCGGCGTCGACCGCCTCAGTGCCCTTGAGCTTGCTGGAGACCTCCATCGCCAGGGCGGCTGCGGACTCCCGCTCGCCGAGCGCGGCCAGTGCGCGCGCCTCGTCGATCCGGTACTGCGCGATCTCGAGTGGCGTCCCAGCCACGGTGATGAGCTCGCGGCCCTCGTCGAGGAGCTCCAGGGCTTCCCGCGGCCGGTGAAGGTCGAGGTGGATCTGCGCCAGACTCTGGAGGACGTGCGCTATTGCGTACCCGTCCTCGGTCGTGCGGAGGATCTCGAGCGTCCGCTGGGCGTACCGAGCCGCAATTTCGCTCTGGCCCTGCTCGAGGCGAAGTCGTGATTCCGACCAGTAGAGTCTCGCGCGCGTATAGGGATCCTTGACCTCGCGCCCCCGGGACAACGCAGTCGCGAGTACGCGCTCGGCCTCGGCGTAGCTTCCGTTGTCGGTTAGCGCGGCGCCGAGTAGGCCCGCGAAGCGGACATACTGGACGGGATCGCCGGCGTACGCCTCGACGCAGCGCTCGAGGATGGCGATCGAGCGTGCAAGCTCCCCGAGCGAGGCGTACGCCCGCGCGAGGCTGTCTGCGAGCGCCGGGCGCTCGGGAACGTCATCCTCGACGAGGGACAGCGCCTTCTCGAAGAGATCGACCGCCAGTTGGGGGTCGCCGCTTCGGAAGGCGACGTGGCCCAGACCCTCCAGCGCTCGCGTGCGCTCCCGATCTCCCGGAGCGTCCTTGAGAGCGCTCTCGAACAGATGCGCCGCCTCTTCCATCTCGTCGAAGCGGAGGGCGACCTCGGCGTCGTCGAGTGGCGAGGTGAAGGTGGGAGCGCGTCCCGTGGCGAGGTACTCGTCGCTCAGGCCGAGTCGAGAAGCGAGTACGCGCAGGACCTGCAGAGAGGCGATTCGCTCTCCCGCCTCGATGCGGGAGATGTAGCCGGCGGAGCAACCCGGGAATGCGAGCTGCCGCTGACTGAGGCCGGCCCCACGGCGCGCCTCCCTCAACCGCCTGCCGGCGGCGACGGGATCATCGACGTGTGTTGACTTTTTGCGTGACATAGGACTATTTTGTCATCAATCTGGGTACCCGGACTGTCCAATCGAGATAGACGAGATAGAAGGGATGGTTCGGAATGCGGCTTCGCCTCATCACGCTGACCGTTGTGCTCGGCCTGCTCGCCTCGTTCGTGGGCGGCGGGTCACCCTGGCCACACTAGTAGCACGGCCGGTCGACATCGGTACGAGCGGCGGGGGACTGGCCTTCTCCCGCCGCTCACTTTCCCCTTTTCAAGGGCCATTGCCGAACTTGTCGGCAGCATCGACCAACCACGACGCGTGGCTGGGCCGTGTTGACCGACGTCCGGTCGTGGCCGTATGATCATTCACTGTCTATATGAGGGAGAGAGGCGTTGTCTTTAGACGAGAACGCGCCGGTGATTGAGTCAGCGATGATCGTCCCGAGGTCGGCCGTCAGATCGGCACCGCGATGAACGCAGCGCGCCATCCCACTCCTCGCAGCGCACGCCGTCTGGGCGAGGAGGTGGGTCATGCCCGACGATCGCGCGTCTGACGACCGCGAGCGACAGATCGACGATGCCCTCCGCGCACTCGACGAGTTGGCTGCGACGCGCACGTACGACCTCTTTCGCTCCTCAGGAGGGGCGACGCTCGCGGCTGGGCTCCGAGCTGCGCTGACCGTCCTCACGGCGTCGGTCGGCGAGTGTCGCCGTGCGGTCCCCTACTCGGCTCTTCGGCCGGTGCTCGATGAGGACGGGATCCTCCGGTGGTGCTGCAACCACGATCCTGAGCACTGCGCCTAGCGCGACCCGACAGTACGCAGAGTCGAAGCCCCGCCCTCGGCCTCTGAAGTCCTAACAGGGCTGGGGCCCGATGAGGGCGGCGACGACCAAGGCTACGAGGACGAGCGCCACGAACCAAGCCAGCGGAAGCAGGGCCGCGACCCTCGGCCGCTCCGAGATGTGAGCGAAGAGCACCCCGACGATCACGAGCAGCCAGCCGAAGGTCCCGGCGACACCGAGTGCGTCGACGTACGAGTCGCCGCCCGTGGACCGGACGCCGTGCTCGCCGACGCAGCTCCATTCGATCTCGAACGCCGCGGGGATGACACCCAACACGAGAATCGCTGCTAACGGAGCCAGCACGAGGATCTCGAGAACACCACCGGGTAATCCCGCGACGTATCGCCGGAAGTGCCGCGGATTGCTGCTGAGCGCTTGCGACACGTGACCCCGCTCCTTTCGAGACTGACGCTACGCTCGGTTCATCGCGCGACCATCCGCGAGAGCACGGATCTGCGCTTCAGTGTTCTACGGTGCAGATAGCGTTTCGCCGATGGAGCTCGTATCACTGGGTGACAGCGGTCTCCGCGCCTCGCGCGTCGGTCTCGGCTGCAACAACTTCGGCGGGCGCATCGACCTCGACGCCACGCGCGCGGTCGTCGATGCCGCGCTCGACGTCGACGTCACGTTCTTCGATACGGCCGAGATCTACGGGAACGACGGAAGCAGTGAGCGCTTCCTCGGGGAGATACTCGAGGGTCGCCGCGATCGGGTCGTCCTGGCCACGAAGTTCGGCTGGGCGCAAGACCATGGCTTCGGCGACGAGGCGTACATCCGGAATGCGATCGACGGCTCGCTGAAGCGGCTCCGAACCGACCACGTCGACCTCTACTACCTCCACAAGCCGGACCCGGAGACGCCGATCGCCGAGACGCTCGGCGCGCTCGACGAGCTCGTCGCTTCGGGCAAGGTTCGCGCGATCGGGTGCTCGAACTTCTCGGCGGAGCAGCTCGCAGAGGCGGACCGCGTTGCGCGCGAGCAAGGGACAGTCCGGTTCACCGTCCTGCAGAACCACTACAGCTTGCTCGAGCGCGCCGACGACGCGGACGTCCTCCCGCTGTGCCGCGAGCTCGATGTCGCCTATATCCCGTACTTCCCGCTCGCGAGCGGTTTGCTCACGGGGAAGTACGGGCGCGGCGAGCCGGCGCCGCCGGGCACGCGGCTCGCGGGGCGCGAGATCGAGGACGAGCGGTTCGCCCGAGTCGAGGCTCTCGAGCGGTTCGCGAGTGAGCGTGGGCATGGCCTGCTCGATCTGGCGATCTCCGCGCTCGCGTCGACGCCCGGCATCGCGTCCGTGATCGCCGGCGCGACGAAGCCGGAGCAGGTCCGGGCGAACGCCGCCGCGGGAAGCTGGCATCTCGAAGCTGCCGACCTCGCCGCCCTCTCGACCATCTGACGAGCCGTTACCGAACCCTTACAGCCGACAGAGAACCCTCACCGGCGGCGCCGATGTCATGACCCGAGGGTTCGAGATCGACGAGAAGGGAGTCGGAGAATGGCGAAGGTCCGTTTGCTCGTTGCGGTCGTCGCGGTTGCTCTCGGTGCGCTCACGGCCACCGGGGCTGCACTCGCGAACGAGGGCGAGCCGCAGCGGGGCGCCCGCGATCACCGGGCGGCGTGTGAGCGTCTCGAGTCGAAGATCCGGCATCTACGGGCTGCGATCGGCCGACTCGAGGCGATGTCCGACATGCTCGAGAGGAAGATCGAGAGCGGGCAGCTCACGCCTGAGCAGGAGGCCCGGGCGAAGCACGCACTCCGCAAGATCGAGGCCCTGCAGGAGGAGCTCGGGGAGCGTCTGGAGCGCCTGCTCGAGATCTACGGCGAGAGGTGCCGGCGCTGACGAGCTGCGTGGTCGGAGAAGCGCGAATGGGGTCAGACCCGTGGGGTCTGACCCCACCACTCAGCTGTCGTTCCCGCCGTCCTCATCACCTTGCTCCTCGCCATCGGAGTGGCGCGAGATCACGTTGAACGCTCTGTCGAGGTGGACGTCGACCTGGCTCCCGTCGCCGAGCGTGACCTCCACCTCGTAGTACCCGTCCTCGTCGCCGACCTCGGACTCGGTGACCCTGCCGCCTCCGGTCGAGGCGAGAGCCGCCGCAGAGGCCCGGGCGAGCGC
>DATDOS010000209.1:0-6950 GCA_035293125.1 Gaiellaceae bacterium | reverse complement strand
CCGAGCGGCTTGAAGAGCATGTCACCCTGCCCGAGGAGGCTCTCGGCCCCCGCGGTGTCCAGGATCACCCGCGAATCCGTCTGGCTGGACACTGCGAACGCGATCCGCGAGGGAACGTTCGCCTTGATCATCCCTGTGATGACGTCCACCGAGGGTCGCTGCGTCGCGAGCACGAGGTGGATGCCGACCGCGCGGGACTTCTGCGCAAGGCGAATGACGCAGTCCTCGACGGCCTGCGGCGAGATCATCATCAGGTCGGCGAGCTCGTCGATGACGACGAGGAGGTACGGCAGGGTCGCCTCGCCACGCGCTCGGAGAGCGCGATTCGCCTCCGGCAGGCTCCGCGCCCGCACGAAAGAGAGTCGCTCGTAGCGTCGGTCCATCTCGGCGACGACGTTCATGAGGACCGTCGCGGCCTCCTTCGGGCTCGACACGACCGAGGTCAGGAGGTGCGGGATCGACTCGTAGTAGCCGAGCTCGATCCGCTTCGGGTCGATCAGGATCATCCGCACCTCGTCGGGCGTCGCGCGCAGGAGCGTCGACGTGAGGATCGTGTTGATGCAGCCCGACTTACCCGAGCCGGTCGTCCCGGCGATGAGGAGGTGCGGCATCCGCGCGAGATCGGTCCACACCGAGTTCCCCGAGATGTCCTTGCCGAGCCAGACCGCGAGTGGGCTGGCCGTCGCCGGAAGGTCGCCGTAGATGTCGCCGAGCGTGACGAGGCGCGGCGAGAGGTTGGGGACCTCGACGCCGACGGCCTGCTTCCCCGGGATCGGAGCGAGGATCCTGATCTCCGTCGTGGCGAGCGCGTACGAGAGGTCGTCCTTGAGCGCAGCGACCTTGGAGACCTTCGTACCCGGCGCGAGCTGGAGCTCGTAGCGCGTCACGCGTGGCCCGGTGATCTGGCCGCTCACGGTCGCGTCGACCCCGAACTCGGACAGCGTTCGCACGAGCAGGTCTGCCGTCCGCGCGCCCGAGTCGCCGCTCGAGGTGGCCGTCGCGGGTGACGCGCGCAGGAGCGTGCGGTCGGGAAGCCGGTACTCCGGGTGCTCCGCCTGAGTCTCGAAGAACGTCTCGACACTCTCGAGCGCCGGCTCCAGCTCGTCCGGGATGAGTGGCGGCGGTTCTCCCGAGGGCCCCTGACCGACGATGTCCGGATACGCCTCCGCTCCATCCAGGAGGCGCTGCGCCGGCGGCTCGTGCGGGGCCCGAGGAAGATCGACGTTCTCGGCGGTCTGGGACTCCGTCGACACCCAGTCGAACGCGCGCCGGGCTCCCGAGCCGGCTCGCCGGACGACATGACCCGTGCGCTGGAGGATCGCGCCGGTGGAGGCACCGCTGACGAGAAGCAACCCGGCGAGAAGAAGGGCGCCGCCGACGATCGCTGCGCCGGTGTCGCCGATGAGTGCCGCAAGCGTGCCACCGAGCGCCAGCCCGATCCATCCCCCGCTGTCCTTCCCGAGGAGCGTCATCAGGCCGAAGAACCCGACCCCGACGCCGAGTCGGAAGGGGCGTACATCGAGGAGATCGCTTCGTGCGAGCATGAGCACGCCGAACCCGAGGAGCGCCACTGGGAGCACGTACGCCGCGTCGCCCATCACCTCCTCGAGCGCTGTGGCGAGCCCGGATCCGACCGCGCCGCCGTCGAGACCGAGGTAGAGGATCGCCGAGAGCACGAGCCCGAGCGCGGCGAGAGCGAGCCCGAGCAACTCGTTCTCGTGGTGGGAGCGCACGCGACGCTGCTTCCGCCTCTTCACGCGCGACGGGACGCGCGGCCGAAGAGGCCGCTTTTTCCTCCGGGCAGCCATGCTCGGGCGATTCGACGCCCGGCGTCGCGCTCCTCCGGCAGCCTCAGCTCGGGGTCAGACCCCACGGGTCTGACCCCGCGTCATCCGGACCGCAGCGTCGCCACGAGAACAGGGACAACAGCGATGCTCACTTCACGATCAGCACCGGGCACTCGGCGTGCTCCGCGACGCGGTCCGCGGTCGAGCCGAGGAGGTGATCGCGGAGAAAGTGTCCGCGGTGACCGAGGACGATCAGGTCGGCGCCCCGCTCTTTCGCGACACGCGAAATCAGCTCGGCGGCATGTCCTGGTCGCACATCCACGTCGATCGGCACCCCGGCGCGCTCGCCCTGCTCGCGAACGTCTCGCGCCAGTCCCCCGAAGAACGCATCCTTCTCACGCTTCACCTCGTCGACCTCGCCCACGGTCGCCGCGTACGCCGGAAGCGGGCCTTCCACGGCAAGTGCCGTGACCGCGGCTCCGGTGAGCGCTGCGAGCTCGAGCGCCTTCGAGAGAGCTCGGTTCGACGCCTCGGAGCCGTCGACGGCGACGAGCAGGTTCGTGAACGGCATCTCAGCCTCCCTCCCCCTCGAGTGCCGGCCCGCCGATCCCGGCCGCATCGCGGCGCGCCTCCTCCGCGACATCCGGCTGGAAGAACCGCTGCGCGATCACCGTCGGGATGATGGCCGAGAGGACGACCACCGCGACGAGCAACGAGAACTGCGTCTCGTCGATGATGCCCGCGTTCAGGCCGTAGAGCGAGCTGATCGTCCCGAACGTCAGGCCTGTGGACATGAGCAGGGTCGCAAAGGTCGCGTGCGGCGCACAGTAACGCCGTGCGAGCGGATAGACACCGACGATCTTCGGGACGACCTTGGCGACGAGGAGGAGCACGAGGATGCCGAGGTTGGCCCAGAGCGCGGGCACGGACACGCTCATACCGCCCCGCAGGAAGAAGAGAGGCGTCAGGAACGCGAAGGCCACGACGCGCAGCCGCTCCTGCTCCGTCCGATGGCTCGCGTAATGCGACGAGAGCGCGAGACCGAGTACGAACGCGGGTAGCACGGCGTGTGAATCCGCCTTCGCGCCGAGCCACATGAGCAGGAAGAGACCGGCGAACGCGAGCTTGATCTCGGGCTCGATCACCCGGTCGCCGAAGCGGGCGAAGAACCAAGGAGCCAGTCGGGGCAGGCCGAGGATGAGTGCGATCGAGACCCCGACGAAGGGGATGAACCACACGTTCGGGGTGATGAACAGGATCGACAGCGCCGCAACCGTGCCCAGGTCCGTCACGAACGTCGCCGCCATGACCCGCTTGCCAATCACGGTGCGGTTCAGGCCCGTCTCCACGAGAACGGCGTACACGACGGCGAGACTTGTCGTCGACAGAGCGAGCCCCGCGATCTTCGCCGCGTCGGAAGTCCAGCCGAGGCCCCAATAGGCGAGCGCCATCGCGGCGAGGAAGGGCGCGGCGAACGAGACGACGCCGATCGCGGTCGACGAGCGCCATTCCCGCTTCAGCTGCTGGACATCCACCTCCGCGCCGGCCAGGAACGTCAGCAGGATCCCGGCGAAGCCCGCCAGGAACACGAGCCATTCGGGCGTCGTGACGTCGAACACGTTCCCGATCGCGACGCCTAGCCCGAGCTCGATCAGCGCCACGGAGATCCCGAGCTCGACCGAGATCATGCTCGCGGCGAGCGCCGCCCCCAGCAGGATCGTCGCGAGTGCCAGGCTGCTCACTTCTCTACCTCCGGAAGTCCGCTGAACGAGGTAGAGGCCATCAGCCCCAGAGCCATCTCCCTGGGGCGGTTGGGCGCGAGCCTCATCGCGCTTCGAGCGGCGCCACTATAGCGTGCACCTGTGCTCGAGCGGGCCCGCCGCATTCCGGCCAACGTCCGTGCGGTGAGCGTCGTCTCGCTCGTCAACGACCTCGCGAGCGAGCTCGCCTATCCCGTGGTGCCGCTCTTCCTGACGACCGTGATCGGTGCTCCGGTCGCCGTGCTCGGCTTGATCGAGGGGATCGCAGAGGGCGCGGCGGTGGCGCTCGGCGCTGCCTCCGGGTGGATCTCCGACCGCGCGGGCGGGCGTCGCGTCCCCTGGATCGCCGGTGGCTACACGCTGACCGCGGTGTCTCGTGCAGCCGTCGCCGTCGCGACTCAGTGGGGCCTCGTCCTCGTCGGCCGACTGGCCGACCGGACCGGCAAGGCCCTGCGAACGGCTCCGCGGGACGCGCTCATCCGCGACTCGTCACGGCCGGAGCTCGTCGGAGCGAGCTTCGGCTTCCATCGCGCGCTCGACACCATCGGCGCGTCGATCGGCCCGCTCGTCGCCGTAGTCCTCCTCACAGCGGGCATGTCGCTGCGCGACGTGCTCTGGATCTCGGTGGTGCCGGGCCTGCTCGCGGTGCTACTCGTGCGGCGTGTGCACGAGGCGCCCGCGCAGCCGGAGGTCTCCCACCCCACGCCGCGCCTGCGCCCCGGCTACTGGTGGGTCGTCTCCGCGGCCGTCGTCTTCTCGCTCGGGAACTCCTCGAACGCGTTCCTCCTCCTCCGGGCGTCCGACCTCGGGCTCTCGACGACGCTCGTGATCCTCGCGTACGCCCTCTACAACGTCGTCTACGCAGGCCTCGCCTGGCCGCTCGGCTCGCTCTCGGATCGTGTTCCCCGCGCAGCCGTGCTCGGGGCCGGGATCGTCGTCTACGTGCTCGTCTACGCCGGCTTCGCGGTCGCTTCGGGAGCGTGGGCGGTGTGGCCGCTATTCGCTCTGTACGGGCTGTACGTGGCCGCGAGCGACGGCATCCTCAAGGCCTGGGTCGCTGACCACGTCGAGGGCCCGATGGCAGGGACCGCCTATGGGATCTTCGCCGGCCTCGTGGGCGCTGCCCTGCTGACGGCGAGCCTCGTCGGCGGCGTTCTCTGGGCGGCGGTGAGTCCTGCAGCGACGTTCTGGGTGGGAGCCCTCCTCGCTCTTGCTTCGCTCCCGCTGGTCGTCACGGCGGCCCGCGTTGGACCCGCTGGCGCGCTTTCGCGCTGATGCCCGGGGACACCTCAGGGCTCCCGCTCGACGGTCGAGAGCGTCGCGAGCGCCTCCTCCGCGACGACCCGGTCGATCTCCGGAGGCACCGGGTTGTACCCGTGCGAGAACGCAGTCGGATCGACCGCCAAGGCACGCAGGGAGTGCGCCTGAAGTGCGAATCCGAGATCCATGATCTGGATCTGGTGGCCGCTCGCGACCGCGAGATTCAGCATCTCGCCTCGCGCCAGCAGGTAGACGGTTCTTCCGCCCGGAAGGACGAACGCGGTCACGTCGTCCCTCACCTCGTCCCGGCGGACGGCAATCTGCTCCAGACCGGGAACGTCGATCTCCGTCGAGAAGTGGCCGACGTTCGCGAGGACCGCGCCGTCGCGAAGACGCGACATGACGTCGGTCGTGACCGCACCCGGACGCCCCGTCACCGTGATCACGACGTCCGCCAGCTCGGCAGCACGCTCGACGGACGTGACCCGCATCCCCTCGAAAGCGGCTTCGAGCGCACGTACGGGATCTCGCTCCACCACGACCACGCTGGCGCCGAGCCGTCGGAGCGTTCTCGCAAGGCTCCTCCCGCACGACCCGAAGCCGATAACGGCGAACGTCTTCGCAGCGATGAGGGAGTTCGTCGCGCGCAGGAACCCGTCCACCACCGCAGGGCCGATCCCGTGCTCGTTCTCGAAGAGCAGCTTGATCGGACTGTCGTTGATCACGATCACCGGGAACGCGATCCGGCCGGCCAGCTCGCCGAGGAGTCGGTGGCGGCCCGAGGTCGTCTCCTCCGTGGCCGCGGTGACTCGAGCACCCTCGGCGGCGACGGTCGCAGCGATGAGGTCGGCTCCGTTGTCGAGCAGGAGATCCGGCTCGGACGCAAGCACGCGAGCAACGTGCCCGTGGTGGTCGTCCATCGTGTCGGCCTTCCGAGCGTAGACACGGGTGTCGCCGTCTTGCGCGAGCAGCGCAGCGACGCGATCGTCGGTCGTCGCGGGGCTGCCGGTGAGGACGACCTCGGCGCCGCCGGCGCGCAGCACCTCGACGAGCACGGCCGTCTTCGCCTCGACGTGGAGGCACATGCCGATGCGGCGTCCTTCGAGTGGGCGCTCGCGCTCGAACGCGGAGCGAAGCCCGGCGAGAAGGGGCATGTTGGTGCGCGTCCACGCGAGAACGCGCCCGCCCGCGTCGGCGAGGGCAGCGTTCTCGATCCGGCTCGGCTCGAGCCCCGCCAGCTCCGGGGCGCTGCTCATCCGAGCGTCGCGATCCGTTCGAGAAGGAGGTCGAAGAACGCCTGCGTGTCCAGATCGACCCCGACGTGAGCGTTCGGCGGGCGCTCAGTGCGTTGCCACAGGTCGACGACTGTGCGACCGCGGCAGAGCTCGGACTCGAGCTCGATCTCGACGTTGCGAAAGCGCGTCTCGACCAGTCCGGGCCCGATCACGTGCGCGATCGCGACGGCGTCGTGGATCGGTGCGCCGTCCCAGCCGTAGGTCTGCCGGTGGTAACGGCTGAAGAACACGTTGAGCTCGGCGACGAACGCACCGATGTGCCCGGCCTCGCGCAGCCGCTGCTCCTCGGCCCGCCCGAGGACGGCCTTGTGCGTGACGTCGAGGCCGATCATCGTGACGTCGAGGCCGCTCGCGAAGACGCGAGCGGCGGCCTCGGGGTCGCACCAGATGTTGAACTCTGCCGCAGGCGTCATGTTGCCCTCTGCGATCGAGCCGCCCATGAGCACGATCCGCTCGATGCCGGTCGTGCCGTGCGCGTCGAGGTAGCGAGCGACGTTCGTCAACGGCCCGGTCGGGACGAGCGTGACCGGCCGCGAGGCCGTCCGGATGAGATCGGCGATGAAGCTCTCGGCGTCTTCACCTGCGGGCTTCGTCGTCGCCGGAGGGAGCGAGGGGCCGTCGAGGCCGCTCTCGCCGTGGACGTGTGCCGCCACGACGAGCTCGCGGACCAGTGGTCGGTCGGCCCCTGCGGCGACCCGGACGTCCTGTCTCGCCGCCAGCTCGAGGACGCGCAGCGCGTTCGCGGTCGTCTTCTCGAGGGTCTGGTTTCCGTAGGTCGTCGTGACGCCCAGGAGGTCGATCTCGGGACTCGCGAGCGCGAGCAGCAGCGCGATCGCGTCGTCGTGCCC
>DATDOS010000208.1:0-12985 GCA_035293125.1 Gaiellaceae bacterium | reverse complement strand
CGACTTCCTGCCCGAGATGCTCGAGCGGACAGCTGCCGCAGCTGAGGAAGCCGGTCTGGACAACGTCGAGACGCTCGAAGGCGAGATGGAGGCGATCCCGCTCCCGGACGCAAGCGTCGACTGCGTGATCTCGAACGGTGTGCTCAACCTCTCACCGCGCAAGGCTCGAGCATTCGCCGAGTGCGCCCGTGTCCTGCGCCCCGGCGGCGAGCTCTGCGTGGCGGACCTCACAGTGGAGGAACAGGAGCTCCCGCCCGAAGTGCTTACTCACCCGGCGGCCTGGGCGGGCTGAGTGGCCGGCGCGCTGACGGAGCGTGACTTCGTCCAGAAGCTCGAGCGGGCCGGCTTCGTGGAGATCGAGGTACTCGAGCGTACGCCGATGGGGATCGACGACTGCGCTCTCTACCCGCTCTTCACGAAGGAGCTGCTCGCGATCATGCGCGACGTCATCCCAGCGGAACGGCTCGACAGGATCGGCGTCTGCGCGATCATCCGCGCGCGGCGAGCCTAGCCGTCTGAATCCGACCGCTCTGAGCCGTTCGAAAGGATTCGGACGCTCTGCGCATAGACAAGCGTGACCACGAGTGATATATCAGCGGCGCGCGCATGACGGAGACAGCCGAGACTGCTGCCGCACCCACGCAGCACCGAATCGATCGCACGAGCCCACCCGTCATTCGCGCCACCGGGGTCTGGAAGGTCTTCGGCTCGAGCCCCGAGAAGCTCGTCGGATCGCCGGACGCGTACCTTCCGCGTGGAGAGCTTCGCGAGAAGACCGGCTGCGTCGTCGCGGTACGCGACGTGTCGATCGAGGTGTGGCCCGGCGAGGTGTTCGTCGTCATGGGTCTCTCGGGCTCCGGCAAGTCAACGCTCGTGCGGACGCTCATCCGGCTGATCGAGCC
This sequence comes from Gaiellaceae bacterium, assembly GCA_035293125.1. Classification (GTDB taxonomy): domain Bacteria; phylum Actinomycetota; class Thermoleophilia; order Gaiellales; family Gaiellaceae; genus GMQP-bins7. Next base: position 12,083 of record DATDOS010000208.1, on the reverse strand, counting down.
GACCGCAGGCACGATCGAGATCGACGGGCATGACGTCTCCGCGGCAGGAACTGCCGAGCTGCGCGAACTCCGACGCAACTCCGTGTCGATGGTGTTCCAGCACTTCGGGCTGCTTGCTCACCGTCGCGTGATCGACAACGTCGCCTTCGGGCTCGAGGTCAAGGGGATGGGGAAAGTGGAGCGCCTTGCGCGCGCGAACGAGGTGCTGAAGCTGGTCGGTCTCGAGGACGCTGCGAACCAGTTCCCGGACCAACTCTCGGGCGGCATGCAGCAGCGCGTGGGCGTCGCGCGCGCTTTCGCCGGTAACCCCCAGGTGATGCTGTACGACGAGCCCTTCAGCGCGCTCGACCCCTTGATCCGCCGGGACATGCAGGACGAGGTGTGCCGTCTCCAGGAGGAGACGGGAAAGACGATGGTCTTCATCACGCACGACCTCGCCGAGGCGCTCAGGCTCGGAGACCGCATCGCGATCATGCGCGACGGCGGAATCGTGCAGCTCGGCACGCCCGAGGAGATCGTCGGCGCACCGGCCGACGACTACGTCGAGAACTTCGTCCGGGACGTCCCGCGAAGCCACGTGCTGACGCTTCGTTGGGTCATGCGCGACCCGGCGCCCGGGGAGGCGACCGACGGGCCGCGGCTCGACGTGACGACGACGGTGCGGAATGCCATCCCGGTGGTTGCGGCGAGCGAGCGACCCTGCTGCGCCGTCGAGAACGGCACCGTCGTCGGACTCGTCGATCGCGATGCGGTGCTGACGGCGATCGCGGGCGAGGGAGGCGACACCTGATGTCCACCATCGCCGAAGCCGCACCGGTCACTCCCGTTCTCTCGCATCGGCCGTGGTGGCGCGGACGACTCGTGCAGGTGGGCGCGATCGTCGCGCTCATGGTCGTGGCCTATCGGGCGTGGGGCCTCGAGTACCCGTGGCCCGATCGACTCGTATGGAACGCCCTTCCTTTCCGTATCGACGACTTCCAGATCTGGCTGCTCGATCAGCGAAGCGCCGAGAATCCCAGCTTCGTGTTCGCCATCTTCGACGGCTTCGCGACCTTCGTGGACGACCTCGTCGGCTGGTTCGACCGGCTGCTGCTCTGGCTGACCTGGGTCGGCACGACGGCTACAGGGACGATCGTCGCCCTGCGGTTCGGCGGCTGGCGCGCCGCAGCCTGGATCGGTGGAGCGTTCGCCTCCTTTGCGCTGATGGGCCTGTGGGAAGAGAGCATGCAGACGCTCGCGCTGATGCTTGCCGCCGTCGGCCTCTCGCTCGCCGTCGGAATCCCGCTCGGGATCGTCGCCGGGCTCTCCAACCGCTTCCAGCGGGCCATTACGCCATTGCTGGACGCGATGCAGATCGTGCCCGCGTTCGCGTACCTGATTCCGGTGGTCATCCTCTTCTCCGTAGGTCCTGGCGCCGCGGTCGTGTCCACGATGATCTACGCGATCCCGCCGGCGGTGCGCATCACCGCGCTCGGCATCAGAGGCGTACCGGTGAACACGGTCGAAGCCGCGAGGTCGATGGGCTCGACGCGAGGCCAAGTGCTGATGAAGGTGCAGCTGCCGCTCTCGCGTCGGATGCTCCTGCTCGGCGTGAACCAGACCATCCTGTTCGCGCTCTCCATGGTCGTCATTGCCGGCCTGATCGGCGGCGGCGGGCTGGGCGATGTCGTCACGAGCGGGCTCTACTCGAACCCGGCGCTCGCCATCCTCGGCGGCGCCGCGATCGTGATCATGGCGATGGCGCTCGACCGGTCGACCGAGGCAGTTGCCGACCGCACGGACCCCGCCCGCCGTCATCTCGACGACGCGATGCGCAGACGCCTGAAGCTCGCCAGCCTCGCGAGCGCCCTTGGCATCGGCGTCGCCCTCGGGATCGCGAAATCCTTCGGAGCAGCCGCGATCTACCCAGACGATGCAAGCATCCAGGAGCGGCTGCTCGCACGCATCCAAGCCGTGCTCGACTACGTCCAGGATCCGGCGAACTTCGTCTTCAAGATCACAGAGCCGGTCGGGAACTTCATCCTCGTCCACGGGGTCCAGCCACTGCAGGAGTTCCTCATCGGGACGCCGTGGTTCGTCACGGTCGCAGGGCTGACCGCGATCGCGCTCGCCGTGAGCGGCGTGCGTCCGGCCGTCACGACGCTGGCCATGTTCGTGTCGATCGGAGTGATGGGCATGTGGGAGCCCGCGATGGACACGTTTTCGCAGGTGCTCGTGGCGACCGCGATGACGGTTCTGATCGGCGTGGCACTCGGCGTGTGGGCGGCAGAGAGCAAGACCGTCTCACGCGTCCTCCGGCCGATCAACGACGTCCTGCAGACGCTGCCGCAACTCGTCTACATCATCCCGTTCATCTACCTGATGCCTGTCTCGATCGTCCCCGGCATCGTCGCCGGCGTGCTGTACGCCTTCCCCGTCGTCGTGCGGCTCGTCGAGCGGGGCGTTCGAGACGTCGCACCGAACTCGGTCGAGGCAGCGAGCGCCTTCGGCGCGACGCGCGGGCAGGTGCTCACGAAGGTCAAGGTCCCGCTTGCGAGCGACGCCATCATGCTCGGCGTCAACCAGGGGATCATCATGGTGCTCGCCGTCGTGGTGATCGGGGGGCTCGTCGGCTCCGGAGGACTGGGCTACCTCGTCGCTCAAGGCCTCGTGCGCGGCGAATTCGGGCTAGGGGTCGTGGCATCACTCGCGATCCTCGCGCTCGGTATCGCGCTCGACCGCGTCACTCAAGCCACACAACGTGCACGGAAGGAGGGAATCGCGTGAGGGATAGAGGAACTACCAACAAGGAGGGTCGCATGTCGAAACGTGCCGGAGCCCGGTTCATCCTGCTGCTCGGCGCCTCGCTGGCAGTCGTAATCGGGCTCGTCTCATCGGGGAGTGCGCTGGGCAAGGCAAGCCAATCCTGCGGCACAGTGACGCTGAACGAGCAAGCGTGGGCCGGCTCGACGGCGAACACGTACGTCGCGAAGTACGTGCTCGAGAAGGAGCTGGGCTGCAAGGTCAAGGTCACGAAGATCACCGAGATCCCGGTCTTCCAGGCGATGGCCGACGGCAAGGTCGACGCCGTGCTCGAGGACTGGCAGCACGTCGACCAGTACAAGCAGTACGTCACCAAGCAGAAGTCGGTCGCCCTCGTCGGCTCGAACGGTCTGACAGGCCACATCGGCTGGTTCATCCCCAAGTACCTGCTCAAGCAGTACCCGGCGTTCAAGACCTGGCGGGGCCTCAAGGGCAAGGAGAGCGTGTTCAAGAGCCCCGAGTCCGGCTCCCAGGGGATGTTCCTCGGCGGCGATCCGTCCTATGTGCAGAAGGACAAGGAGCTCATCGAGACGCTCGGTCTCGACTTCAAGCACGTGACGGTCGGAGCGGAGCCGGCTGAGGTCGCACGATTCAGTCAGCTGATCAAGCAGCGGAAGCCCGTCATCTTCTACTGGTGGACGCCGCAGTACCTGAACGCAAGCCTCAACCTGGCCGAGGTGACGTTGCCGGCACGCTTCAAGGGCTGCAACGACGACGCCAGCTCCGGCGGCAACATCAAGCAGTATCGGTGCGCGTACGACGCGTACCCACTCAACAAGCTCTTCAGCAAGGAGTTCGCGCAGAGCGGCTCTCCCGCGGTCAAGGTGCTGAGGAAGTTCAAGTGGTCGAACGCGGACCAGAACCTCGTTGCCAAGTACATCGCAGGCGACAAGATGAAGCCGGAGAAGGCGGCGGAGAAGTGGGTCAAGGCAAACCAGGCCAAGGTCAACGCCTGGTTGAAGTGAGTTGAACGGGGTCAGGTCTTCCACGTTCCAGTCAGTGGAAAGTGGAAGACCTGACCCCACCTCGACGATGACCACACCCGCACTTTCCATCCACCAGCCCGAGGCGGCGGACGCCCGGTCGCTCTCGGACCAGGCCTACTACCGCATCCGCGAGCTGATCGTCACGCTCGAGCTACCCCCGGGCTCCCTCGTCAGCGAGCGCGAGCTGATGGAGCAGCTGGGGCTCGGAAGAACGCCCGTGCGGGAGGCGCTGCGCGCACTTGCCCGCGAGCGGTTGGTGGATGTCTATCCGCGTCGCGGGATGTTCGTCTCACCCGTCGACGTCGGCGACCTGGCCGGGCTGTCGGAAGTGCGAGTGGCGCTCGAGGGTCAGGCGGCGCGGCTCGCAGCAGAGCGTGCTACCGATGCCGAGCGCGCAGAGACGGCGAACCTCCTCGAAGAGCTCAACGGGTCGGCTGCAGATGACGAACGCACGCTCATCGACCTCGACCAGCGTCTCCACCGGCACGTCTATCGGTGTGCGCACAACCCGTTTCTCGAGACGACCCTCAACGAGTACTACATGCTGACGCTGCGGATCTGGTTCCTAGCGCTCGACCGCGTCGTCCGCCTGGGAGACGCGATCCAGGAGCACCGCGAGCTGCTCGAGGCGATACGAGATCGAGACCCGGCGAGGGCCGAGGACGTCATGCGGCGCCACGTGGGGGGCTTCGAGCGAGCGATCAGACGCGTTCTCTGAGCGCTTATATATTTCTGATTCCCGTACTCATATATCAGTAGAGCCGCCCGAATGAACACCCTTCCCCGCCAGGCCCGCGCCGTCGTCATCGGTTGTGGAATCGTCGGCAACTCGGTCGCATACCACCTCACCGAGCAGGGCTGGTCTGACGTCGTCCTGCTCGACAAGGGCGCGCTTCCCAATCCGGGCGGCTCGACCGGTCACGCCTCGAACTTCATCTACCCGGTCGACCACTCGAAGGAGATGACGCAGCTCACCCTGGAGAGCATGCGCCAGTACGAAGAGATGGGCGTCTTCACCGAGTCGGGCGGTGTCGAGGTCGCACGGACGGAGGAGCGGATGCAAGAGCTCACGCGGCGCATCGCCTCGGCGAAGGCCTGGGGTGTCGAGCCGGTGTCGCTCGTGACCCCGGCCGAGGTGAAGGAGCTCGTCCCCTTCATCGACGAGACGGTGATCCTCGGGGGCTTCTACACACCGTCCGTCGGTGTCGTCGACTCGCTCCGAGCGGGCACGATCATGCGTGAGCGCGGTCAGGCGTCAAGGCGTCTCTCGGTGTTCGCGAGCACGGAAGTGATCGGCATCGACGTCGACCGGGGCCGCGTCCGCCGCGTCCGCACGGCAGCGGGTGACATCGAGGCGGACGTGGTCGTGATCGCCTGCGGCGTCTGGAGCCCGAAGCTCGCGCGCATGGCAGGCGCGTCGATCCCGCTGACGCCGGCCGTGCACCAGATGATCGACATCGGCCCGACGCACTGGTTCGCGGACGCCAAGGGCGACATCGAGTTCCCGATCGTCCGCGACATGGACACGAACATGTACGAGCGCCAGCACGGCTCCGGGCTCGAGATCGGGTCGTACGCCCACCGCGCGATCCTGTACGACCCCGAGGATCTCCCGTCCGTGGAGCAGGCGTCCCTCTCACCCACCGAGTTCCCCTTCACCCAGGAGGACTTCACCCTCCAGATGGAGCAGGCGCTCGAGCTGATGCCCTCGATCGTCGGCGACGAGACCGTGGGCATCAAGCACGCGATCAACGGGATCCTTTCGCTCACCCCCGACGGCATGCCGATCCTCGGCGAGCTTCCCGAGGTGAAGGGCCTCTGGTCGTGTGCCGCTGTCTGGATCAAGGAGGGTCCAGGCGTCGGGAAGTCGCTCGCCGAATGGATGGTGCACGGCGAGTCGCACATCGACCTCCACTCTTCGGACGCAGCGCGCTTCTGGGAGCACCAGAAGACCGCCACGCATGTGAAGGCGCGGACGGCGGAGGGCTTCAACAAGACGTACGGCATCGTGCACCCGCTCGAGCAGTGGGCCTCGAACCGCGACGTGCGTCTGTCGCCGTACCACCCACGGGAGAAAGAGCTGGGCGCTGCCTTCTTCGAGGCAGCAGGCTGGGAGCGGCCCCAGTGGTACGAGTCGAACGCTCCCCTGCTCGAGGAGTTCGGCGACCGCGTGGGACACCGCGAGGCGGAGTGGGACAGCCGCTGGTGGTCGCCGATCTCGAACGCCGAGCACCTCGCCATGCGCGACCGGGCCGGGATCTTCGACCTGTCGGCGTTTGCGATCTTCGACGTCGTCGGCCCCGGAGCGCTCGACGCCCTTCAGCAGGTCTCCATGCGCCAGGTCGACGCGGCGGTGGGACGCGTCGTCTACACGCCGTGGCTCTCGCCGAGCGGCGGCTTCAAGGCCGACCTCACGATCATGCGGCTCGGCGACGAGCACTTCCGCGTCGTCACCGGCGGAGCGCACGGAATGGCCGACCGCAAATGGCTCGCGGATCATCTCCCCGGCGACGGCTCCGCCCAGCTCGCAGACCTCACCTCCGCGTGGTCGACGCTCGGCCTCTGGGGGCCGCGCGCACGGGACATCCTCACGTCAGTGACGAGCGACGACGTCTCCCATGAGTCCTTCCCGTTCGCAACGTGCAAGGTGATCGAGATCGGCCCGCTCCGCGTGCTCGCCTCCCGGATCTCGTACGTCGGCGACCTCGGCTGGGAGCTCTACGTTCCGATCGAGCAGGGTGCCCGCCTCTGGGACATCGTGTGGGAGGCAGGGCGCGCGCACGGTGCAGTGCCTTGCGGCATCGGCGTCTACGGGACGACGGGGCGCCTCGAGAAGTGCTACCGCGCGTACGGCACCGAGCTCGAGAGCGAGTACACGGTGGTCGAAGCCGACATGGCGTGGGGCAAGGTGAAGGAGCAAGACTTCGTCGGGAAGGAAGCACATGTGCGGCATCGGGAGGAGGACCCGGCGGCGCTGCTGTGCACCCTCTCGATCGAGGATCACACCTCGTCGGCCGGCATCAAGCGTTACCCACTGGGGCGCGAGCCGATCCTCACACGCGACGGCATGCCGCTCGTCGACTCCAAGGGCCGCCGTTCCTATGTGACGAGCGCCGGTGCAGCGCCGTCCGTGGGCAAGTACGCCCTCATGGCCTACCTGCCGCCCGAGCAGGCAGTCGTGGGTGCCGCACTCGCGATCGAGTACATGGGTGAGCAGTACCCGGTCACGGTCGACGTCGTCGGCTCCGCCCCGATCTTCGACCCGGAGAACATGAGGATCCGCTCGTGAGCCCGACAGCCTGCGCCACGGCTGCCAACCGCCCGGGTACGAGGGGTGCGTACGCCAAGTTACAAGTTGTAACTTGGCTTTCATCCCGCATGATCAGCGGGAGGTCGGCGCAAGTTACAAGTTGTAACTTGCGCCCTGTCTACGGGCGATGTGCCGCGTGAGAGTTCTCGTGTGCGTCAAGCGGGTCCCACTCACCGGCGGCAGGATCGTGCTCACCGAGGACGAGCAGGCGATCGAGACGCGCCACCTCGCTTTCACCATCAGCCCGCACGAGGAGTGCGGCGTCGAGGAGGCCGTCCGGTTGATCGAGGCCAACGGCGGCGAGTCGGTCGTGCTGACGCTCGGCCCGCCTGAGGCGGAGGAGCAGTTGCGCGACGCCATGGCGCTCGGGATCGACCGCGCGGTTCACCTCGTGTCCGAAGGGGAGGAGTGGGACCCGCAGGCGACGGCGGGCGCGATCGTCGAAGCGATCCGTGCCGACGAGGCGGCGAACGGCTCGTTCGACCTCGTCTTCTTCGGCAACGAGTCCGCCGACGCGGGCAACTATCAGGTCGGTATCCGGGTCGCGTACGCGCTCGGCCGGCCGGTGGCGACGGGCCTCAAGGGCGTTTCGGTCGGTGGTGCCGTAGTTCGCTGCGAACAGGAGGTCACGGGCGGTCGCGACGTCTACGAGTTACCGCTCCCGGCCGTCGTCGGCGTGCTCGAAGGGCTCAACCTGCCGCGCTACCCGTCCGTCCCGGCCAAGTTACGCGCACAGCGCAAGCCGGTCGACGCGAGCACACCCACGCGGCCCGACTCGCGGCTCGAGAAAGTGCGGCTCGTCGTCCCCGAGGGTCAGGGCAAGGAGGCTTTGATCCTCGGCCAAGGCCCAGAGGCGGCGCCGGCGGTCGTCGAGGTCTTGCGGCAGATCGGAGTTGCCTAGTGGTCATGGTCTACATCGACGAGCCAGGCGAGCTCGCGCAGCAGGCGCTCACGTTCGCGCGCGAGCTCGGCGGCCCGCTGCACGCATTCGCGGCCCTCGCCGCGGTGTCAGTGGAGGGCGTCGAGACGCTTCACGTCGCCGAGGGAGACGCGTTTGCCTCCTATGCGCCGGCGGCGATCGCGCAGGCGCTCGTCGAACTGGTCGAACGGCTCTCGCCTACGGCCGTCGTCGCCGCCGGGACCGAACGGGGAAACGAAGTCCTCGCACACGTGGCCGCGAAGCTCGACGTTCCGTTCGCCGCGAACTGTACGAGGGCGACGCCGGGCGACCCGCTCGTCGTCACCCGGGTGCGCTGGGGCGGGAGCCTGCTCGAGGAGGCGCGCGTGCACGGACCGGTCAAGCTGCTCACCGTGCAGCCGCACGCGGTCGCCTCCGAGGAACAAGCCGCTGGAGATCCCGCCGTCGAACGCTTCACCCCCACGCATTCGGACGCGGACCTCGTCGTGCGCGTCCACGAGCGCGTCGCGGCCGCCGCGGGCGGCGTCTCCCTCGCCGACGCCAAGGTCGTCGTGTCCTGTGGTCGTGGAGCCGGGTCCAGTGAAGGGTTCGGGATCATCGAAGAGCTCGCCGGTCTGCTCGGCGGTGCCGTCGGTTGCTCGCGGGCCGTGACCATGGCCGGCTGGCGGCCGCACACGGACCAGGTCGGGCAGACGGGCACGAAGATCGCGCCGGACATCTACATCGCGTGCGGCATCTCGGGGGCCACGCAGCACATGGCCGGTTGCAAGGGCGCGAAGGCGATCCTGGTCGTCAACACCGACCCCGAGGCGCCGATCCTGGCTAGCGCCGACTGGGCCGTGATCGGCGACCTGCACGAGATCGTCCCGGCGATCTCGGCCGAGATCAGGAAGGCCCAGACTCAGAAGGCGGAGCGCGGCTGAGCTCGGAAGCGAGCGTCGCCTCCGCCGTCGCGCTCGTCGTCGCGATCGCGATCGCAGGCGTGCTCTTCGCCCGGCGCGCTCTGCTGCTCACCCGGCTCGTCCGCATGGGCAAGCCGGTGGCGCGTGCATCGGACCTCCCCGCCCGGGTTCGCAACGAGGCGACGATCGTCCTCGGTCAGCGCAAGCTGCTCCAGCGGTTCGTACCCGGGCTCATGCATGCGTTCATCTTCTGGGGCTTCCTCGTCCTCTTCCCGACGATCTTCATGGCGATGATCGCCATCGTCGATCGGGAAGCCTCGCTGCCCTCCGGATCGCCGCTCGGCTGGCTCGAGCGCCAGGGGTGGTACGCGTTCACGGTCGACGTGTTCGTCGTGCTCGTGCTCGCCGGCGTCGCGACGGCCTTCTACATCCGGAAGGTGCAGCGGCCGCGGCGCTTCGACGGCAGTCACCTGGGCGAGGCGGATCTCATCCTGGCGTTGATCGCGGGGATCGTGACGACCCTGCTCCTGTGGCATGCATCGCTCATCGCGCTCGGGCTGAACCCGTGGCCCGGAGAGTGGTCGCCCATCTCCGATGCCGCGTCCAACCTCTTCGGCGCCGGCACGACGACCGAGGTCCTCGAGCGCGTCTTCGTGTGGGCCCACGTACTGCTGATCCTGAGCTTCCTCGCTTACCTCCCGCACTCGAAGCACCTGCACATCGGGACTGCCGCGATCAACGTCTTCTTTGGGCGCACACAGGCACGGGGGCGGCTCGAGCCGCTCGTGTTCGAAGCGGAGGACGAGAGCGACCTCCGCTTCGGAGTCGGCACGGTGGCCGACCTGACCTGGAAGCAGATGCTCGACGCGATGTCCTGCACGGAGTGCGGGCGCTGCCAGGACGTCTGCCCCGCGTACGCGACCGGCAAGGCTCTCTCCCCGAAGCTCCTGATCATGGGCATCCGCGACCACCTGTTCGCCGAGGGGCCCGCGGCTCTCGCGGGAGGAGACCTCTCGGCACTCGTCCCGAACGCCGTCACGGACGACGTCGTCTGGGACTGCGTCACCTGCGGTGCGTGCGTTCACGAGTGCCCGGTCTCGATCGAGCACGTCGACCACATCGTGGATCTTCGCCGCCACCTCGTGATGGTCGAGTCCGGCCTCCCGGCCGAGACCGAGACGATGCTGCGGGACGTCGAGCGGGGATCGAACCCGTGGGGGAAGCCGCAGACCGAGCGCGCGTCGTGGGCGGAGGGGCTCGGCGTTCGCGTCCTCGAGCCGGGAGACCCGGCGCCCGAGGTGCTCTACTGGGTCGGATGCGCCGCCGCGTTCGACGAGCGAGCGCGGACGGCAGCGATCTCGACCGCCAAGCTCCTCCTCGCTGCGGGCCTCGACGTCGCCATCCTCGGGCCCCGCGAGTCCTGCACGGGCGATCCCGCGAGGCGTGCCGGGAACGAGTACGTCTTCCAGGCGTTGGCGCTGGCGAACGTCGCGACGCTCGACGACGCGGGGGTGACGAAGATCGTCGCCAGCTGCCCCCACTGCTTCAACACGCTCGCGAACGAGTACCCCGACTTCGGCGGCCGCTACGAGGTGATGCACCACTCGGAGCTCCTCGCCGAGCTCGTGCGCGACGGTCGCCTGTCTCCAGTGGCGGGCGAGCAGACGATCACCTACCACGACTCCTGCTACCTGGCGCGCCACAACGACGTGCTGGCGGCGCCGCGCGAGCTCGTCTCGCGGATCGGGAAGCCGCTCGAGATGACGCGCAGCGGGAGGCGGACGTTCTGCTGCGGCGCCGGCGGTGCGCACATGTGGATGGAGGAGCGCGGGAGCCAGATCAACGAGGAGCGCGCCCGCGAGGCGGCCGCGACGGGCGCCCACACGCTTGCGGTCGCGTGTCCGTTCTGCACGGTCATGCTCGACGACGGGGTGCGGCAGACCGGCGGCGAGCTCAGAGTGGCCGACGTCTCGACGCTGCTCGCCGAGGCGATCGAGACGTCACGCATCGGCTGAGACGCGGGATCCCCGGTCGTAGTAACCAGCCTGGGCGCCGAGACGCGGCGCTCCAGGCCTGAGTCAGCTCTCGGTGCGCGGAGTGCGCCGTCGGTTCCGCCGCCGGCCGGCCGCCGCATCGACGGGAGCATGCTCGGGCGGCGGCGGCAGGGTCGGCAGCTCTCCGCCCGCCTCCATGCCCGAGCGGATGATCGCGAGCAGCTCGGCGTCGACCGCAGGGTCGGTGTCGGGTGCCTCGTACGCGGCCAGCCGACGCTCGACCTCCTCGACCGCGCGTGTGTGGAGGTCCTTGGCGCCGCGGCGCTCCCACGTCCCGCGGTTCTCCCGGTCGATCGTCGGCCCGGTCAGCCACAGCTCCTCGGGCCAGTGGCGCGTCGTGTGGTCGGCCATGATCAGGTGTGCCTGGTCCAGCAGGTGCGTCACGAGATCGCCGACGGGGAGATCGTCCCTCGGCTCGATTGGTCGCACGAAGTGGAGCGCCTGCCCGCACAGCTCGTCGTCGAAGACGAGCTTCGGCAGGCTGAACACGAGCACGTAGTCGAGCATCCCAGGGCCGGACACGGAGTTGACCCCCGCCAGCGCCGCCAGCAACGCACTTCCGAACGTCTCTGCCCCGGCCTGGGCGTCGAGCGTCCTCGCATCCGAGAGGGCCATGTAGGCCTGCGTGGGAAGGCCGAGCGCCTTGCCCACCTGCACGTAGGCGACGTCGAGGTGGAGTGCCTCGATCGCCGCCATCGGCGAGCTCGCCGCCTTCATGTGGAAGGTCGCCGGCGCTCCCCCGAAGAGGACGGGCGCGCCCGGACGGACGAGCTGAGCCATGGTCACGCCGGCGAGCACGTCCGCGGTGTGGAAGACCGTCGCACCGACCAGGGTCACGGGGGCGATGAGCCCCATGAGAGTGACGGGGACGATCTCGATGGGAATGCCGGCCTCGACGCAGTCGAGGAGGTTCTGACAGGAGTCCTCGCCGTAGCGGAAGTTGCCGGTCGCGGTGACGGTGAAGATCGACATCGGCCGGGCGACGAGGTCGGCGCGGTCGCGCCGGAACAGCTGCATCATCTCCACCATCCGCGGCACGCCGTGCTCCGTGAAGGCGCCCGACACGACCGGCTTTCGTGAGCCTGTGAGGCACATGTAGAGGCGCCAGGC
>DATDOS010000207.1:0-4166 GCA_035293125.1 Gaiellaceae bacterium | reverse complement strand
GCCGTGGGGCAGGACCGGCCGCCTGTCACGCCGGAGCTGAAACTTGCGCGCCAGCTAGATCTCGCTCGAAGCCCCGACTATCTCATCTCGCTCGCGCGTGTCGACGGTGAGCCCGCTGCAGTGGCCGGCGTCTTCTTCGAGGAGCGAGCCGCCTACCTCGCCTACGCCGTCACGTTGCCCGCCCAGCGACGGCGGGGCTGCCAGGCGGCGCTGCTCGATCACCGCGTGCGAGAGTCAGCGCGGCGCGGCTGTAATCTCATCGTTACCGACACGCTGGTCGGCGTAGAGAGCCAGCGCAACGTGGAGCGAGCCGGCTTGCGTTGCGCGTTCAGCGTCGGCTGGTGGTGTAGAGCGCGGGCGTAACCGGCCACTGGGTGTCACCGCCGGTCCCCGTGGGTCCCATTTCCACCGATATCACCGGAGCCCGGGTCCCGAGGGTTCGGCCGGAAACTGGCGATCGAGGATGAGGCGCGGAAACTGGTCGCTTGAAGGGTGAGACGGGCGATCCGGCTGCAACCGGATCGCCAGCGGGTGGAGCCGCGTCATCTCGGAGGAGATGATGTTCGAGCTCCTCGTCGCTGTCGAGTTCTCGCCCTGGGTCCAGGGTGGAGCTGCAGGAGCGACTGTGCGGACGCTGCGACGTCCGGTTCTTCATCTGCCGCGATTGCGATCGGGGGCAACGGTACTGCGGCCACGACTGCGCCGGGGCCGCCCGCCGCGACTACATGCGCATCGCGCGGCGCAAGTACCGGCGGTCGCTCGGGGCGGCGGGGCGCGCGGATCACCGCGAGGCCGAGCGGGAGCGCCGGGCCAAGCGGCGCGAGCGCGTGGGGGATCAGGGTTCCGCCGTGGCGCCAACCGAGGCATATGCCTGCCTCGATGGCGAACGGGATCACGGCGAGGTTGCGGGCGACGCACGGCGGAGCGTTCACGGAGTTGACGCTCTGCGGCCCGATCGTCTCGGCGCCGCCACCGGCGCGCGCGTTGCGCCGGCTTTTCTCGCAGCTGGCGTTCTGGAGCGGCTACCCGGTCCACGTTGTGCTTTCTGTGGACGCAGCGGCCGGGTGGCTCGAGGTTTGGAGCGACGCCCTCGCCGTCGTTCCGGAGCGGCACGCGCGCGTGGAGTTCCGCCTTTCTGACAGGACGTGCGATGAGCGGTAACGCCAAAGCGGATCCGGTCGCCGAGATCCTGCGCCTCACCTACGTGGACGGCCTCGGCGTCCGCGCCATTTCGCGGCGGCTCGGGATGGCGCGCAAGACGGTGCGCAAGGTCCTGGGCAAGGGTCGCCCGCGGACGCCGCCGACGCACGAGCCGCGCAGCTCGATCCTCGATCCTTACGAGCGCGCAATCCGCGCGGTGCTCGACGACACGCCCGAGATGCTCGCGCCCGCCGTGCTCGAGCGGCTGCGGCCACTCGGGTACACGGGGAGCGTCACGATCCTGCGTGACCGTCTCCGTCGTCTGCGTCCGCGCGGACATCGCGCAGCGTTCCTGACGCTCGATTTTCCGCCGGGTGAGGCGATGCAGGTGGACTGGGCCGACTTCGGCTTCGCGCTACCCGGGGTCCCCCGTCGCGTCAGCGCGTTCGTTGCCGTCCTGTGCTACTCGCGACGGCTCTACATCGAGTTCACGCTCAGTCAGACGATGGGCACTTTCCTCCGCTGCATGGAGCGATGCCTGCGCTTCAATACCGGCACGGCCCTGGTCGACATTTTCGACAACATGAAGACCGTCGTGACTTCGCACACACAGGTCGCCACCGTCTTCAATCCGAAGTTCATCGAATATGCGCACGCTCGTGGCTTCGCGGTGCGCGCCTGCAACGTGAGGAAGGCCAATGAAAAAGGGCGCGTCGAAAGACCGATCGGCTTCGTTCGCCGACGATTCTGGCCCGGTCGCCGCGTCCGCGATCTGCTCGACATCAACACGCAGGCTGCCCAGTGGCGTGACGACTTCGCCAACGGGCGCGTGCACGAGGTCACCGGAAAGGTCCCGCAACTCGTCTTCGAGCACGAGGAGAAGCGACTGCTCAAGCCGATCCCCACCACGCCCTTCGACACCGACGACGTCGAGGGCATGGGCGTGACGAAGATGTTTCGCGTCCCATTCGATCGTAACCGCTACTCGGTCCCGTGGAGGCTCGCCTCCCAGCAGGTCATCGTGCGCGCGGACGACGACTTCGTCTCGGTCTTCCTCGAGACCAAGCCCATCGCGCGGCATCGCCGGTCGTGGGACATCGGCCAAGACATCGAGCATCCCTCGCACAAGAAGGCCCTGCTCGAGGAGCGGCCGCGAGCAGCGGCTGGTGCCCTGCCGCCGGCACTCACCGCGCTCGGCGACACCGGCCGCTCCTACTTCAAGCTGCTCGCCGCAGGCTCCCGATCCATCCATCGTGAGAGCCTGCGCCTCACGTTCCTCGTCGAGATTTTCGGCGCCGTCGCCACCGAGAGCGCGATGCGCGAGGTCATGCAGACCGGCCACGTCGGCGCCGAGTACGTCGAGTACGTCATGCGCCACAAGCGCGGCCTACTCCCGCACCCCGCCCCCTTGCGCCTCGGCAACGAAGAGCTCGATGCGATCTCACTGCCCGAGCCCGACCTCTCCGTCTACGACGATCTCTCCGCGCCGCGGATGACGCGCGATCCCGGCACGCCACCTCCCACGATCGAGGAGCCCGCATGAAGAAGAATGACGACGACGGCACCACGAGCGACGACCTCGACCTGCTCGTCCAAAAGCTCCGCTGGCTCAGGCTTCCCGGCATGGCGAAGCTCGTCGCGGCGATCCTCGAGCGAGCAACCAAGGAAAATCTCTCGACGACGGACGTCGTCCACCGCCTCTGCGACGAGGAGAAGCAGAGCCGCATCAAGAGCGCCGTCGAGCGCCGCCTCCGCGACGCGCGCTTCCCAGAGATCAACACCGTCGACGCCTTCAACTTCGATTTCGATCCGGCGCGCAAGAAACTCCGCGCTCGCTACCTCGCCCTCCATGACCTCGATTTCCTCGACAAGGGCATCAACCCACTCTTCATCGGCACGCCGGGAACCGGCAAGACGTTCCTCGCTCGCGCCCTTGCCTACAAGGCCTGTCTCGACACCAGGCGCGTCGTCTTCGTCTCCGCGCCGCGCATGCTCAACGAGTTGCACGGCGCCGAACTCCACGGCGTGCTCGAGCGCGCGCTGCGTCGCTTCGTCCGCGCCGAGTTCCTCGTCATCGACGACTTCGCCGTCCTCGCGATGGACACGGCCCAGGCCAAGCTCGCCTTCCAGGTCATCTCCGAGCGCTACGATTACCGCCGCGCGACCTGCATCACCACCAACCGTTCCTTCAAGGACTGGCCGAAGGTCTTTCCCGACGCACTCAACGCTCAGGTCATCGCCGAGAGGCTCACCGAGCGCGCCGAGCACTTCGTGCTCGAGAAAGGTTTCCGCACGGCGCGCTCCTGACCTCCCTCGCCGCCCTCACCGGAGAGGAACCGCACTCCGGGGCGCTTCACGCGTCATGCCTCACTCGCGTTCATCGCCGTGCTGGCGTCGCCGAACTCCGCCTCCACGCCAGCGGGTGGGTCCCTGGGTACCGGTGATGCCGGTGAAAAAGGGACCCTTCGTCGCCGGTGGCGACAGCGGATCGCCGTTTTCGCGAGGACCTGTATTACCGGATCAACGTCCTCCACATCGACCTCCCGCCCCTGCGTGCACGTGGCAACGACGTGCTGCTCCTCTCCCAGCACTTCTTGCAGCGGTACGTCGCGGTGACGGGGAAGCGCATCACCGGAATTTCGCCCGCTGCGGCCGAAAAGCTGCTCGCGTATGGGTGGCCCGGCAACGTGCGCGAACTCCAGAATTGCATGGAGCGCGCGGTTGCGTTGGCCCAGTACGCTCTGATTTCGGTCGAGGACCTGCCGGAGAAGATCCGCGACTACAGGCGCACGCAGTGGTTGATCGCGAGCGACGACCCGTCTGAACTTGCGCCGATGGACGAGATCGAGCGCCGCTACATCGCCCGGGTCCTGGAGGCGGTCGGTGGCAACAAGACCGTGGCGGCGCGCACCCTCGGCTTCGATCGCACGACCCTGTACCGAAAGATGGAGCGCTACGGCCTCGATGTGTAGCCCGCGCAGGAGCAGCGCTGCGTCCTGCGACATGTCGCGGAATGCGGCACGCCG
>DATDOS010000206.1:0-11473 GCA_035293125.1 Gaiellaceae bacterium | reverse complement strand
GCGTGCGCATGGGCCTCGAGGACGCAGGTGAGGTCGAGCTCCAAAAGTCGAACATCCTCCTGCTCGGGCCGACGGGCTGCGGCAAGACGCTGCTCGCCCAGACGCTCGCTCGCATCCTCAACGTCCCGTTCGCGATCGCCGACGCAACCGCCCTCACCGAGGCGGGGTACGTCGGTGAGGACGTCGAGAACATTCTGCTCAAGCTCATCCAGGCGGCCGACTTCGACGTCAAGAAGGCCGAGACGGGGATCATCTACATCGACGAGGTGGACAAGATCGCGCGCAAGGCAGACAACCCCTCGATCACGCGCGACGTCTCCGGTGAGGGCGTCCAGCAGGCGCTCCTCAAGATCCTCGAGGGCACCATCGCCTCGGTGCCGCCCCAGGGTGGGCGCAAACATCCGCACCAGGAGTTCCTCTCGATCGACACGACGAACATCCTCTTCATCTGCGGTGGCGCGTTCGCAGGGCTCGACAAGATCATCGAGCGCCGGATCGGGAAGAACACGATCGGCTTCGCGGCTGACGTCCGCTCGCGCAACTCCGAGGAGAGCGCGGAGATACTCATCCAGGTCATGCCCGAGGATCTCATGTCCTTCGGGCTGATCCCGGAGTTCGTCGGTCGCCTCCCGGTCATCTCGGCTGTGCACCAGCTCACCCGCGAGGATCTCGTCGAGATCCTCACCGAGCCGAAGAACGCGCTCGTGCGGCAGTACCAGCGCTTCTTCGGCTACGACTCGATCGAGCTCGTCTTCACCGAGGACGCGCTGTGGGAGATCTCCGACCACGCGCTCGCAAGGGAGACCGGCGCGCGCGGGTTGCGGTCGATCATCGAGCTGGCGCTCCTCGACGTCATGTTCGAGCTCCCGTCACGCAACGACGTAACCAAGTGCGTGATCACCAAGGAGACGATCTCCAAGGGCCTGAAGCCGACGCTCGTGACGAGCGCAGGCGCGGACATCGACGAGCTCGACGAGCTCGCCGAAGAGTCCGCGTAGCCGCGCCCCGACGAGAGCGTAGGATCAGGCCATGCCCCGATACCTGATCGAACGCACGTATACGGTCGACATGGACAAGGTGCCGACGGTGGCCACGCGCTCGAAGGCGATCGCGCATCACCGCTTCCCGGAGATCGTGTGGGAGCACAGCCATGTCGTCCTGGACAAAGACGGGACTCCGAAGTCGTTCTGCATCTACGCCGCGCCGAGCGAAGAGGTCGTCCGCGAGCATTCGAAGAGTCTCGGCGAACACGTCGTCGAGGTGATCTACGAGATCGCGGGCGACGTGACGCCGGACGACTTCCCGCTGACCGACGATCCGACCTAGTACACGCGTCCGCAAGTACACGTGCGAACTTACGGACGCGTGTACTAGTCGTCAGCTCGGCCGGAGGCGCTCCACGTCGGCGACGTGGTACTGCGCTTGCAGGGCGACGGCCAGCCGGCGCCTGATGTCGCGGCGTCGCTCTTCGTGGTCGGCCGGGACGAGCTCGAGCGCGGCGCGGTAGAGCGCGACTGCGTGCTCTTTCGCCCACCCGCGCCCAGCCTGGTCGGCCGCCACGACCAGGCAGTCGACGGCACGCTCGTGCTCTCCCGCCTCGCGCCAGTGGTGCGCGAGCGCCTCGTTCGACTGGCCGACGCCTCCGGTCGTGGCGTCCAGATATGCGGCGACGGCCGCGTGGCGTTCACGACGTGCTGCGCGTGGAAGCCTGAGATAGGCGACGTCGTGGATCAACCCGTGCTTGAACCCGAACTGCTGGTCTCCCTTGATCCGCGAGACGGCCTCGCGCCGGATCAGGTCTCGCGCCTCGAGTGAGCCCAGAAGCGCAGAGAGATCCTCGCGTGGCGAGATCTCGGACAGCGCACCCCGCCAGAAAACCCTTCCGACCACCGACGCGTCGACGAGCACACTGCGCTCGTCGGCAGGAAGCGAGTCGAGGCGTGCCGCGACGATCGTGCGAATACTCGTCGGGAGCCGGCCCGCGTCCGTCGTCGATTTCTCGGCGATGGAGGCCGCGAGCTCTTCGATGAAGAGCGGGTTGCCCTCTGCGGTCGCGGCAACCGCGGCGGCGCGCTCCTCCGGGAGGTTGGACTCGGCGAGAAGCTGCCTGGCGAGCTCCGCGCTCGAGTCGTCCGTGAGCGGATCCATCGGTAGCGCCGTGTACGCAGGGAGGCCACCTCCCCAGCCGGGGCGATCTGTCAGAAGCTCTGGCCTGGCAAGCGCGACGAAGAGAACCGGGACCTCACGCACCCTCGCCGCGAACGCCTCGAGCAGGTCGAGGAGACTGGCATCCGCCCAGTGGATGTCCTCGTAGAGGAGCATCGTCGGGACGTCGAGCGCCAGAGACTCGACGAGCACACGTGCCGAGAAGAAGAGCGTCTCGCGATCGGCGACGTCGCCTTCGCTTCCGAGCCCGAGGAGCATGGCCAGATGCGGAGCGTGCTCCTCCGCCGCGGCCGGGCCCGCGAGCTCCGCCACCCCGGCTGCGAGCTTCGCCTGCGCTTCCGCGGGCTCGTCGTTGTCGAAGATCCGGGCGACCTGCTTGACCTGCTGGCCGAACGCGCTGTACGGGCTGCTCGCGCCGTACGGCGTCGAGCGGCCGCGAATGACGCGGCCACCCTGCGAGGCGACGAGCTGGGCGAGCTCGAGGGCGATGCGCGACTTCCCGATTCCCGCAGGGCCGAAGACCGTCGCGAAGTGAGCCCGCCCCTCGTCCGCCACCCGGTCCCAGATTCCCGTCAGCACCGCGAGCTCGCGCTCACGCCCGATCATCGGAACCGGCGCGATCGGACGCTCGCCGGCGGCCGCCGTCGCCCGGAGCGCGAGCCAAGCCCGAACGGGTGCCTCCTTGCCCTTTGCCTTGACCGGCTGGGACGGCCGGTACTCGATGGAGTTCCGTGTGCTCGTGTAGGTCTCCTCACCGACGAGCACTGCACCGATCGGCGCCGCGGACTGGAGTCGCGCGGCGGTGTTCACGACGTCCCCGGCGATCATCGCCTCACCGTGGCCAGGGCGTGCTTCGAGCGCCACGATCGCCTCACCTGTGTTGACGGCGATCCGTATCTGCAACCCGTCCTCTTCGGCCCAGTCCCGCACTGCGAGAGCCGCGCGGACGGCGCGCTCCGGGTCGTCTCCGTAGGCCGTCGGAGCGCCGAACACGCCCATCACAGCGTCGCCGACGAACTTCTCGACGGCGCCGCCGAACCGCTCGAGCTCGGCGCGGACCCTGTCGTAGTACGGCGTGAGGATGTCTCGGACGTCCTCGGGGTCGAGCTTCTCGGCGCGAGACGTGAAGCCGACGAGGTCGACGAAGAGGACGGAGACGATCCGCCGCTCCTCTCCGGTTCGCCCCGGCTCGGCGAGCACCGCACCGCAGGCGTTGCAGAACTTGGCGTCCTCGGGGTTCCCTTGCCCACATCGCGTGCAGGTCGGCACGAGGGGAAGACTAGAGTGCTGTTGACGGGGCGGCTGGCGGCTCGATATAGCTAACGCACTCTCCACCCGAGCCGAGGGGGCGCACATGGCCAAGACCGTCTACGACGCCGAGCGAGCGGAAGAGTTCGCCGGGCGCATGCTCGAGACACTGAACAACGCAGCGCTTGCGGTGATGGTCTCCGTCGGGCACCGGACAGGCCTCTTCGACACGCTCGCCGAGGTGGGCGCTGTGAGGAGCCAGGAGCTCGCCGACGCGGCGGGGCTGGACGAGCGCTACGTGCGCGAGTGGCTCGGGACAATGACGACCGGGCGCGTCGTCGAGTACGAGCCCGCGACGGCGCAGTACCGGTTGCCGGCGGAGCATGCGAGCTGGCTGACGCGCGCGGCGTCGCCTGACAATCTCGCCGTGACCGCCCAGTGGATCCCGACGCTCGCGACGGTCGAGGACGACATCGTGGAGTGTTTCCGTGAGGGTGGGGGCGTTCCCTACGAGCGCTTCGGTCGCTTTCACGAGGTCATGGCGGAGGAGAGCAACCAGACCGTTCTGTCGGTTCTCTTCACGCACATCCTCCCGCTCGTCCCCGGCGCGGAGGAGCGGCTGGAGGCGGGCGCCTCGTTGCTCGACCTCGGCTGCGGACGCGGCCGGGCGCTGCTCATGCTCGCCGAACGCTTCCCGAACAGCCGGTTCCACGGCTACGACCTCTCGACCGAGGCCGTCTCGCATGCCAGCGAACAGGCGGAAGAGCGCGGGCTCGAGAACGTCCACTTCGAAGTTCGGGACCTCAGCACGTTCGATGTCGAAGCCGAGCCCGAGTCGTTCGAGCTCGTGACGACCTTCGACGCTGTGCACGACCAGGCGCGCCCACTCGCCCTACTTCGCGGCATCCGGCGGTCGCTCAAGGCCGACGGCGTCTACCTGATGCAGGACATCCAAGGGTCGAGCTACGTCCACGAGAACATCGACCATCCGGGCGGGCCTCTCCTCTACATGATCTCGTGCATGCATTGCATGACCGTGTCGCTCGCCCAGGGAGGCGACGGCCTCGGTGCCATGTGGGGCGAGCAGAAGGCGCGCGAGTTGCTCGCGGAGGCGGGGTTCACAGCGGTCGACGTGCACCTGCTCGAGCACGACCCGTTCAACGCGTACTTCGTGGTGCGCGCCTGACTTTCACGACCCGCCCAGAGCTGCGCGGCACCTTCGGGATGGTCGCGTCCACGCACTGGCTTGCCTCGCAGACCGGGATGGCGGTGCTCGAGCGCGGCGGGAACGCGTTCGATGCGGCCGTCGCGACCGGGTTCGTCCTCCAGGTCGTCGAGCCGCACCTCAACGGGCCGGGCGGCGAGATGCCTGCTGTCTTCTGGTCGGCGGAGCGGGGAGAACCCCTCGCCCTCTGCGGCCAGGGGGTCGCTCCGGCAACGGCGACCATCGAACGCTTCCACGAGCTCGGGCACGAGCTGATACCCGGAACCGGTGTGCTTGCCGCGTGTGTGCCCGGGGCGTTCGGTGCCTGGTTGCTCCTGTTGCGCGAGTTCGGGACGTGGCGGCTCGAAGACGTCCTCGAGTTCGCGATCGGCTATGCCGAGCGGGGATACCCGCTCCACGAGCGCATCAGGGCGACGATCGAGCTCAACCAGGAGCTCCTCGCAGCGTGGCCTGGGTCCCGCGACCTGTACTTGCCTGCGCCCGAAGCTGGAGCGCTGTTTCGCAACCGTGCGCTCGCCGCGACCTACCGACGAATCGTCGAAGAAAGCCGGGGCGGATCGCGCGAGGACGAGATCGAGAGCGCCCGGGTCGTGTTCTACGAGGGGTTCGTGGCGGACGAGATCGACCGCTTCTGCGCAGCCGAGGGCGGTCTGCTGACCGGTGCTGACATGGCCGCCTGGGAGGCGACGCTCGAGCCCGTTGTCACGTTCGAGTACCGCGGGCTGACCGTGTGCAAGACGCGGCCGTGGGCAGCGGGCCCCGTCGGCCTGCAGCAGCTCGCGCTTCTTCGAGGCTTCGACCTCGCCGAGCTCTCGCAGGCCGAGTTCGTCCACGTCGTCACCGAGTGCGCGAAGCTCGCCTTCGCCGATCGTGACGCGCTGTACGGCGACGCTGAGGTTCGTCTCGACATCCTTCTCTCGGACGAGTACAACGCCGAGCGGCGGGCGCTCGTCGGCGAGGTGGCCTCCGAGGAGTACCGGCCGGGGTTCGGCCGGCTCCCGCGCCCCCACGACGTTCTGTCGACCCCGGGCTCGGGTGAGCCCGGCCGAGGCACCGTTCACCTGGACATCGCAGATCGCTTCGGCAACCTCTTCTCGGCGACGCCGAGCGGGGGGTGGCTGCAGAGCTCACCTGTCATTCCAGCGCTCGGCTGGCCGCTCGGGACGCGTGCGCAGATGTTCTGGCTCGAGGAGGGCCTTCCCTCGTCGCTCCGGCCGGGGGCGCGGCCGCGAACCACGCTGTGCCCGGGCTTGGCGCTTCGACACGGTGAGCCGTACCTGGCGTGGGGTACGCCAGGCGGTGACCAGCAGGAGCA
Organism: Gaiellaceae bacterium; assembly: GCA_035293125.1. Classification (GTDB taxonomy): domain Bacteria; phylum Actinomycetota; class Thermoleophilia; order Gaiellales; family Gaiellaceae; genus GMQP-bins7. The sequence goes on along the minus strand of DATDOS010000206.1, from coordinate 5,519 downwards.
GTGGGCGCTGCACGCGTTTCTCCGCCACGTCGACCTCGGCCTGAACCTGCAGGCGGCGATCGACGCGCCCGAGTTCCACACCGACCATCTGATTTCGTCGTTCTTCCCTCGCGGCTTCGTGCCGAAATCACTTGTGCTCGAGTCGCGGTTCGGGGCACGCGTCGTCGCCGATCTCCAGCGCCGTGGTCATGACGTCACGCTGTGGCCCGCATGGTCGGCCGGCCGAGTGACCGCCGTCGCTCGCGAGCCGGACGGTCTCCTCAGGGCCGGCGCGAACCCACGCGGGATGCAGGGCTACGCGGTCGGTCGGTAGCTTCTCGCCCGTGGCCGGCGAGCGCATGCGCACCTACTCCTGGAGCGACCCTCTCGCCGCACGGGACGAGATGGCCGGGCTGACCGGTCTCGAGGTGATGCAGAGGATGGCGGCCGGCGAGCTCCCGCAGCCGGCAATCGCTCAGACGCTGGGCTTCCGGCTCGTGGAGGCCGACCCGGGACGAGCGGTCTTCGAAGGTGAGCCGGCCGAGTTCCACTACAACCCGATCGGCACGGTTCACGCCGGGCTGGCCTCGACGCTCCTCGACTCCGCGATGGGGTGCGCTTTCGTGACCACGCTCGGTGCCGGGGTGAGATGGACGACGCTCGATCTGAAGGTGAACTTCACGCGACCGATAACAGTCGAGACCGGGCGAGTTCGGTGCATCGGCACGGTCCTCCATCCCGGTCGGAAAGTGGCGACGACGGACGGACGTCTCGAGGACCTGGACGGGCGCCTTCTCGCGCACGGGACGGGCACGATCCTCGTGCTTCCGGACTGATCCGCCTCGCCTGATCGAGCGGTGAGCGGTAGCCTTGAGCCATGCGCCGCGACGCGAAGGGATCCCAGGTGTCCCCGGTAACCCGGCGGCGCCGCAGCGCCTAGGCAGCGAGCGCCGCGCCCCTTCCTTTCTAGACTCTCGCGCGATGGATCCGCTCTACAAGCCGGACGGGGTCGAAGCACGCTGGCAGCAGACGTGGGAGGCCGAGGGCCTCTACGCGGCCGAGCCCGACTCGGAGCGGCCGTCGTTCGTCATCGCGGTTCCGCCCCCGAACGTGACCGGGGAGCTGCACATGGGTCATGCCCTGAACGCGTCGATCCAGGATCTCCTCGTTCGCTATCACCGCATGCGCGGCTTCTCGACGCTCTGGCAACCGGGCTACGACCACGCGGGCATCGCGACCCAGAACGTCGTCGAGCGCGACCTGGCGAAGGAAGGGCGCACCCGGCACGATCTCGGCCGGGAGGCGTTCCTCGAGCGAACCTGGCGCTGGCTCGAGCACTACGGCGGCGTGATCTTCGGGCAGTTCCGCCGCCTGGGTGCGTCGCTCGACTACCGGCGCGAGCGGTTCACGATGGACCCCGGCTACGTCCGCGCAGTGCTCAAGTTCTTCGTCCACCTCTACGAGCGCGGCCTTCTCTACCGCGACAACCGCATCGTCAACTGGTGCCCACGCTGTGCGAGCGCGATCTCGGACCTCGAGGTCAGCCACACCGATGTCGACGACCGCCTCTTCACCATCCGCTACCCCCTCGCCGACGGCTCGGGCCATCTCGCCATCGCCACCGTTCGGCCCCCGACGATGCTGGCCGACGTCGCCGTCGCCGTGCATCCCGACGACGATCGCTATCGGCACCTGGTCGGGAAGGAGGCGATCGTCCCGGTCGCCGACCGGCGCGTCCCGATCATCGCGGACGATCGCGTCGATCCGGAGTTCGGCACCGGTGCGGTCAAGATCACGCCCGGCCACGACCCGACGGACTTCGACATCGGGCGCACGCACGAGCTACCGGAGATCACCGTGATCGGGCTCGACGGCCTCATGAACGAGGAGGCGGGCGAGTTCGCGGGCCTGACGCAGGCAGAGGCGGAGAAGCGGATCGTCGCGATCCTGCGCGAGCGCGAGCTTCTCGAGTCGGCCGAACCGTACCGGCACTCGGTCGGCCACTGCGATCGCTGCGGCTCGCGGATCGAGCCCCTCATCACGCTCCAGTGGTGGTGCGAGATGACCGAGCTGGCCAGGCCGGCGATCGACGTCGTCCGCGACGGGCGCGTCCGCTTCCGCCCCGAGCGCTACACGGACGTCTACCTCGACTGGATGGAGCACATCCGTCCCTGGTGCGTGTCGCGCCAGCTCTGGTGGGGCCACCGGATCCCCGTCTGGTACTGCCCGGATGGCCACCTGACGGTGACGGAGTCGGAGCCCCCGGCATGTGCCGAGTGCGGCTCCGACGACCTACGGCAGGACGAGGACGTCCTCGACACCTGGTTCTCCTCGGCCCTCTGGCCGTTCGCAACGCTCGGCTGGCCCGACGAGACTCCGGAGCTCCGCGCCTGGTACCCGAACGACGTCTCTTCGACGGACCGCGGGATCATCTTCCTCTGGGAGGCGCGGATGATCATGGCCGGGCTTGAGCTCATGGGCGAGATCCCGTTCCACACCGTGAACATCCACTCGACGATCAACGCTCCGGACGGGCGGCGGATGTCGAAGAGCCTCGGCACCGGCATCGATCCGCTCGAGGCGATCGACGAGTACGGCGCCGACGCCACACGCTACGGGCTGCTCAAGAACTCCTCCACGCAGGACGTCCGCTTCTCGTACGGCACGATCGAGGAGGGGCGCAAGCTCGCGAACAAGCTCTGGAACGTGTCGCGGCTGATCCTCCAGCACGCCGAGGGCGTCGCTCCGTCCGTGGAGCCCCGTGATCTCGAGGAGCGCTGGATCCTCGCCCGCATCGAGGCAACGCGTGCGGAGGTCGAGGACGCCTGGAGCCGCTTCGAGCTCGCCGCGCCGACGGACGCGCTGTACCACCTCACCTTCGACGACTTCTGCGACTGGTACGCGGAGGCGGTCAAGCCGCGGCTCTACGAGGGCGACAAAGAAGCAATCGCGACGGCGCTGACCTCGCTCGAGCGCCTGCTCTCCCTTCTCCACCCGGTGATGCCACACGTCACCGAGGAGATCTGGTCGCAGCTCCCCGATCGCAAGACGCGCTTGATCGTGGCGCCGTGGCCCGGGGCGGACGCTCGCTTCGTCGGCGACGCCGGCGCGCTCGATCGCGTGCAGGAAGCCGCGCAGATCTTCCGGCGAAGCGGGGTCCAGGTCGAGCTCGAGTCGGACGACGAGCGCCGGATCTTCGCGGCGGTCGTGCGTCCCGAGCGGGCGCGCGTGGACGGAAACCGCGAGGCCGAGATCGAGCGGTTGCGCAAGGAGGTCGCGCGCGCAGAGGGGATGCTCGGAAACGAACGGTTCGTGGCGAACGCGCCGGCGGACGTCGTGGACGCGGAGCGTGAGAAGCTCGAACGCTACCGCCGCGAGCTGGAAGCGCTCGGCAGCTCGTAGGGGCGAGATATATCTCGCCCCTACGATGAAGGGGTGTCGGCAATCGAGTGGCTCGACTCACTCAGCCCTTGGCCGCGCGACGGCTTCGGGCTCGAGCGGATGCGCGCGCTTCTCGCCGAGCTCGGTGACCCGCAGGAGGCCTACCCGGCCGTCCACGTCGTCGGGACGAACGGGAAGTCGACTGCGACTGTCACCATCGAGCAGCTGCTCCTCTCCGAAGGCCTCTCGGTGGGCTCGACGATCTCGCCCCACGTAACGGGGTGGAGCGAGCGAATCCGCATCGACGGAGCGGACGCCGATTTCGAGGCGGCCGTGGAGCTCGTTCGGCGACCGGCGGAGCGCCTGCAGGCGACACAGTTCGAGATCGTCACGGCTGCGGCTCTTGCCGCATTCTCCGACGAGGGCGTCGATGTCGCGGTCGTCGAAGCCGGGCTCGGGGGGCGCCTCGACGCGACCAACGTCCTCCGGACCCGCGTCGTCCTCCTCACGAACGTCAGCCTCGAGCACACCGATGTGCTGGGCGACACCGTCGAGGAGATTGCGCGAGAGAAGCTCGCCGTCGCACAGGAGGGCAGCATCGTCGTGCTTCCCGAGGAAACGTACGCTCATCTCGTCCGAGGCCGGGAGCTCCGGTTCGGTGGAGCACGCGAAGCCGCCGAGGCCTTCGTCGGTCACCCTATCGCCGCGAATCCCGACGTCTCGCTGCCCGGCCGGCTCGAGCGGCGAGACCGCGAGATCCGGGACGGCGCGCACAATCCCGACGGTGCGCGCTACCTCGTCGAGCGACTTCGTGGCTCAGAGCCACAAGGCGCACACCTCGACTACACCATCGTCGTCTCGATCCTCGAGGACAAGGATTTCGGCGCGATGTTGCGCGAGCTTCGGCGAGCGGGGTCGCGGCTCGTGGCGACGAGATCGTCGTCCGCGCGCGCGCTTCCACCCGACGATCTCGCGACTCTCGCGCGCGCTCACTTCGACCACGTCGAGGTCGTGGACGACCCGGTGGAAGCGCTCGCCCGCGCGCGCGAGCTCGGGAAGCCGGTGCTCGTGACCGGGTCTCTCTATTTGCTCGGTGACATTGCACAGGGGGAACGGCGTGCGGCATGGCGAGGGTGACCGAACGCCTGACCGTGCTCGCCTTCGCCGCCGTGCTCGTCGCGGCCATCATCGGGATCGCCTTCGCGCTCGGCTACGGGATCGGCAAGCTTCTGCTATGACCGTCGCCGTGCCGCCGCTCGCGCAGTCCCTCGACTCACCGGACTGGACGCTCCTCCGAAACCTCGGGATCGGGCTCGTCGTCGTCCTCTGGCTCGCGACCGCTTACTGGACGTTCAAGGACGCCCGTCGCCGGATCGAGGATCCGTGGCTCATCGCCCTGGCGACGCTCATCGGCCTCTTCCCGCCCTTCCTCGGGCCGATCATCTACATGTTCTTCCGGCCGCCCGAATATCTCCAAGACGCACGCGAGCGGGAGCTCGAGATCAAGGCGATGGAGGAGCGGCTCGCCCAGCTCGATCAGCGCTGCCCGGTCTGCCGGGCTCGGGTCGAGCCGTCCTACCTCGTCTGCCCTGTGTGCACCACTCGGCTGAAGCAGGCGTGCCCGTCGTGCGCGCAGCCCCTCGAGTCGCTCTGGCAGGTCTGCCCGTACTGCGCGACGGAGATCCCGCCTTCGTTGCCGGCGCTCGAGGATCTCGCGCCGCGTCCGCGTAGAACGACACGGCGGACAAAAGCCAGCGACTGACGGCGGGGTCAGACCCGTGGGGTCTGACCCCGGTGAACAGACCCCCGTGAGCAACTAGACTCCGCGGCCGCATGGCCCGCGAAACGACGCTCGTCCTCGTCAAGCCCGACGGCATGCGCCGGCAGCTCGCCGGCGAGATCATCGCTCGCTTCGAGCGCCGCGGACTCGAACTGCGCGCAGCCAAGCTCATGCGCATCGGGCGCGACCTTGCCGAGCGCCACTACGACATCCACCGCGAGAGGCCGTTCTTCGGCGAGCTGGTCGAGTTCATCACGTCCGGTCCGACGCTGGCGCTCGTGCTCGAGGGCGAGGGCGCGATCGACACGTGCCGGAGGACGATCGGTGCCACCAACCCGGCCGATGCCGAGCCCGGATCGATCCGCGGCGACCTCGCGCT
>DATDOS010000205.1:0-8487 GCA_035293125.1 Gaiellaceae bacterium | reverse complement strand
CGCCTCCACTTTCCCTCGGAATCGACATCTTTTCGGCGGGAATCGAAGCTGTTGGGGCGGTGCGATTGATCGGTGGTTGCGCGATCGCCCACTTGACGCACTCTGCCTTCACCTGTACCTTTACTTCGTATGAGAGAAGTAAGGAAAAGACGTCGTGGGTTCACGCGGATCAGCGCCAAGCATCAGGCCACCATCCCGGTGCACGCTCTCAAGGAGGCAGGGCTGAAGCCGGGCGACGAAGTCCGCGTGGTGGCGGCCGGCCGAGGTCGCCTCGTGCTCGAGCGGGACGTGAACGTCGTCGAGCGTCACGCCGGCGCGCTCCGCGGCGTCTACGACCGCGGCGAACTCGACCATCTGCGCGACGAGTGGCGCTAGTCGTCGTCGACGCGTCGGTCGTCATCGGGTTCCTCGACCCGGACGATGCGCTGCACGAGGCGGCCGTTCGCGCGTTGACCGAACACCAACACGACGAGTTGGTCGTACCGGCTTCCGTCTACGCCGAGATCCTGGTTGGGCCATACCGCAAGGGAGCGCAAGCAGTTGCCGAGGTCGAAGCGTTCCTCGAAGACTTCGCGGTCAAGATCGAGGCGATCACCCCTGCGATCGCCCGAGCGGCGGCGCGTCTTCGCGGCGGATCGAAGAGCGTTCGCCTCCCGGATGCACTCGTCCTTGCGACGGCGGACGAGGTCGGCGCAGACAGGGTGCTTACCGGCGACGACTCATGGGCCAGGATCAGTCGCCGCGTGACTCTCGTTCACAGCCGCTGACGCGTCGGCGGGAATCTTGCGCGGGTTCGATTCCCGCCGCCTCCACTCTCGACTCTCAGCTGACGACCGGGCTCGGAAGCCGAGCGGCGACGATGCTCCCTGCTGCCTCGGCACTCGCCGGATGACCGGTCACCGTGGCGACGAACGTCTCGCGGTCGAGGGCTCCTAGACAGAGAGGCGTGATCGCCCGAACCGTCGCGGTGCGCGGCACGTCACGAAGGAGCGCGACCTCGCCGAAGAAGTCGCCCGGCCCGAGCGTGCGTATGCGTCCGTCGCGGGTCTCGACGGCGGCGCGTCCGTCCGCGATCACGTAGAACCGGTCGCCCTGATCACCCTCTTCGAATACCGCAGCCCCGCCTTCGACTCGCGCTTCGACGAGCGCTTTGGCAAGGCGCTCCAGCGCCGGCGCTGCGAGCGGCGCGAAGATCGGCACACGGCGCAGTAGCTCGACTTGCTCTCGGGGCGCGGCCGCCGCCCCGTCGATCGCCGTCAGCGGGCGCCACAGTGGAACCAGGATCACGGGCAGGATCAACCCCGCGACGAGAGTGGCACCGCGCGTGCCCAACGCCGAGACGAGAAGAGGCGCGAGTAACGATCCGAAAGCCATTCTGTTGCAATCGTCGTGGTGCTCACTCTGGCCGGCTTACCGTCGGTCGCCGCCGACATCGGGTTCTCGCTCTCTTGAGCTGATTTTTTCCCAGCGGTTGTAGATTATTACACTCGTGAGACAGGAGTCAGGCGTCACGGAAGAGGACGACGAGGAGCTGGTGGTCGGCGACCCTTCGGTCGTCGCGGCGTTGTACGACCCGCTGCGATATCGCCTCTTCCGTCTGCTCGAGACACCGAGGTCGGTGGCCGAGCTTGCGGCGGAGGTCCGCATACCGGCGAACCGGCTCTACTACCACGTGCGCCGGCTCGTCGCGTGCGGTCTCGTGCGCCAGGTCGACGCGCGGGCCTCCGGTAGGCACACGGAGCGCATTTACGGCGCCTCGCGGATCAGGTTCTCCGGCGACCTCGAGGTGTACAGCGGTGGGTTCCTCCGGGGCGTCACCGAAGAGCTCGAGGTCGGTCTTCGGAGCGTCCGGGACGATACGCCGAGCCTTATCTCGTATCACGCCGTCTCGCTGACACCGCAGCGTGCGAAGGAGCTCGAGGACCGACTCCGCGGCCTTATCGCGGAGTACGAGAGAACGGGCTCGAGGTCGAAGGCGGCTCGCCGTTACGGCGTTCTCGGGGTCCTCGCCCCCCTGCGAGAAGGAGACCCGCAGTGATCGAGATCCGCGACATGGCGAACGGCGAGATTGCGTTCCTGCAGGAGATGCTCTATGCGGCGCTCGCGTGGAGGCCGGACGTCGAGCTGCCGTCGAGGGAATGGGTGCTCGAGCATCCCCAGGTCGTGATCTTCCACAAGGGCTGGGGTCGCGCCGGAGATACTGCGCTCGTCGCGGAGGAGGATGGACGGCCGATCGGAGCCGTCTGGTGCCGGTTCTTCACCCAGGCAGAGCACGGCGAGGGGTACGTCGACGAGGAGACGCCCGAGCTCGCGATCGCTGTCGTCGACGGCTTTCGCGGACGCGGCGTCGGCCGGAGTCTGATGGAGGAGATGCACGAGCGCGCGCGACGCGATGGCCTCGAGCGCATTTCGCTCAGCGTCGACGCGGACAATCCGGCGAAGCGGCTCTACGCCGCGCTCGGCTATGTCGACTACGAGCCAGGCGACGGTCTGGGGAGGATGATCCTCGACCTGCGCTGAGCTTCCGGAGGTCTTTCGGGGGCCCGCTCCGAGGGCTCAAGAGCCTCGAGGACTAGACCGATACTTAGCAGCGGATGTCACCTACCCGGACCCTTCCCCTCCGGACGGCCCCGACGGGCCTCCAGCCGCACGCCCGAGTCGGGATCGCCGCGGTCGCTCTCCTGCTGACGCTGACGATCTACGTCATCGGCTTCTCGGTCGACCACACGGACGCGCCGCTGTTGCTGCTCGCAGTACCGCTGGCGCTGGCCTCGATGGCGTACGGGATGCGTGGCGGGATCGGAATGGGCGTCCTCGCGTCGTTCGTGGCAGCGGCGTGGTGGGTCGCGAAGAGTCAGTACGGAGGTATGGCCTGGATCTCTTGGCGTGTCATCACGTGCTTGTTCATCGGTGCACTGCTCGGCTGGTTTGCCGGCTCGCGCCAGTCGCTCGCGCGTGCGGTCGCGAATCACCGATCGCTCTCACTGGACTTGATCGCCACCGCCAGCTTCGACGGGTACTTCACCGAGGTGAACCCGGCGTTCACGCGAACGCTTGGCTTCACGTCCGAGGAGCTCCTCTCCGAGCCGTTCGTCAACTTCGTTCACCCGGACGACGTCGAGCCGACGCTCGCCGCGATTGTCGAGCAGACCGAGGAGGGGCGCGACGTCCTCAACTTCCAGAATCGCTATCGGACGAAGGACGGGTCGTACCGGTGGCTCGAGTGGACGTCGAGTCCGGATCCGCGGGGCCGCGAGCTGATCGCAGTCGCTCGTGACGTCACCGACCGCAAGCAACTCGAGGAGCTGGAGCGCGAGTATCAGCACCGACTCGAGAACGATGTGCGCGAGCGGACGAAGGAGTTGAACCGGCGGAACGCAGACCTCGACGCGGCGCGACGCGAGACGCTGTATCGACTCGCGCTCGCGGCCGAGTACCGCGACGACGACACCTTCGAGCACACCGAGCGCATCCGCGATTCGGTCGCTCTCCTCGCCGCCGAGCTCGGGCTCCCCGAGAGCGATGTCGAGCTGATCCGGGATGCTGCTCCGCTGCACGACATCGGGAAGCTCGGAGTGTCGGACGCGGTGCTTCTGAAGCCGGGCAAGCTGACGGCGGACGAGCTCGAGCACATGAGGCGGCACGCTGAGACCGGCGCGAGGATCCTGTCGGGAAGCTCATCGGACGTCCTCCGAGCAGGCGAGGAGATAGCACGCAGTCACCACGAGTGGTGGGACGGCACGGGCTACCCCTCACGGCTCCGGGGCGAAGAGATCCCGCTCTCGGCGCGAATCGTCGCCGTGGCTGACGTGTTCGACGCGCTCACGCACAAACGTCCGTACAAGCCGGCTTGGCCCATGGACGAGGCCGTTGCGGAGATCCACAGGCTCCGTAGCCTCCAGTTCGACCCGCTGGTCGTCGACGCCTTCGACCGGCTCGATCCGTACCGGCTCGCCGGTATCCCGCGTACGGACGAGGCTCGGCCACTGGCGTCGAAGCAGACCCGGGCCGCATAGCGCGATTGCGCGATCCGCGGGCCGCGTAGGCTGACTTCTTTCCCGTAGGAGAGTTGTTTTGGACCCGCTCGTCCCACCCCCGCTTGCAGGCAGGACCTTCCACTCGGCCCGTCGGATCCGGCTTGCCGATCGCGATGGCCAGGGGCGACTGAGGCTCGACGCGGTGGCGCGGTTCTTCCAGGACGTCGCCACCGACGATGCCGATGAGACGGGCTGGGGCGCGCCCGACCACCTGTGGGTGGTGCGACGCCTGCGAATCGACGTCGTCGCGCCGTTTCTCGACGACCGGGAGGCGGAGCTCGTCACGTGGTGCTCCGGAACGGCGGCGCTCGCAGCCGGGCGACGCCTGTCGCTCACCGGCGACCGCGGTGGACGGATCGAGCTCGACAGCGTCTGGATCCACCTGGGCCCGGACGCGAGGCCCGCCAGGATCGAAGGGTTCGGTGTCTACGCCGAGTCGGCAGGCGGCCGTGTGGTCTCCACACGGCTCGAGCTCCCGGAACCGCCGCGGGACGGGCGGCGTGCACCCTGGCCGCTGCGAACGAGCGACATCGACCTCCTGGGCCACGTGAACAACGCCGCCTACTGGGAGGCCGTGGAGGAGCGCCTCGCCCAGACCGGCCCGGACCCTCGGCTGCCGGTTCGGGCGCGCCTCGACTACCGTCACGCGATCGATCTCGAGGACGAGATCGAGCTCGTGGAGTCTTCCGAGAACGGGCGGCTCGCGGTGGCGTTTACGGTTAACGAGATCGGCAAGGCCGTCGCTTCGGTGAAGCAGCTCGCGTAGCTCAGGGCGCCTCGAGATCGCGGCGCTCGACGAGCCGCGAGCCGGCGAGCAAGACGACGAGCGCCGCTACGACAACGGCAAGCACGCCCCAGCCGTCGGCGCCCTTCTGAAGCGGGGACGAGCCCACGAGCCAAAACGGCGACAGAACGCGAAAGGGATCGAGCCAGCCTGCGAGCTCGTGGAGGCCGCTCACCAGATACGCCGCGGCCGCAGCGCCCGCCGGGATCCCGATCGCGAGCGTCCGGCTCGGAACCGCGGCGCCGACCGCCAGCGCCAGCCAGCCGAAGAGGAGTCCGAGCGCGGCCAGAGACATCAGTGCGGATGCCAGTCTCGGGAACGACAGATCGAGTCCGACGAGAGGGTCGAAGACGAGGATCGTGATGCCGGCGGCGACACACACGACGACGATCTCACCGGCGACCGCGGCGCCCTTGGCGAGCACCGCGTCGCGCCGGCGGAGGGGATACGAGAGGACGAGCTCGAGCCTGCCCGCGTCCTCCTCTCCTGCGAGCGTTCTGGCTCCGGAGCCGATCGCGAGGACGAGGACGAGGAGCGGCAGCATGAAGCTCCAGAGCTCGACGTCGAGGTAGCCGGCGCCGGAGGTGATGTCACCCCCTTCGGCGATGCCGAAGAGCGACTTCAGGACGTCCGGATAGCTCTCGACCAGCTTGTTGAAGTCCGGCGAGCTCTCGATCGACGGGAAGATGGCCGCCACGAGGGCCACGTAGGCGGCCACTCCGGCACACCAGCCGACGAGTGCGCGTCGGTGATCGCGTACTCCTCGACGGAGGAGCTCAGCGGCCGTCGTCGTCCTCTCGGTACAGCTCGAGGAAGATCTCCTCGAGATCGGCCGGCTGCGACACGAGGTCGGCGATCGCGTGACGGGAAGCCGACTTGACGAGCGCATCCATCGCGGTCTCGGGCGCCGAGAGGCGGACGACGGGCCCGTCGACGCTCACGACCCGGACGCCGTCGAGGGACCCGAACGCCGACGGGTCGATCGGCTCGGCGAACGTGATCGTCACATGCCGCAGCGAGCGCTCGCGCAAGCTCTCGACGGCGTCGACATCGACGAGCCGGCCCGACCGGATGATTCCCACGCGATCGGCGACGTGCTGCACCTCGTCGAGGGAATGCGACGAGAGGAAGACTGTGCTCCCGTCCGCCGCGGTCTCGCGAAGAAGCGCGCGCATCTCGTTCTGGAGCAGTGGATCGAGCCCGGCCGTGGGCTCGTCGAGAACGACCAGCTCGGGGCGGTGCATGAAGGCCTGCACGATCCCGATCTTCTGTCGGTTTCCTCTCGAGAGCTGGCGGATCGGCCGGTCGAGGATGACGCCCAGCCGCTCGCACAGCTCGTCCCGCAGCGTCTCGTCGACGCGGCCGCGAAGCCGTGCCAATGACTCGAGCTGCTCGTGCCCGGTCAGCCGATCGGCGAGGCGGAGGTCGCCGGGGAGGTAGCCGACGCTCCGGCGGCTCGCCACCCCGTCGGTCCGCGTATCGAGCCCGAGCACCGACACGCGGCCCGCCGTAGGGCGGATGAGGTCGAGGAGAAGCCGAATCGTCGTGCTCTTTCCCGCGCCGTTCGGACCGAGGTAGCCGAAGATCTCGCCGCGCTCGACGCGGAGATCGAGATCGACGAGCGCGCGCACCTTCCCGCCGTACGTCTTCGACAGCCCCACGGTCTCGATCGCAGGCGGAGCGGACACGGATCGATCGTACTCGGGCGACTCTCCTGGCCCTGCAACCCCGTCGTCCAACGGCGTACCTGGGTCGGACACCGGCTCTCCTTCACCAAGCTCTTACCCAGAACTCAGTTCCGCGTGCTTTCGTATGTGGCTCCGAGGCGCGAAAGAAGGGACCGACATGACCGAGCAGACCACGGGCCACGCGGGTCCGACTCCGCAACAAGCGAAGGCCGAGCTCGAGCAAGCGCTCTTCGAGATCCGCCGGATCATCGCCGGGCAGGACGCGATGCTCGAACGGGTTCTCGTCTGCCTTCTTGCGCAGGGCCATCTGCTGATCGAGGGCGTGCCGGGGCTCGCGAAGACGCTCACGATCAAGACGACGGCGGGCGTCCTCGGCGGCACCTTCGCGCGCGTGCAGTTCACGCCCGACCTCGTTCCGTCGGATCTCGTCGGAACGCGGATCTACCGAGCCGGGGACGGCTCGTTCGACACCGAGCTCGGTCCCGTCTTCTGCAACTTCCTCCTCGCGGACGAGATCAACCGGGCGCCTGCGAAGGTCCAGTCCGCGCTCCTCGAGGTCATGCAGGAGCACCAGGTGACGATCGGCCACGATACGCATCCCGTTCCCGATCCGTTCCTCGTGATGGCGACTCAGAACCCGATCGAGTCGGAGGGGACGTACCCGCTGCCGGAGGCGCAGATCGACCGCTTCATGCTCAAGGTCGTGATCGGGTACCCGGAGCACGACGAGGAGCTCACCGTCGTCCAGCGCCAGCTCGTGGACGCTCCAGAGCTTCGGCAGGCGCTCTCGCTCGACGAGCTCAAGGCGCTCCAGCGTTCCGTGTTCGATATCTACGTGGACCCCTCGCTCGTGAGCTACGCGGTCGACATCGCGACTGCGACGAGGGATCCGGCCGCGCACGGCCTTCCGAATGTCGCGCAATACGTCTCGTACGGCGCCAGCCCGCGTGGGCCGATCAGCCTCGTGCAGGGTGCGAGAGCCCTCGCACTCATCCGCGGTCGGGACTACGCGCTCGTCGAGGATCTGCAGGCGCTTGCTCGAGACGCATTGCGGCACCGTCTCGTTCTGTCGTACCAGGCGCTCGCGGAGGAGGTGAGCCCCGACGCCATCCTCGACCAGGTGCTGGCAGCCGTTCCGGCACCTCAGCTCGATCTAGCCCGCGTGAGCGCTGCATGAGGTCGGCGAGCGCGCTGCTCTCGCGCCCCACTCCGGAGCGCCCCGGGCCCGGCCCGATGCCCGAAGGGCTGCTGCGCGCGCTCGACATCACGATCGGGAGGAGGGTGGAGGGGCTTCTCGCAGGCGATTTCCGCTCGAACCTCCTGGGGACCGGTTCGGAGCTGGCCATGGTCCGGCCCTACGTCGCCGGCGACGACGTCCGGCGGATCGACTGGAACGTGACCGCCCGCACCGGCGAGCCACACGTACGCGTGGACCTCGCCGAGCGGGTGCTCGTGACGTGGCTCGCTCTCGACATCTCCGCTTCGATGCAGTTCGGCACCGCCGATCGACGTAAGGCCGATGTCGCCGAGGGCGTCGCCATCGCGCTCGGACACCTCGCGACGCGCCGCGGAAACCGGCTCGGCGTCGTGACCTTCGGAGGCGAGGCATCGCGTGCGTTGCCGCCACGGCAGGGCAGGGCCGGCCTCGTCGGTCTCCTCTCCGCTCTCCGGACCGAGCCCCTCGAGGCTGGTGCGGGCACGACCACGCTCGGCGCCGCGATCGCGCGCACCGGGTCGCTGGCCCGCCAGAAGTCACTCGTGGTCGTCGTCTCGGATTTTCGGGGCCCCCGGGACTGGCGGCGACCCCTGCTGGAGCTCGCCGGGCACCACGACGTCGTCGCAGTCGAGATCCGCGACCCACGAGAGCAGGAGCTGTCGAACGTCGGTCTGCTCTGGCTCGTCGACCCCGAGACCGGCCGCCAGCTTCGCGTCGACACGCGCAGCCGACGTCTTCGCGAGCGCTTCGCGGTGGCCGCGA
>DATDOS010000204.1:0-3220 GCA_035293125.1 Gaiellaceae bacterium | reverse complement strand
TCGCCCATCCCGGCGTACTCCCAGTCGACGATCCGGATGCGCTCGCCGTCGTCGAGGAAGTTCGCGTTCAGGAGGTCGTTGTGGCACGGCCTGAGCGGCGCGTCTCCGCGGAGCAGCTCGATCCGGCGGGCGATCTCGTGCGCCCACTCGAACTGGGCGGGAATCGTCCCGCCCCGCACGAGCGCGGTGTCTCGATAGGTCTCGACGACGCGGAAGGAGTCGAAGCGGCCGGGAATCGGCGGCCCATCGTGGAACGCACGCAGGGCCTGCGCGACGCGGACGAGCATCTCGGGCTCGCGCATCCGCTCGGGTGACGGCGTCTCGCCAGTGATGAACCGGGTGACGAGCCAACCCTCGGGCCCGACGAACGTGACGACCTCGGGCCCGACGCCGACCGCCGCCGCGGCTTCAGTGGCCGCGAGCTCGACGCTCCGGTCGATCCCGAGCAGGTTCGTGTCCTTGCCGACGACTCGCAGCACGAAGGCCTCGCCGTCGAGCTCGACCCGGACGTTGTGGTTCGTGATCCCGCCCCCGAGCACCTCGAAGCACGCATCACGTCCGGGCCAGACGCGCGCGACGGCAGCCTCCAAGACGTCACTCATGCCCGGATGCGCTCACCGGCGGGATCGAAGAGCGGCTCGTGGGCAATTTCGCCGGAGACCCATTCGCCGAAGATCTCGACCGCGACCTCGGTGCCCACCCCGTGCTCGGCGGGCACGTACGCGTACGCGATCGATCTGCCGACCGTGTAGCCGTAGCCGCCGCTCGTCACACGGCCGACCAGCTCACCGCCGATGCGCACGGGCTCGGAGCCGAGCGCGACCGCCCGGGGATCCTCGAGCGCCACGCAGCGGAGCACGCGCGCCGGCTCCCCGGTTTCATGGAGTGCATCTCGGCCGACGAAATCGCCCTTGTCGAGGTTGACCGCGAAGCCGAGCCCGGCCTCGAACGGCGAGTCCTCGGGACTGATATCGGCACCCCAGACGCGGTAGCCCTTCTCGAGCCGAAGGGAATCGATCGCCTTGTAGCCGCCCGCGACGAGGCCGTGCTCGCGGCCCTCCTCCCAGAGCGTGTCCCAGAGGCGAAGCCCGAACTCGGCGGGGCAGTAGAGCTCCCAACCGAGCTCGCCGACGTACGTCACGCGCAGCGCGAGGCACGGCACCGAGCCCACGGCGAGCTCGTGGGCGCGCATGTACGGGAACGCCTCGTTCGAGAGGTCGCCCGACGTCAGTGGCTGGAGGATCTCGCGCGCCCTCGGCCCCCAGAGGCCGTAGCACGCATGCTGCGAGGTGACGTCCGCGACGTGGACGGAGCCGTCGTCGGGCGCGTGCTGCCGAAGCCAGGCGAGGTCGTGCTGGCCGAAGGCCGTGCCCGTCACGATCCGGAAACGGTCCTCTGCGAGTCGAGTGAGGGTGAAGTCGCACTCGATGCCGCCCTTCGAGTTGAGCATTTGCGTGTAGATCACTTGCCCGACCTTGCGGGCAACGCGGTTCGCGCACATGCCCTCGAGAAACTCCGCAGCGCCCTCTCCGCTCACCTCGAGCTTCGCGAACGAGGTCTCGTCGAAGAGGGCGGCCGCCTCGCGGCACCCGGTGTGCTCCGCCCCGATCGCCGGCGACCAGAGCTGGCCGGCCCACCCGTGTGGACGTAGCGACTCGTCTCCCTGGGCCGCATTCGGCTCGAACCAGTCGACCCGCTCCCAGCCGGACTTCTCCCCGAACGCGGCCCCGAGGCCCTGGAGCCGGGAGTACGCGGGAGACACGCGGAGCGGACGTCCGGCGCTGCGCTCGTGGCCGGGGTACTTGACGTCGTAGTACGTCTCGTAGATCTCCTTCGTGCGCGCGAGCGTGTACTCGGGACTTCGATACGCCGCGCCGAAGCGGCGGCTGTCCATATGCCAGACGTCGAGCGAGGGCGTCCTCTCGACGATCCACTCGGCGACGAGCTTGCCCAACCCACCGGCGCCCGCGAGACCGTGGGCGCAGAAACCGGCGGCGACCCAGAAGCCGCGCACGTCCGACGGCCCGAGGATGAACTCGCCGTCGGGCGTGAACGCCTCGGGCCCGTTGATGAGCTTGACGACCTCCATCTCCGCGATGGAGGGGACGCGGACGACCGCGTTCTCCATCAGCTCCTCGAAGCGCGGCCAGTCCTCCTCGAGGAGTCGCGAGTTGAAGTCGGCCGGGATCCCGTCGAGCCCCCAGGGCTCGCAGTGGCGCTCGTACCCGCCCATGACCAGCCCGCCCGACTCGGGCCGGAAGTAGACGAGGAGCGACGGGTCTCGCATCGTCGGCATGTCGAGCGGGAGGCCCGTCGGCTTCGTGATCAGGTACTCGTGCGCCATCGAAACGACGGGGACGTTCACCCCGGCGAGCGCGCCGATCTCGCGCGCATACATCCCGCCCGCGTTGACCACGATCTCGGTCTCGATCTCACCCTGGTCGGTCTCGACCGCCTCGACGCGACCCCGGCGCACGCGGACTCCCGTGACGCGTGTCCGCTGGTTGATCTCCGCGCCGCGTCGGCGCGCGCCCTCGGCGAGCGCAAACGTGAGCTGGCTCGGGTCGATGTAACCGTCGGTCGGCAGGAAGGCAGCGCCGAGGACGCCGTCGGTCGTCATCGGCGGGAAGAGAGCCTGAGCCTCGCTCGGGGAGATCAGCTCGAGCGGAAGGCCGAACGTCTTCGCCCAGCCCGCCTGGCGAGATATCTCCTCCATGCGCTCCTGCGAGGACGCGAGGCGGAGCGACCCGACTTCGTTCCAGCCCGTCTCGAGGCCCACCTCCGCCTCGAGCGAGCGGTAGAGGTCGACACTCGCCATCATCATCTTCGTCAGCGAGAGCGTGCTGCGAAGCTGTCCTACGAGGCCGGCCGAATGGAACGTCGATCCGCTCGTGATCTCGGCGCGCTCGACGAGGACGACGTCGTCCCAGCCGAGCCGGGCGAGCCAGTAAAGGACGGAGCAGCCGCCGACGCCTCCCCCGATCACCACGGCCCGCGCTCGCCCCCGCATGCGCAGCACCCTAAACTTCGACGCATGAGGCTCGTCGCGGGCGGCGCGGCGAGTTCAGTGCGTTCTGGAGCCGCTTCGCGGCCGCAGCGCTCCACTCTCACAGCAAGCCTCTGGCTCGGCCTGTCGCAAATTGCGCGGAATTCGTTCGGACGAGGCCTTGATCGGCGTGGCCAGAATGTCGTAGTGTTCCGCCTGCGCCGAGCACGGGGC
>DATDOS010000203.1:0-15286 GCA_035293125.1 Gaiellaceae bacterium | reverse complement strand
CCGAGCTCCACGACTTCGCGATCGGCCGCACGCTCTCGGGGTTCGGAGACCGCTTTCCGGCCTATCTCGCCAACGTCCGCTCGCTTCCCGCGCGCGGCCGCCTCGGCGTCTGGGGGGCCGGAGTGATGGGAACGCAGTTCGCGATCGACGGCGGCTGGAGCGAGCAGGCGGCGTGGGTCGTCGATCCGAACCCCGTGAACGAGGGTCTGCGGCTGTCGGTGACGGGTCACCGCGTCCATGCGCCGGCCACGCTCGACGAGGTAGGCGTCGAGCACGTCTTGCTGGCGAGCGGCTGGGAGGAGGACGCGCGGCGCCAGCTCGCGGAGGCGACCCGTCGGGCCGTCCCGGTCCACGTCTTCGCCGACCTTCTCGGAGACACCGATACGCTCGGTTAGAGGTAGGTTCCGCCTCGCTCGCGCCTCGTCGGATGGCTCACCTCGAGCGGGTCGCTCGGGCGATCCCCTCGAGGATCTCCTCGATCCGGCCGCCCGCGGCGTCGAGGGAGAACGACTGCTCGTACGTGCCTCGCGCGCCGCTCTCGAGCCGCGCTCGGAGCTGGCGGTCGCCGAGCGCGACGAGCACGGCCTCGGCGAGGCGCTCCGGAGAGTCGCCGACGAGCGCGTTCTCGCGATCGGCGAGCTCGGGAATCCCGAGCCTGTTGACCGCGTGGCTGACGACGCAGCACCCGTACGAGAAGCCGGAGAGGATGCGCACGCGGACGCCGAGCGGGATCGCGTTCGGGACGAGCAGGACGTCGGCCCTCAGGAACTCCTCGCGCGCATCCTCGGTGTGGCCGCAGAAGCGCACTGCGGGGTGCGAGAGCGCCTCGCGAAGGGAGGGCGGTCCCTCGTAGCCGCCGACGATCCGCACCTCGAAGCCGTCGCGGCCGAGCGCGGCGTCGAGCCGGGGCAGGATCCCGCTGGCGAAGAGGCGCAACCCGTCGAGGGTGACGGTCCCGCTCAGGTGGCCGATCAGCAGGATCGCCGGCCGGCCGGCCACCGCCGCGCGGCGTTCCCGCTCGTCGCGCCACGCGGGCCCGATCGGGTCCGGAATCGGAGTTCGGAGGTACTCGCACCCGGCGACGCCCGCGCGCCGCAGTTCGGCCGCGTGATGGGCCGCGAACGCCCCTGCCGCGTCGCACTCCCGCAGGAGCGCGACCGAGAGCCGTTGCTGGCTGCGGGCGCGGCGGCGCACCGCGATCTCGGCCCGCACCCGGCGAGGCCCGCGCGACTTCGGCTGGGCGCGCCAGCGGTAGAGCGCCGGCAGGTGCGGCGGATCCCCGACCGCCGCCAGCCGCGGCGCAGCTACGAGCCGGCTCGCGGCGAGGCCTTCGAAGTGGTAGGCAAAGACCACTTCAGGATCGACGTCTGCAACCGCCTCGCGGACGGCTCCGGCGTCGACCAGCGTCGGGAAGAAGTCGGTGGATCGTGACCGCGCTGCTCCCGCCTCGCCCGCGCGCGATGGCACCGGCAGCACGGACACGCCTGCGTCGCGCAGCGCCTCCAGCCGGCGGCCGGCACCGAGCCCGGAGGGATCGGCGTCGTCGGGCGGCACGAGCGGCAGCACGGTCACCTCGTGGCCGCGATCCGCGAGAGCGTGGACGACGGACCAGGCGGTCAGCGCACCGCCACCGCTCGTCGGGTTCGGGACACCGCCTGCGAGGACGGCGATTCTCACCGCTCGCCCGTCGCGACCGCCCGCTGCAGGTCGGCGAGCGCGGCGAGGATCTCGTCCAACGAGATCGTGACCTCCCACTCCGGATAAGCGGCCCGGAAGCGGCGAAGATCCGTGATGTAGCAGATGTGGTCGCCGCGGCGCGGCTCGTCGACATACGTGCGCGCCAGCTCGGCGCCGCAGAGGTCCTCGAGCCTCGCGATCGCCTCGATGACGGAGATGCTGTTGGGCCTCCCGCCGCCGAGGTTGTAGACCGCGCCGCACGTCGGCCGGCCGGCGAACGCGAGCGCCGCGGTGCAGACGTCGTACGCGTGGAGGTTGTCCCGCACCTGCTTGCCGCCGTACCCGTAGACGGTGTAGGTACGCCCTTCGCGACGCGCGCGCGCGAGGTAGGCGAGGAAGCCGTGCTGCTCGGCGCTTGCGTGCTGCGGGCCGGTGAGGCAGCCGGCGCGGAAGCAGACCGTCGGCAGGCCGAAGTTCCGCCCGTACTCCTGGACGAGGACGTCGGCGGCGAGCTTCGAGGCGCCGAAGAGGCTGTGCACGCTCGAGTCGACACGGCATGTTTCGTCGACCCCGTCGCGACCGTCGGCGTAGTCCCAGCGCGTCTCGAGCTCGACCAGCTCCAGCTCGTTGGGGGCGTCGCCGTAGACCTTGTTCGTCGAGAGGAAGACGAACGGCGACTCCGGGCACGCCTGCCGCGCCGCCTCGAGGAGGTTGAGCGTGCCGACGGCGTTGACCTCGAAGTCGTCGAACGGCCGCGCGGCGGCGAGGTCGTGCGAGGGCTGCGCGGCGCAGTGCAGGATCACTGCCGGCCGCGTCCGCGCGACGAGCTCGATCATCGCGGACCGGTCGCGGATGTCGAGATGGTGGTGGGCGAAGCGCTTCGTCGCCGCGCGCAGCCGCCGGAGGTTCCAGGCGGTGTCGCCGTCCGGGCCGAAGAAGTCGCGGCGCATGTTGTTGTCCACCCCGTGGACGAGCCAGCCGCGCCGGTCGAGGAACTCCACCGCCTCCGAGCCGACGAGCCCGCTCGACCCGGTCACGAGCGCGACCTTAGGAGCGGTCATCGAATCGCGCCCGCGAACACCATCAGGTTCGAGTGCATCCAGGACGGCTCCGAGACATCGGTGATCGCAGCCTTCAGCGCAGCTTCCATCTCACCGGCCCGCTCGGAGCCGTGGGCTCGGAAGAGGTCGACCCAGAACTCGTGCGGTTGCTCGTTCACGTGCAGCGTGCCGCCCTGCCCCGGGGTTGCCGCCGTGAAGACGACGACGCCGGAGAGCCCGACGAGGCCTGCGACGAGACCCGCGGCGCTCCGTCGCGGGAGGTGCTCGGCGACCTCGATGCAGAGGCAGACGTCGAAGTGACCGAGCGGCGGCAGGGCGCGCTCGAGGTTCCAGCGGACGACGCGCCCGGGGACGTGGGAGACGGCGATCGCGTGGCGGCTCCCCTCTACGCCGGTGACCTCCACGCCTCGCCGCGCGAGCTTCGCGAGGAGGAAGCCGGTGCCGCAGCCGACGTCGACCGCCGTCGCCGGGCGGAGGAGCTCGTAGATCCCTGCGGCGAGCCGCTCGTACATCGCGTCGTGCTCGGCGTCGAGGTAGAAGTCGCGGTCGTACACGCGCTCCTTCGCGGCGAGGAGGGGTAGGCGTGCGAGTGCGAGGTCGGCGCTTCTTCCGAGGCTTCGAACACGCCGTGCCACAGCCCCCGGCAACGCTCGTGGCCGCATCGTCCTCACTGTACGAACTGCGGCGGGGAACGCAACCAGGCCGCCGCAACTACACTCCGTCAGTGCCGAGGCCGCTGTCCAGCACGCGGAGACGGCTCGAGGGCCAGCGGCTCGACCTCCCGCTGCCGTCTCCGATCGCTGCTCGCCACGTGGAGCGGTCGCTGCTCTTCTCCCTCGACGACGACCCGGCGAGGCCGTCCCAGCGCCCGCTCGACCTGTCGCTCGCCACGATCGCCGCCGCCCGGCACGTCTCGCTCGACCGCCGGCTGTCGGCGGGCGGGGACTAGGCCGTGGCCGGGCTGAGCGAGGTTCGCCGGAAGGCCGCAGTGCGTGCGAGCGGCGTCCGGAACCGCGTGGCCGTCGCGCGGGACGTCCGTCGTATCCGGCGCCGTCACGCCTTCCTGCGCGTGCCGACGGGGTCGCCGAGCCGCGGCTACGCGCTCGCCGTCAGCCTCACCGACTGGCCGTACCAGCTCAAGCTGGAGGGGATGCTGCTCAAGGCGCTCGAGCTCGAGGGCTACGAGCCGGTCGTCCTGACGTCACGGGCGGCGGCCGGGACGGCGCGCCGCTACGCCGCGGCCTTCGGCTGCGGGCGCGTCCTCGTCCTCGACGACTACCTCGACGGCGAGTCGCCCGACGTTCGCCCGCTGCTCACGGGGCCGCTCACGGTCCAGCGGCTGAAGGCGCTCGAGGTCGACGGCGCGCACGTCGGGCGCCAGGTCCTCTCGACGATCTCGCGGAACCTGCGCCGGGGGTCGGTCGAGCTGGAGAGCGCGGAGGCGCGAGCGTGGCTCGAGCAACTGCTTCCGAACGTTCTCGCGGTCAGAGAGGCTGCGGAGCGCATCCTCGAGGATCTCGACCCGGAGATCGTGCTCTTCAACGAGGCCCGCTACGCCGGCTACGGGTCGATCTTCGACGTCGCCCTGCTCAGTGGCCTCAACGTCATTCAGTTCGTGTCCGGCTTCGTCGACGACGCGTTCGTGTTCAAGCGCTACACGCTCGAGACGCGCCGCTTCCACCCGCGGTCGCTCGGCCCGCAGGCGTGGGACGAGGTGCGCGCCGGCCCCTGGACGGAGGGCATGCAGCGCGAGCTCGACGAGCAGTTCGAGCGGCGCTACGCAGGCGACGGCGCCCTTGGCTGGCAGCTTCACGGCTGGACGCGCCGGCGCGACGCCGCCGAGATCGTCGCCGAGCTCGGGCTCGATCCGGCGAAGAGGACGGCCGTCGTCTTCTCCCACGTGCTCTGGGACGCGAACCTCTTCTACGGTGAGGATCTCTTCGAGGACCAGGGTGAGTGGCTGACCGAGACGGTCCGCGAGGCCGCAGCCAACCCGGCGGTCAACTGGGTCGTCCGCCTGCACCCGGCGAACGTGTGGAAGCTCGAGCGCGGGACACAGGGCGAGCTCGACGAGGTGCGAGCGATCAGGGAGCGCGTCGGTGAGCTCCCGCCCCACGTGCGACTGCTGCTCCCCGAGAGCGACGCCAGCGCGATGTCCCTCTTCGAGCTCGCCGATTACGCCCTCACGATTCGCGGCACGGTCGGCGTCGAGGCGCCGTGCTTCGGCGTGCCGGTGCTCACCGCCGGTACCGGGCACTACTCCGGGCGCGGATTCACGGAGGACTCGGCAAGCGTCGGCGAGTACCGCGAGCGCCTGCGCCGGATCGCCGAGATCCCTCCCCTCTCCACGGAGCGGACCGAGCTGGCGCGAAGGCACGCCCACGCCCTCTTCTGCCGCCGCCCGATCCGCTTCACGAGCTTCCGCACGGTCGCGATGGCCCTCGAGCGGTCTGCGGATCCGCTCGCGCTGAACCTCGAGCCACGCGTCCGGTCTCGCGAAGAGCTGGTGCGCGCCGACGATCTGCGGACGTTCGCGCACTGGGCCCTCGACCGCTCCTGCATCGACTACCTCGCCCCACCGTGTGCGGAATAGCGGGCTACGCCGCCGGCTTCGGCAGCGCGGAGATGGACGTGCTCCGCCGCAGTCTCGTCCATCGCGGTCCCGACGGGTCGGGCTCCTATGTCGATCCGGCTGCCGGCGTCGCGCTCGTGGCCACGCGCCTCGCGATCCAGGATCTCGACCACGGCGCTCAGCCGATGGCGAACGAGGACGGCAACGTCCACGTCGTCTTCAACGGCGAGATCTACAACGCGCGCGAGCTGCGCAAGCAGCTCGCCGGCTCGGGCCACCGGTTCGCCAGCGCGAACTCCGACACGGAGGTGCTCGTCCACCTGTACGAGGAGCTCGGCGAGACGATGGTGAGCGAGCTCAACGGAATGTTCGCGTTCGTCGTCTACGACGAGCGGCGGCGACGCCTGTTCGGCGCGCGCGACCGGATGGGGATCAAGCCGCTCTACCTCGCCCGGCCGCACGGCGGGCTCGCCTTCGCCTCGGAGCTGAAGACCCTCGTAAACCTCCCGGGCGTCGAGCGCGAGCTCGACCCCGAGGCGCTCTCCCACTACCTCAGCCTGCGCTTCGTCCCGGGCCCCGGCTCGATCATCAAGACGATCGAGCGGCTGCCGGCTGCGCACCTGTTCGTGTACGAGCCAGGCGAGGCAGAGCTCACGACGAGGCGGTACTGGCGCCCCCCGTTTGGCGTTTCGCCGCCACTCGACGAGCGCGAGCTCGTCCCCCTGCTCCGCGAGCAGCTTCTCGGCGCTGTCTCGCGCTGGACGCTCAGCGACGTGCCGATCGCCTGCTCCCTCTCCGGCGGTATCGACTCGAGCGCGGTCACCGCCCTGATGAGCGAGGCCGGCTATCCCGACCTCCGCACGTACTCGCTCGGCTTCGAGGAAGAGGAATGGAGCGAGCTTCCGCTCGCGCGTCTCGTCGCCGCCCGCTACGGCACCGAGCACCACGAGCTCGTTCTGCGCCCGAGCGAGCTCCTCGACGACCTGCTCGGGATGGTCTGGGCGCTCGAGGAGCCGTACGGAGGCGGGCTCCCCTCCTGGTACGTCTTCCGGCTCATGAGCGGAGAGGTCAAGGTCGCCATGACCGGGACCGGCGGCGACGAGCTCTTCGGCGGCTACGGCCGCTTTCGGTGGTTCGAGGAAGGCCGGCTGCCCCGCATCGGCGCGTCGAAGTGGATCGGCAGCCGCCCCGTTCGGGCCGCGGCCGCCGTCGCATCGCGCGTTCCCGGGCGGTGGACGAGCGACATCGGCCGGGCCGCGCTGCGGGACCTCCGTTCGCTGCGCGCGGAGCCGGCCCGGTGGCACTACTTCGAGCGCTCCTACTACTTCTCGGACCAGGCAAAGCGCGACCTGGTGCTCGAGGACGCAGATCGACTCCCCGCGACGGGGAGTCTGCTGCAGGCGATCTACGACGAGTCCGGCGCGGCGAGCCCCCGAGACGCCGTCGCCTATCTCGACTTTCACACGCAGCTCCCCGAGGAGTTCCTGCTCATGACCGACCGCTTCTCGATGGCGCACTCGCTCGAAGCCAGAGTGCCTTTTCTCGACCACGAGCTGGTCGAGTTCGTCGCTTCGATCCCAGCGTCCCTACGGACGCGGCCCGACGACCTGAAGGCGCTCCTCAAGGCGGCGGTGGCGGATCTCCTGCCCGAGCCGATGCTCGGGGCGACCAAGCGCGGCTTCGTCATCCCGACGGGCGAGTGGCTGCGCGGCGAGCTCCGTCCGCTCGTGCTCAGGTTCCTCGACCCCGAGCGGCTCCGCCGGCAGGGGCTCTTCCAGCCGGCGATCTTCGAGCGCTTCGTGCTGCCGCATCTCGACCGGCGGGCCGACTTCGGCGACCAGATCTGGACGCTGCTCATGTTCCAGCTCTGGCACCTGCTCTATCTCGAGGAACGACTGACCGCTGCGCCGACGTTCACCTGGCAGGACGTCGCCGCCTGACAGGGTCTTGGCATTCGACGACTTCCTGGCTGTACGCTAGCCGGGCGCGTGTGAGCCCGGCCTGGCCATGCAGACGGTCCTCCACCTCAGCCAGTTCGACGCAGCCGGCGGATCCGCACGCTCGGCGTACAAGATCCACACCGAGCTGCAGCGGCTCGGCGCCCGCTCGCGGATGCTCGTGGGGCACAAGACGACCGACGACCCGAACGTCGCGCCGCTCGCCGGGAGCAAGAACTGGTGGCGGGCGAATCTTGCCGCCTACATGCTGACCGAGCGCCTGAGCCTCCAGTACGCCGTCAGCGCCTCGTGCTTCGCTCTCAGGGCGCATCCCTGGTTCCGCGAGGCGACGGTGCTCCAGCTCCACAACCTGCACGGCGGCTGGTTCGCGCACACGTCGCTGCCGCTGCTCGCGCGCGCCCGCCCGACCGTCTGGCGCCTCGCCGACATGTGGCCGCTGACCGGGCACTGCTCGTACTCGTTCGAGTGCGGCCGGTGGCGGACGGGCTGTGGCTCGTGCCCGCATCTCGACGGCTATCCGCCTCTGCGCCACGACCTGAGCGCCGTGAACTGGCGGATCAAGGACGTCGCCTACCGCCACAGCCCGATGACGATCGTCGCGCCGAGCGACTGGCTTGCTTCGCTCGCCCGAGAGAGCCCGCTGCTCAACCGCTTCCCCGTGCGCGTGATCCGGACCGGCGTCGAGCTCGACGTCTTTCGCCCGCAGCCGCGCGCGGGCGCGCGGGCGCAGCTCGGCGTGCCGGTGGATGCGCCCGTCGTCCTTGTCGCCAGTCGCGAGGAGCGCAAGGGAGCAGGGCTCGCTACCGCTGCGCTCGGGCGGCTCGGCGCGCGGCATCCGGGCCTGACAGCCCTCGTCTTCGGGCAGGGGGAGACACCGATCGAGCCGCCGGCTACGCAGGTCGTCGCGCTGGGGATGATCGACGACCGCGAGCGGCTGGCGCTCGCGTACGCGGCTGCGGACGTCCTCCTCTACCCGACGCTCGCCGACAACCTGCCGAACACGATCCTCGAGAGCATGGCGTGCGGGACGCCCGTCGTCTCGCTCCCGAGCGGGGGCGTGCCGGAAGCCGTCACTCACCTCGAGGACGGCTACCTCGTCGAGCGGGCCGGCGGCGAGGCGCTCGCCGAGGCCGTCACGACGCTCCTCGACGACCCGGATCTGCGCGCCCGCCTCGGCTCCGCCGCGGCCGCGCGCGTCCGGCGCGAGTTCAGCGTCGAGGCGCAGGGCAGAGCATTCTTGGAGCTCTACGACGAGATCGCGGGAGCGGAGCCATGATCGTCGCGCGGTCGTCTGGACTCGTCTCGATCGTGACCCCCTCGCTCGACCAGGGGCAGTTCATCGAGCGTTGCCTCGAGAGCGTCGGCGCGCAGGACTACCGCCCGCTGGAGCACATCGTCATCGACGGTGGATCGACCGATGCCACGGTCTCGATCCTCGAACGCCATCCGGAGATCACCTGGGTCTCCGAGCCGGACGACGGCCAGGTCGAGGCCATCAACAAGGGCTTCGGCATGGCGCGGGGCGAGTTCGTCGCGTGGCTGAACGCGGACGATTTCTACCTCCCCGGCGCGGTTGCGAGCGCCGTCCGAACCCTGCGGCAGCATCCGGATGCCGCCTTCGTCTTTGCGAACTACGTCGTCGTGAACGAGAGCGGCGAGGAGCTGCGCCTGGTGAAGCCGGAGAGGCTCGACCTCCGCCACCAGCTGACGATCGGGAACCTCATCCCCTCACCGACCGTCTTCATGCGCCGGCAGGCTCTGGACGCCGTAGGGCAGCTCGACGGCTCTTACCGGAACTCGTTCGACTACGACCTCTGGAACCGGATCGTGACGCAGTTCCCGATCGTCTACTGCGACGAGTACTGGACGTGCTTCCGGCTCCACGAGAGCTCGAAGACGGTCTCCCGCAGCGCCGAGTTCATTCGCGAGGATCGCGAGATCGTTCGCCGCTACCGAGGGCGCCGGTTGCGGCTCTTCCCGGACTACCGCGTCCGCATGATCGCGCACCGGTGGCCCCTCCTCGGTCTCGCGCTCGGGAGGGCCTTGCGTGCGGCTCGCCTGCTCCGCCGCGGCGAGCTGCGGGAGCTCGGACGGCGGACCCGGCAGAACGCCCGCTCACTCCTGAGAGCGCGTTGACACCTGGCTCGCGGCGCGCTCGCGCTCCCAGCGCTCCCGCAGCTTCATCCAGTACGTGAACTGGTAGACCGCGCGCATTCCACCGTCGAGGATGCCCACCCAGCCGTCGCGGTAGCCGCGCCACTTGAGGACGTACAGGTAGAACGCGCGGGCCGCTTCGAGCAGCGCCTTGCCGGCGCTCGGCGGCTGGGCCGGGAGCGTCACTCTCGGCACATCCTCGTCGGTGTAGTAGTTGGTCTTCTCGAGGTACTCCGCGACGCTCGCGTAGTTGTAGTGCAGGTAGCCGTGGCGCGCCCGGAGCCAGGTGCCCGAGGTCTCGAGCTCCTCGTGCTCGTGCCGGACCGGATAGCGCGCAGCGCCCCGCCGGAACAGCATCTTCCGGTAGTGCTCGCGCCCTGCCCCGTGGGCGAGCTCGCGACCGAGCACGATCCGCCGCTCGCGAAGCTCGTAGCCGGTGACGCCCGCCGGCGGCTGGGCGAGGATCGACTCGATCTCCGCCGCGAGCTCGGGCGTGATTCGTTCGTCGGTATCGAGCCGCATCACCCAGTCGCTCGTCGCCTGATCGAAGCCGAAGTTGACATTGCCGAAGATGTAGTCCTCGCGCTCGTGCAGCCGGCAGTTCGGGAAGTCGGCGCAGACGGCGGCCGTGTCGTCGGTGCTGAACATGTCCACGACGACGATCTCGTCGGCCCAGGCCACGCTCTCGAGGCACTCGCGAAGCAGCCGCGCCGTGTTCTTCGTCGGGATGACCACCGAGAGTGTCGCGCGGGGCGGCATGAGCCGATCATAGGGTGGCGGCCAATACAGTTCGCGATCATGAGCACCGGGGAGCCGGCGGTCTCGGTCATCGTGCCGACCTACAGGAGGCCGACCCACCTGCGTGCCTGCCTCGAAGGTCTGCGGGCCCAGTCGCGACCGGCGCGAGAGGTCGTCGTCGTACGCCGCGCGGGCGACGAGGAGACGCGGCGAGTGGTCGCCGAGCACGAGCCCGGCTCGCTCGTGGAGGTCGTCGTGGACGTCCCGGGCGTCCTCGCTGCGATGCACGCCGGCATCGAGCGCGCCACCGGCAACGTGATCGCATTCTCGGACGACGACGTCGTCCCACGTCCCGACTGGCTCGTCCGACTGCTCGAGCACCTCGCCGACCCGGGCGTCGGCGGAGTCGGCGGCCGTGACCACACGCCCCAGTCGGTTCCGCCCTTCACGGAAGACGTCGGCAGGATCTCGCGCTGGGGCAAGCTCGTCGGCAATCACCACGTGGGCGCGGGCCCGGCGCGGGACGTCGACGTGATCAAGGCTGTGGGCGCCTACCGGCGCGAAGCGCTTGCGCTACCGGCTGGTCTCAGGGGCGAGGGCGCTCAGGTGCACTTCGAGGTCGCTCTCTGTCTCTGGGCGCGGAAGCACGGCTGGCGTCTCGTCTACGACCCCGCGATCGTCGTCGACCACCATCCCGCCCCGCGCTACGACGCCGACCGCCGCGGCGCGCCGACCTTCCGCGCGGTTCGCGACGCGACGTACAACTTCGTCGCCTGCCTGCTCACGCTCGAGCGGGGGCTCTTCGTCCGCCGCGCCGTGTTCGGCGTGGTCGTCGGCGACCGCTCCATGCCGGGGCTCGCGCGAGCGGCGCTCGCGCTCGCGCAGCGCGAGTGGCCGACCGTGCGCCAGCTGCCGGCGTCGCTCCTCGGTCAGATCGAGGCGCTCTGGGACGTGGCGCGCGGGCGAGGCGTCGTCATGGTCTCCGCGGCGCGTCCAGCGGAAGCCAGGCCGCGACCGCCTCGGACAGGCTAGGGACGACGAGATCTGCGACCGACGGCTCCCCGCGCGCGGCGATGCGGACGGTGCGGCAGCCGGCTGCGCCGCCGGCCTCGACGTCGCTCTCCGCGTCGCCGATCATGACGCTCGCCGGCAGGTCGATTCCGTGCTCTCGTGCCGCGCGTAGGAGGAGGCCGGGCGCCGGCTTGCGGCACTCGCAGCCGGCGTCGCGGCGGTGGGGGCAGTAGTGAAAGCCGGCGATGGCCGAGCCGCGTCGTGCAAGCTCATCCTGGATCAGCCGCTCGATCGTCCCGATGGTGCTCCACGAGACGCTGCCCTCGCCGATGCCGCGCTGGTTCGAGACGACGATCGCCGCGTAGCCGCGCGCTTGCAGCACGGCGACTGCGTCGGCTGCCCCGCGTATCCAGCGGAAGTCGGCGGTCGAACGCACGAACTCGCCGGGCGCGGGTCTCTCGTTGAGGACTCCGTCACGATCGAAGAACGCGCCGGGGCGCGGGCCCCTCATGCTTCGCTCAGGCGCTCCCTGAGATAGGCGACCAGCAGGTGGTTGACGGCGAGGTGAACGTCCTCGACGAGCCCGAAGTGGTCACTGCAGACGAGCACGTGCTCGTCCGCAAGGTGGATCGCATCCCCGCCGTCGAAGCCGAGCAGAGCGAGAGTCGTCGCCTGCCGCTCGCGCGCGAGGCGCATCGCCGCGAGCACGTTCGGGGAGCGGCCGCTCGCCGAGATCGAGATCAGCGCGTCGCCGCCGGCGAGCTGCGGCCGCAACTGCTCGACGAAGACGTGCTCGTAGCCGATGTCGTTCGCGAGGGCGGAGAGAAGAGCCGTGTTGTCGGCCAGGCTCGAGACGCGGAAGGTCGAGCCGGCGACCTCGATCCGGCCGAGATCGCACGCTATGTGCGAGGCGGTCGCTGCGCTCCCGCCGTTGCCGACGACGAAGACCTGCCGCCCGCCGCGCCACGTCTCGATGAGCACGTCGCCGATAGCCTCGATGCGGTCGGCCGGCAGCGCCTGGATCAGCTCGCAGAGCCGGTTCGCCTGGCGCGAGACCACGGAGAGCGCATGCGACGACCGCGGCTTCTGGTCGTAGATCGTCACGGGCCAATGATGGAAGCAGCCGGGAGAGATCACCTGGCTCGCACGAGCACGCATCCGGTTCCCCGTGGCCCGTTCGGGTCATCCGCGGCGCTCGACGGACTGGACTCGCGGAACACTCCCGTCTAGGTTGAGTGGTCGCAGGCTGCCGCTCATGCCCTCGGAACGAGACCCCGTCATCCCTCCGACGACCCGGAGGTCCCGACCGGGGGCAGGATGACCGCGTCTGCTTCGGAGCGTCGATCGACTGCGAGAGCGTCGGCCGCCGGCGACTCGCCGGCCGCCGCGAGGCGCACCGGCGGGCAGCGGGTCGACCGGCCCGCCTCCGTCGAGAGAGGTCGCCTCCTCGTGGTCAGCCACCCCTGTGTCGTGCCGGTGAACCAGTCGGTCTACGTCCGCCTTGCCGAGCTCGGCTGGGACCCGGTCGTCGTCGTCCCCGATCGCTGGCGGCACGAGTACTCGCCGGAGGCGTTCGCCCCGCGTCCGCTTCCCGGCATGGAGGATCGCCTCATGCCGCTTCGAATCGTCCTCCCCGGCCGCCCGCAGCGGCACTTCTACCTCGCGCGACCGGCACACGTCGTGCGCAGGCTCCGCCCGCGGGCCGTCTTCCTGCACGAGGAGACGTTCTCGGTGCCCGCCCTCCAGTGGGGGTTGACCATCCGGCGGATGGGAATCCCGTTCGGCGTTCAGGCCTACGAGAACCTCGACCGCCCGCTGCCCTGGCCGGCGCGGCTCATCCGGCGGGCGGTCCTCGCCCGGGCGGACTTCGTCGCCGCCCGCTCGCCGGCCGCCGGTGAGCTCGCGCGCCGCTGGGGCGCGGTCGGCGACGTGGTCCTCGCGCCGGAGGGCATCCCCGACTGGGAGCGGCCGCTGCGCCGGCCGGCCGGCCCCTACACGATCGGCTTCGCCGGGCGGCTGGTGCCCGAGAAGGGCATCGGCGATCTCGTCGAGGCGGTGCGCCTCCTCGAGGGCCCGGTCCGGCTCCTGCTCGTGGGGGACGGCCCGCTTCGAGCCGAGCTCGAAGGAACGACGCTCCCGAACGGCACGCTCGAGATCCGCACGGGAGTCAGTCACGAGAGCATGGCGGAGGTCTACGCGGAGATGAACGCGCTCGTTCTCCCGTCCCGCACGACGCCGCGCTGGGCGGAGCAGTTCGGACGCGTCCTCGCAGAGGCGCTCTGGTGCGGCGTTCCGATCGTCGGCTCCGACTCCGGCGAGATTCCCTGGGTGATAGACGCGACGCGCGGCGGACGGCTGTTTCCCGAGGGCGACGTACACGCTCTGTCCCAGACCCTGCGCGAGCTGCGAGCGGACCCGGTCGGGAGCGAGGCGCTCGCCCGACAGGGGCGTGAAGCGGTGAAGCGCCTCTTCAGCGTGAGCGCGGCGGCCGAGGCCCTCGACGAGGCGCTGCTCGCAGCCCTCGCGCGGCGAACGTAGGGCGCAAGCCCTCTCGGGCCGTCTCGAAGCACGGTAGCGTGGGTGGAGATGGGCCAACCGGCCGGCCCTGTCGATCGCCCGCGCGTGGCGCTCGTGGCACACGGAATCCACGACCACGGAGGGATGGAGCGCGCGTTCGCCGAGCTCGTGCGGCACGCGCACCACGACTTCCACATCGTCGTCGTCGCCCCCGACCTGGCACCCGAGCTCCGGCCGCTGGTCGAATGGGAGCGCGTGCGCGTACCGGCGCGGCCGATCCCGCTTCGGTTCGTGTGGTTCTTCGTCGCCGGGGGCCTTCGGGTCCGGCGCTTGCGGGCCGACATCGTGCACACCATGGGGGCGATCGTGCCGAACCGGTGCGACATCGCGACCGTCCAGTTCTGCCATGCGGGCTACCGCGAGGCGACCGGCGCCCTCGCGCCGCCGGATGCTCCGCGCCTGCGGCGGCTGAACACGACGGTTGCGCGGCTGCTCGCGCTCGCCGCCGAGCGCTGGGGCTACCGCTCCGGCCGGGCACGCGTGCTCGCGGCCGTCTCGGAGGGCGTGGGCCGTGAGCTCCGCTCTCACTACCCGGGCCCACGTGTCGCCGTCACGCCGAACGGGGTCGATGCCGATCGCTTCCGCCCCGATGCGGCGGCACGGCGAGGTTTGCGCGAGGCGGAAGCTGTCGGCGACGAGGAGATCGTCGCCCTGTTCGTCGGCGGCGACTGGGACCGCAAGGGACTGGCGATCGCGATCGAGGCGCTGGCGCTCACGGAGGCCCGGCTGCGGCTGTGGGTCGTCGGGCAGGGCGACGATCGCCGCTTCGCCGCGCTCGCCCGGGCGCACGGTGTCGCGGACCGCGTCCGCTTCTTCGGCCCCCGGCACGACACGGAGCGCTATTACCAGGCAGCGGACGTCTTCGTCTTCCCGACGCTGTACGAGGCCTTCCCGCTGGTCGCGCTGGAGGCGGCCGCGAGCGGGCTCGCGATCGTGGCGACACCCGTGAACGGCGTGGAGGAGATCGTCGGCGACGACGCGGGATTCCTCGTTCGGCGCGAGGCGGATGCGGTCGCCTCTGCGCTGAGCGAGCTGGCCGCCGATGCGGACGCGCGCCGGCAGATGGGCGAGGCGGCTCGCCGTCGGTGTGCCGAGTACTCGTGGAGCGACGTCGTCGGGCGCGTGCTCGTGCTCTACGCCGAGCTCGTGGCGGGCGAGTCCGGCCGGAGACCCGCATGACGACGCGGGTGCTTGTCCGGCCGCTGGCAGACGGACAGGGAACGCGGCGCGGGAGGATGGTTCCGGGATCGTGAGGCTCACGCGCTCCCACCTGGCCCAACCCGGTCTCACCTCGCGCAAGGTGCTCGCGAAGGCCGGCCAGCTGCTCCACCCGAACGAGCCCTGGCTGGGGCGGCGCGCGATTCGCTTCTGCGACACCGTGCTCGAGCCCGGGTGGTGCGGCCTCGAATGGGGGAGTGGTCGCAGCACCGTCTGGTTCGGACGCCGGATCCACGAGCTCACCAGCGTCGAGCACGACGCCGCCTGGCACGCGCGGGCGACCCGTCTGATCGAGAGGGCGGGCCTGACGCAGGTGCGCT